>WRNG01000092.1 GCA_009776735.1 Dehalococcoidia bacterium | reverse complement strand
TTTGTTTTCTATACCGTAAGCGCAAAACCTTAGGGTATACTTGTCTATCCGGCACGAATCCCGGTTTAGAAAATATATCATCAACTCAAGAGCGTTAGTTGCCCCTTGGAATCCTGCGCAAATTTGCATTTATCTTGAACCTCGTCGCTCCAAGGAAGAAAGCGAGACAGTTCGGCTTCCGGAGTCTTGGACAACAACGTTGGCAAATGCGTAAAAAGATGCAGCAAGTATTGATAAGGGTTCAAACCATTCGCCACTGCGGTCCTTACGATACTATAAACAACAGCACTGGATTGCGCTCCATTAACAGTGTCAGCGAANAACCAGTTTTTCCTCCCGATCGCATAAGGGCGAATCATATTTTCAATTCGGTTGGTACTGATTTCTAAACGCCCATCAAGTAGGAATGCAGATAGCCGTTCCTTTTGATTGACAGCATAAGTGATTGCTTCAACAAACTTTGACCCTGCTAAAGGATTCACGGACTCCACCCAAGCAAAGAATTTATCTAAAAGAGGTTTTGACTGTTTCAGGCGTTCCTCAAACCGTTTTTCCGGGGTAAGTTTCATAAACCCCTCTTCCAATTTGAAAAGCTGCTGGCAATACTCAAGCCCGATGCGGGCGGGATTATCCTTAGGCGCGTTCTTAGGCATCGCATCCTTGAACTTACGTCTAAGATGGGCGAAACAGCCACAGTGAATTACATTTTCAACTGCATCGTATGCGGCATAGCCATCGGTATGGAGGTAAATAACCTCCGCGCCCTCAAGAAACGCCTTTGGGTGTTCCCCGGCGCGAGTCGGCTGATATTCAAAAAGCACTATCGGCGGTGGTCATTCCACAGCCCCATTGCAGTAAACCCACATATGAGACAGGGATTGAGGTTTCTTGCCGGGCTCCTTTAGTACCTGAAATCTCGATTCATCCGCAAGTACAATCGGAGATGTTAGTAAAATCTTTTTCAGTGCGCTCCATAGGGGTAAAAGCCAGTGATTGCTCGCGTATATAATCCAGTTGCAGAGGGTTGCACGCGAGATTGATAGCCCGAAATTCTCCCAGCTTTGTGATTGCCGGTATAATGGAACCGCGTTGGCGTATTTCTCATACATCACATGTGCTACGCTGCTTGGAGAAGCAAGCCCGCGCTTTACAACCGGCACCGGAACTTCCGGTTTGATGATGTTCGCCTCATCGGTTTCCTCATGGCAACGGCTACAGATATAGTTTATCCGGTAGGTCTCCACAATAAACGCCTTAGCCGGGATGATGTTTAGCTCACGGCGGATGAATTCTTCGCCAATGGCTTTCAAGCCGTCCTTGTCCTCGCAGATATTACAGACGCGCTCGCCTTCCTCAAGGTCGATTACAACCTTTTCTACCGGTAAATCCTTTGCCAGATCCTCTTTGGTGCGCTTGGGCTTACGCTCGTGCTTTGCAATTATTATTGGATCAGGCTCATCCTCGTTGGCATACGCTTCCGCCTCATTGAACAGGCTGCTCTGTTCAAGCCCGTCTTCAAGGATATATCTGGCCTTCTCGCTCGAAGAGCCAAACTGGGCTTTTTGCGCGATGAGTAAAAGCTCTGTCAACCGCTCGATTTGCGACATCAATTTATCAAGCCTGTTCTCAAGGCCCGAAATGTATTCAACTACCTGAGGCGGCAAGCCTTCAAATGTAATCTTTTCCATGCCAGTATTGTAAGGGAATACAAGCAAAAAAGCAATTTCCACGCACTAAAGGGTTTGGCTATTTTGACTGTTGGCAACGTTCTTGATTGTGAATTAAATCCGGCCTGTGGCCGTCCATATGCCATAATTGCGTCTGTGGCGTGCTGATAACTGCTGATTTGTGGAGAACTCTTCTTAAACGCACTTCGATTAGCTTGTTTCCTCAAATAATTTTCTACATTTTGACGTTGGCTTTTTTCTTGTTTCAATCAAAAATCTCTTGCTGCCAGTTCATCAAATCCACGAGGCGGGTCTACCGATAGTCCGCTCATAAGCAATTCTAACTGCGCTACGCTGATATCACGGACAGCTTCAGGGTGTTTTGGCCAAATGAACTTGGCTCCAATGCCGTCCAATCTCTTGTAGAATATGCAAAATCCGTTTTTATCCCAAGTTAAGCCCTTGAGCCTATTGCGTTTCTTGTTGCAAAAGAGAAATATATTATTGCCGAACGGATCCATTGCAATATCATTCCTCACTATATTTGCCAAACCATCCACTGACTTTCTTAAATCGGTTGCCCCTATCGCTATATGTATACCGCTATATTCGCGGATGTCTTTCAGCAGCATATTCGGTTCACCGCCCGCAGTGCTTCGGTCAAAGTTTCTGTGTCAAATCCCGGCTCTACTGTGACAGTCCATCCTTCTCGACAGATTTTGATGCAATCGCCCGTTGTGCAGACAGTTGCGGACGACGAACCCGGTGCTTTTATTGTTGTCATATCGACGCTCGCCCACACGACCGGGCTACCTCCTCTTGCCGGTATCAGGCTTGTCGTTCCACTTTGCTCTTTGGCTGATTCTTTATTTGCGGCTT
>WRNG01000091.1 GCA_009776735.1 Dehalococcoidia bacterium | reverse complement strand
CCCAACTTAGTGTAATCCGTGTCGTATTTTTCATGTCCATGATTTTACATGGACTGGCGGATATTTACGGAAACATTGCGTGCCCTTGACAAACACGCTTGCAAGCGAGTATATTGCGGGGGTTGAAATCAAAAGAACAAGCTCATGTCAGGCGTATAGCCAGACATAATGTACGAGGATATAGGAGAAGATATGGGAAAAGTCAATGTTGCCATTATTGGTGCGGGGAATTGTTGTTCTTCTTTTGTTCAGGGTGTGACTTTCTATAAGAAAGCTAAGGAAGTTGATTTTGTGCCGGGGTTGATGCATGTCAATTTGGGAGGATATCACATCTCGGACATTAACTTTGTGGCTGCGATTGATGTTGATAAAAACAAGGTTGGTAAAGATCTTGCTCAGGCAATTTTCACTAAGCCCAACAATACTTATAAATTTACCGATGTGCCCAATCTGGGCGTCAAGGTTGAGCGTGGGATGACGCACGATGGGCTTGGCAAATATCTGTCTCAGATAATTGAAAAAGCGCCTGGCCCTACCGCTGACATCGTTAAAATCCTCAAAGACACCAAAACTGATGTGGTTGTGAGTTATTTGCCGGTTGGCTCAGAAGAGGCGACGAAGTGGTATGTTGAGCAGGTTTTGGCAGCCGGATGTGCCTTTGTTAATTGTGTTCCGGTTTTTATCGCCCGTGAAAAGTATTGGCAGCAGAGATTTGAATCAAGAGGGCTACCGATTATTGGCGATGATATCAAGAGTCAGGTTGGTGCCACTATCGTTCATCGTGTTTTGACCCGTCTTTTCATGGATCGTGGCGTTAAACTTGAGCGAACATATCAATTGAATTTTGGCGGCAATACCGATTTTCTTAACATGCTTGAGAGAGAACGCTTAGAATCGAAGAAGATTTCGAAAACAAATGCAGTTACTTCTCAATTGGATTATAAGCTGGAACCCGATGATGTGCATGTTGGTCCGTCTGACTACGTGCCGTGGTTGCAAGACCGTAAGTTTTGCCATATCCGCATGGAAGGGCGTACTTTCGGTGATGTTCCACTATTGCTTGAGGCTAAGTTGGAAGTGTGGGATAGCCCCAATTCCGCCGGAGTGGTTATTGATGCGGTTCGTTGTGCCAAATTAGCGCTTGATAACGGATTGAAAGGGGCTTTATTGGCTCCGTCATCATATTTTATGAAATCACCGCCTGTGCAGTATACCGACGATGTGGCTCATAACAACGTTGAGGCTTTTATCCAGGAAGTGTCAAAAGCCGGCAAATTAGGCGAAACTGCTCCTGTAAACTGAGTTATTCAGTAATTGGAGCCGGAACTTACGGCAGCACTAATGAAAATTGCGCTGGTATCTCCTTATGACTTTGCCCATCCTGGTGGGGTAGTTAGCCATATTCGCGCCCTTGACGAGGAATTTACTAAGCTAGGGCATGAAGTGCGCGTCATTGCTCCTGCTTCACGCAAGAATTGGCTTACTTTAGGCGATCGCTTCATTCCCATTGGCAAGCCGCGGCCCGTGCCGGCAAGTGGCTCAATTAGCCGTATAAGTCTATCGGTTCATTTGGCTCCCCAAATTAAGAAGGTGCTTGCTGCAGAGCATTTTGACGTTGTTCACTTGCATGAGCCGTTTATGCCTATGTTATGCAGTGCTGTTTTACGCTTTTCGGATTGCGTAAATGTGGGAACTTTTCATGCCTATTGCGGTAGTCCCGGATACTGGTTGGGTTGGCCGATTTCACAGATTTTTGTGCGTAGGCGTAATCGTAAGCTGAACGGACGCATCGCTGTGTCTGAACCAGCCAAGCATTATGCCAGTAAACACATTCGAGGAGAATTCAGCGTTATTCCTAACGGAGTGGATTTAAAGCATTTTAACCCGCAGATCTGCCCAATAAATGGTTACGATGATGGTAAAATTAACATTGTTTTCGTTGGGCGACTTGAGAGAAGAAAAGGAGTAAAGTACTTGCTTCATGCCTATATGAGGCTAAAAAAAGAGAATCCCAATATTCGCCTTATTATTGTCGGACCTGGAGTTACTTTGCGCCGCCGATATGAGTGGTGGATGCGTTATAGGAAAGTAAAGGATGTGGTATTCACGGGGGGTGTTTCTTATGATGAGTTGCCAAGATATTATCAGACAGCCGATATTTTCTGTGCTCCGGCGGTAGGGAAGGAGAGTTTTGGTATTGTTCTTTTGGAGGCGATGGCTTTGGGAAAACCCATTGTGGCTAGTTCGAATCCGGGTTATTCCTCGGTTGTTAAACATGGGGAACAGGCCTTATTGGTTCCGCCACATAACAGTCATGCCATTGCCGACAGTATAAGCAAACTAATAAACGATAAGGACTTACGCCAGCGTATGGGAGCTTGTGGGCTGGAGACGGTCAAACAATATGATTGGTCAGTTGTGGCTCGCCGTATCTTGGATTATTACCGGCAGGTGGCAAATGGCAAACCGCTTGTTTGATGATAGGAAATTGATTATTATAGAGCGTTTTTATGTCTGACATTGATTTTCGCCATCGGATTGGATCTTTGTTT
>WRNG01000090.1 GCA_009776735.1 Dehalococcoidia bacterium | reverse complement strand
CAAATCCCAAATCGCTGCGTTACAGAAACTTCTTTTCAGTACCATCAAGCATTACAGAGCGTGATTAACAACACTCGGCAAATGGGGATTAAAATAAAAAATATAGTCGTCATGATACAGAACATTAGGAAAACAACCACCGTTACAATTTCTCATTGGGTCATTGTCTTGCCGATATCTCAAAAAGCTTGTTTCGACCAATACTTCATCGCCTCCATGCGAGGGTTTGAATTTACCGTTTATTGACATTATGGTGTCATCTAGACCTTCTGACTCATACGTTAATTCCGTAAATTCCGTTGGGATTTTAAGCCTCAAACCCCATTCCTCTATCACGAGGTACCTGTCCGAGTTCTGTTCTGATTCTGGCTCCGGCTCGTTCGGCGCAGTATCTGGCTCTGGTTCTTGCTCTTGTTTGTTCTGTAATGAAGTAATCGTATTTTGTAACGTAATCCTTTCATTGCTACTTTTGATCGCAAAGAAAGCAAACAATCCACACATGACCACCAGTGCCGCGGCAAGACAGATCACCGCAATCTTCCACCCCTTCGCGCTTTTTATGATATTGTTACCATTTTCCATTTATGCCCTCCTTTGGCTGTTTAGCGGCTGTCCAAATAAAAAGGACAACCATTGTTAGTTGCCTATACTAAACAGTTTCACCCGTTTTACAATGGTTGCCCGTTTGTCGGGTGAAACAAAATAAAACTAATTTAGTATAGGCGTTTCTAGTTTAGCAATATTTCCGTTGCAAAGCAAGCGAGAGCGGCTTTGACATATATATAAAAATCAGGTAATTACAACTCGAAAACCCCGAGAGTTTGGAAGAGTCTAAAATAGAAAACGGAGGCACAAAGTCATGCGCATCGTCAAAAAGAAAACCCTAGCCCTCATCACCGCCTTTTGTCTGCTAGTTTCCACGGTTACGCTGATAGCGGCTAATGTGGAGAGCACATTAGCGGCGAGCGTATACACCGTGGCGCAGCTCAAATCAAAGTTGGTTGAACTTGAGGGCAAATATCCAACTGGCACTTATGCCCTTGGTCATACCTATGACAGTACGGATTGGGGAGGAGATAATCATCAATGCTGGGGCTTCGCCCGACAAGTTTTTTTTGAACTTTGGGGGATTTATTTGGGCGAAGTCAATACTTCTACTTCCGTTCATGCAGATGTACACAACTTAAAAGTTGGGGACCACATTCGTTACAACGGTGGGGGAACAGTACATTCCATCATAATAACCGATATTCAAGGAGAAGACGTATATTACGCCGACAACAACGGAGCTCCTGTCAATGGAGCATCCTACAAAAACAGAACAAACTGGGATAGACCGCCAATCAAAAAATCGACAATTTCATCATGGCTGAAGCTATCCATCAATATAACTTGGTATGATGAGAAAGCTGGCACACATAAGCCTTTTGCGCGTAACGATCCAGAACGTAATAAAGGCTATGGCTACATTGAAACATATAATAACAACGACATTACGTCATTGAGCGTCCCTCCCGCCCCTTCAGGCTTCACCAACTTCAGCCATGAATTTTTCCCCGACCCTGATCCCATCAACATACGTTTTAAATTATCGGCGACGGGAAAATATGTAGTCGCACACGAAATACCGATTTTAAGCCAGATTTTTAAATGGACTAAACTGCCTGCGCCGTTGTTCGTGGATTATAACTCTAACGCGAATGGAACCAATCAAAATTTTGAGGTGGGTAAAACAGCAGACGGTTGGTTGGCATTCAAGGCGCAGGTAAATGGTAGATATGTTACTGTGGATAAGTCGAACAGCAATGCTCAGCTAGCAGCGTTCGCCGCTTCGGTCGGCGCTAATGAGTGCTTTGCGATCTGCCGAAAGAACAAGGCTGGCGGTGGCTATGAAGACGGCTACTACATAGCTTCACGCGGGGCGGGAAAATTTGTTTCCTCAATGATTTGCACTGAGGCTGGGCATCCCCTATATGCTTGCAGTAATGGTCAAAGCTTTTATAGCGATAATTTTGATATTGTAACCCCAAGCGGCGGCAAAATCGGCATGGTTGACGGAACAGACCCTGGCGTGTATTCAGCCGTCAAGCCGATGATTGCAGGAGGAGAGTCTCATAGCCTCGCTCTCAAATCAGACGGTACAGTGTGGGTTTGGGGAGAAACCTACTACGGTCAGCTTGCCGATTCTTTCTTCACCACCACTGTACAAGTGTCGTCCCTGTCAGGCGTAACGGCAATTGCTGCTGGAGCGTACCATAGTCTCGCGCTCAAATCAGACGGCACTGTATGGGCTTGGGGATGGAATGGGAACGGTCAGCTTGGCGACGGAACGGCCACTGATCGCTACAGCCCCGTGAAAGTGTCGTCCCTGTCAGGCGTAACGGCAATTGCTGCTGGATGGGACTATAGTCTCGCGCTCAAATCAGACGGCACTGTATGGGCTTGGGGATGGAATGGGGACGGTCAGCTTGGCGACGGAACGACCACTGTTCGCCATACCCCCGTGAAAGTGTCGTCCCTGTCAGGCGTAACGGCAATTGCTGCTGGAGCGTACCATAGTCTCGCGCTCAAATCAGACGGCACTGTATGGGCTTGGGGATGGAATGGG
>WRNG01000089.1 GCA_009776735.1 Dehalococcoidia bacterium | reverse complement strand
GATTCAATTGACTCGCTGGAGCTTTCACATTTAATGATGCCATTTCCAAACAGCCAACGTTGTACATCAGACTCCTCCATCCACGGCGGCAAGGCCTCCTGTCGCACCGCAACGCCGTTTTGGATTGTAAAAATGGCATCAATGACAATGCCAGAGTATGTAGTGTCCCAGCCTCTCAAAAACTCTTGCGTTCCATTGCCGTCAATGTCATAGAGGTTATAGTACAGACCATCTAAATCCCCGTCATACATCTCAAAATACGTCTTGCAGACATCGGAATACGGGTCGCTCTCAACGGATGTTGTTTCATCTGGTGTTGTCGGCACGCAGGCACAAAACCCTATAAGCGATAGACCTAGCAATGCGCTAAATGCTTTTTTCATAAACTATTTCCCTCACCGTCCATACTCTGCCAAGGGCTTCCAGTCCAGCTCAACCACTTGGCCGTCGCCTTCCATTTCCTTCTGTACTCGCTCAAATTTAGCTTTGGACAATTGAGTGCGATTTCCTTTAATATAATGGTAGTATTGTCCATGTTCTTCTGCCAGCGTTGTCTGTCGCTTAAGTTCTCCGTCTTCAAAGCGATAATATCCAAAGCTCATCTCGCCATCATAGGAATCACTATCCACCCTTATGGTACCATTTCTAAACAGCAAAGCCGGAGAACTTTCAGCAGTATCAATAAAGAACTCTTCCTGCCGCGTCGCAACGCCGTTTTGAATGGTGTAAACATTGAAGAGCTTTACAGGCCCCAATCCCTCGCCCAACAGCAATTCCTCTGTGGCGTTGCCGTCAAGGTCATAAAAAGCGTAGTAAACTTGTTTCAAAAAATCGGAATCACCATATGCTTTGATCACCGTCTTAATTTCGTTGGAATATGGGCTGTTTTCTTCGGCCTTGGTTTTGGTTGTCGTCTCTGCGTTGATTCCCAGTGCTGTTGTGGAAACTGTGGTACCCTCAGGTGATTCAACTGGCCCACAAGCGCAAAGGCCCGTAAGCGACACGCACAATAATGCAATGAATAGCTTTTTCATAAGTGATTTCCTCCACATATTTATTTTATATTACGAGAATCTGTATATATACCACCGTCTGTTCTTTCAGTTGGGTTATATGTCCCCTCATTCGCGTTAAACCACAACGTGTTTCCACGGAACCCGCAACCCTCTACTTCAAATTTTACAGCGTTACTGTCGCCTTTGTTAATCTCAAATGAATTGACATAGGTTGGGTTGCTAATTATACTTGCGTTCTTTACTTTGTCATACACGAGGATGACGTTTGCATGATTTTTATTTGATCCTGTGTCTCTATTAAACCCCCAATACGGTACATAGATTTTACCGTTGCCGATGTTTTCGTAATGAATTCCCTGACCATCATAGCCCGAGTAATTTACAGGAGATTTTGGAAGTTTAATCGAACCAGCAGACGATACATTTCCCGGCGAACCATTATAAGGAATAGTGACTGTAGATAAACTGGTTCCCGCCTTAAGCAAAAACTTGACTGCGTAATTGACCCCACTATAATTTTGTACATGTCCCATATTCGCGATGCCTGAAAAGGACCCAATCTTATACCGCGCCACTTCCCAATACTCAGTGCCCGAATATTGGAGCTTGACAATAGCAGGCTCGGAGACATTACCCCCAACTGCAACAACATACATAAAGTAATCGCTGCCTATCTGAACTAATGTTTTGCCAATCATCAGAGCACATGCAGCCCAACACCAGTTATTTTTAACTTGGCCTATTAGAGGGGTATCTAGCTCTACTTTCTCGTCTTTGATGTAACCCCAAAAATCCCCAAATAAATACAGAAACACATACTGCATAATGATTGATAAAAACCATTGCAAAAACTGCGTTACGGGATTCACTGTCTGCGTTCCAGCCTGCAACACCGCCCCCTCTTCGTCTGTCAAACCCTGTAACACTGCCTCGCTTTCAGACTTCGGCTTCTCCTTCACCGTCACCCTGCACGTGTCCCTCGCCCCGCTGCCGTCCAGCGCCGTGCACGTCACAGTTACCGTGCCCGGGATTGGTTTTTACCTATAACAAGCCCAGTGTTTCCTCGATAAACTCTCTATCATCGGACAGGTAAATCACATGCAAGCGGTTTTCATTCAAAAATTCTATTGTAGCAAAAGGTCGAATTGTCATTCTATCCGTAAGCTCTTCCGGTATACTCGAGATAAATCCTTTGACAAAAGAGCGTTCGAAACAAGTGAAGTTATAGGCAGGATTAAAAATGTCGTGAACAATAAGCCAATTTTGATCTGTTGAGCAATACACAACTTTATCATATTCTAAGGCAGAGACATTCCAATATACGGGGGAATATCGTCTATCTTGAATGTCAAAGTATTGTGTTCCGAATGATTCTCCACTAGAAAAGCTCATCTCAACCAAGTGCTCGCTCAGCTGACGTAGATCGACCATGCCTAGTGGATTCATGTCACGGAAAAATTCTAGCCCATTTGCATCGTAAACTGCAAAACCAAATCGACTTTCCGTTGAAAATATAGCCCAATACGGTCCTTGCGCTAATATATCCTCCAGTTGAAATATCTCCTGCGTCGAGATAGTGGTCATTTGCGGGTCAGATAACGGCTTGTCTGGGTTGCCAGTACAAGAACAACAACACACAGTGAGAAGCAGAATGCAAAGAATTGTTTTTTTGGACAA
>WRNG01000088.1 GCA_009776735.1 Dehalococcoidia bacterium | reverse complement strand
ACTAAATCAGGCTTGGGTGCGAGTGCCTATTCGGGCGGGATTTGTGGCTCTAATGGTAGCTCGGTAAGCACAAATGGTTCCGTATATATATGCTATAACGCAGGAAATGTAACCGCAGTGAACCCTGGTTCACTTTATGGCAATGGTGTTTACGCGGGAGGAATCAGCGGATCAGGGCCACAAAAAAATTGCTTTAACACTGGGGCGATTTCAGCTACAGGTGCTTATTATTCATATGCAGGCGGGATTGCAGGCCGCATAGACACTGGTTCAAGCATAAACAATTACAATATTGGAACAGTGAATGCTTCTAATGGTAGCCAAACTACAATGAGCGGAGGAATTTCTACAAGTAAGAACGTCTCCAATAGTTACTGCTTAGACTTATACGGCAGTGAATATGGCACACAACTAACCTCTGCGCAAATGAAAAACAAGGTAAACTTCGTTGGCTTTGATTTTAATGCGATTTGGGACATATCACCCACTGTAAATAATGGTTATCCACATCTAAGAGCCTTTACCAGCCAGACGGAACCCCCTGTACCAACAACAGCACCTGTTCCAACCACAACAATGCCAGCCCCAACCACTACGAATAATTCAGGCGGTGGTGGTGGCGGAAACAATTCACCTACAACTACCCAAACCCCAACAACAACACAACCAACAACCACATCGCCCGGCGGTGATAATACCACTCAGCCTTCTAAAACTATCTTCAATACAAGATATGTTTCTACCTTCTGGAACTGGTTCAAGTTCATCGTTCTGTTCGGCTTCATCTGGATGTGGTTCATTTAATGAAACTCTAAAACAAACCGGCAAGCGTGGTAAATCCATGCATGCCGGTTTGCTTATTTATCCAAAGCTTCTTCAAGCCGCTCAATCCTCAGCGTAATATCCGGGTGGGTGCTTTTTAATTGCTCCTTTACGCTCTGTGGCTTACTGACGGACACACTGTATATTTCGTTTAAGACCTCGGCTAATTCCTTGCCAAAGCCGATGCGATGGGCGAACATATCCGCAAGGTATTCATTCCGGCGGCTTGTATGCATTAGGATCAATTCGCCAATGAAATTGATGGCCTTGAATATGTAATAGACAAGATCAAATATGGCCTTGAAAAAGCCGGTAACAAGCCCGCTTTTTTTGTTTTCTTCATCATAGCGGTTTTTAAGGTCGGTCAATTTATTGATCGTAAATGACATAAAGAAGTTGCTTACAGTCGAGAGCAATACCGCTTCGGTATCCTTGTTAGCAA
This sequence comes from Dehalococcoidia bacterium, assembly GCA_009776735.1. Lineage (GTDB taxonomy): Bacteria > Chloroflexota > Dehalococcoidia > Dehalococcoidales > UBA1222 > WRNG01. The sequence goes on along the minus strand of WRNG01000088.1, from coordinate 1,485 downwards.
AATGCCCAAACTCATGTGCTATTAAGCCCTTCAAGCAATCATCATTTAATAGCTCTATACTGCCCCTTGTTAATACAACTGTACTCTTGCCGAACGCAAAGGCGTTGATGCTAATATCTTCTTTTGTGTAGAGCATTATTTTGGGAGATATTTTCACTTTCGTGCCAATCAATTTAAACAGCACTTCCCCAAATAACGGATATAAACGTTCTTTTTCCGATTTCAGCCTAAGCGGACGAATCCCTGATACCTTGCGCCATAGCTTTTCAGCAATCGGCGTGAAGGCCAAAATAACGGTGATAATGAAAAACGGAATCGCGATTCCAAGCGTCATCACTGAAAAGAGGATGAAATAAAACAAGAACCACGCCACATAAGCCCAGTTGCTTTTCATTTGCGCGACAACTGGTTTCTTCTTCTTGGGTCTGGCAAAGGATAAAAGCTCTTCCTCTGGTTCCCGCCGCGCTCCTCTTATCGGCGGCTCCTGCTTTCCATCCACTGCGGCGGGATAGCTCCTCAATAACAAATCAAAGTTTTCATCTGATATTATAGAATCATTCCAATCGCGCATAATAAACCCCTCCTAAAATGGCTTGTGTATGTTTATGCGCGTGTGAAACATTTTATCACGCGATACAAATATGGCCTGGCCTGTTCCTAAGAGCTTGATATCGTCCGGGTGGTAGATATATTCCCTTGTTTTCCGCAGTGAGCCTAAATCGGTACTTTTCACGCCGCCGCTCTCGCCACTGATTTGATAGGTCGCTTGCAAAGTCTGGCGGGTGCCGATGACATTTCCCCAATGCTCGGCATTAACTGAACTATTTTGCCTAAGCACAATATAATTATTGCAGTTTTCAATCACTTGCTCTTTGAACTCTGCGGATACCCCATCCAAGTCCGACAGGCTCTGCGTGGCGAGAATGCAAGTGACATTTGCGCTCCTGCTCTTATTTACCAGATTGAGTAAGGCTCCGCTGGCGTAAGTGTTAATCTCGTCCATGATATAAAAAATACGTTTTTTCTTTTCCCTGTAGAAATGACTTACCGCTTTCTTGCTATCAATGATAATCAAGTTACCGATCAGCGGTGACATTTCCGGGTAAAGCAAAGGATTCAGGACAAACAGGATAACGGCGTTTTCCTGCAATGCTGTGTAGATGTCAATTCCCGAAGCATTGAAGATTTGCCCTAAATCACTATCTTTAATCGTAGCGAAACGCGCGGCGGCTCCCTCCGCTATTTTCCCGCTGGTCTTGGCTAGGTCAACATCCTCTAGATGTTCCTCTTTGCTCATGAGCTTATTTTCGCTGATATCCTTACTTAATTTGATAAAGTTCGCTGTCGGCAAGTATTGCGTCAAGCTGTCAAGGGAAACGGATATGCCCTGCATCGTTAAAAGCCTACATAACCGTCCGATATATCGCTCGGTATTGTACTTGTAATGCTCCTCGCTCCAATTGGTCATATTGATTAGCATATCTT
>WRNG01000087.1 GCA_009776735.1 Dehalococcoidia bacterium | reverse complement strand
AGCAGGATTGCGATGCGCCTGAATGGCGCTATCATCATCTTCCTTGTCTCTGCGCCAGACATTAGTACTGTATTGGGAAAAGCTCTCCAATGTCACGCCATCAATCTCGATCCTGCCCTGACCGTCAATGTCAAAAATGGTGTCATTGCCGTCGCCGCCGATGCCGAGTATGCCGCTGGAAAACTTATAGGTGTCAATACCACGACCGCCTTCAAGGTAGTCATTACCTTTGCCGCCAATTAAGGTATCATTTCCGCCTCCGCCAAAAAGCCTGTCCGCAAGAACGCCGCCCGGCAGAGTTTCATTTCCGTTAGTGCCAAAGATGATTAAACGATCGGCCTTGCCCGGATTGGAGATGTAATCCAGTTCAATACCTGTTGTCAGGTCTTTGTAGACCGTATCGTTCGCAAAAGGATTGAAACTCACAATATTGTGGAGCCAACTGCCTATTGTGCTTCTGCCGTTATGCTCAATGTAGAGGTTCAGCATCGCGGCGCGATCACTCATGTATTGCTCGGAGTATTCGCCGGATTGCCAGGCTTTGTATAGATCGCTATGCAGACTTGCCAATTCCCCCCCGGACATGCCGCTTAGTTTGAATGGCAACAGGTGATAGAGGGAGAGGAAAACGCCAAAATCGCTCCTGGCCTCCGCGACTGAAATACCCTTTGCCAGTTCAATCGTGCCGGAATTCTCGGCAATGAGTTCTCTCAATTCTTCAATGTGGAGTTCGAGGTCTTCGCTTGTGGTCTTGACGGGGCTGTATGCTTTGCCGAAAACCTTGCCAAGCGCGGCAACTGTGCTCTCAAGCATATTTGAATCATTTTTGCTGGAAGCGTCGAGAATCCTGCTGAAATCCTTCATGGTAAGCGAGGGATCAATTTCGCCAAACAAGGTATAGACGGCAAACACATCGGTAATGTCTATGGAATGTATGGCAAGACTAGCCATATCCCACATATCCCCAAGCCATGCGTCAACCGCGTCATACAAGCTGTCCATCTCAATAATTTTGCCTGCAATCCAGCTTACAATCTTTGCACAGGCATCATCGTACATGTTCCCTATGGCGTCGCACATTTTGGAGTAAGTCTCGCCAACGGTTTCTCCTGGTGCTGTGCCATCAAAATATATTGAAAACCCCATAAATGCGGCTGAGGCAACTGTGAAGATGCTTGCAGCTACAAGAAATCCTGCTGAAACTGGTGTCCCCACCACTGTTCCCGCGCTTATCGCTCCACCCAACAATGCAAGTCCAGCGAACAAGGAATTGATGTCGGAAAGAAGATTAAAAAGGTCGGTTGTTTTTATACCTGTTATACCTTTTTCATTGAAATCCTTCTCCATTTCAGCCAAGCTTTTACGAATGTCCGCAATCGCAACAAAAGCTCCTGCTATTGGTACTTTCTTGGAAGCAACTTTTCCGACAACTTGCGCCAAATCTATCGCAGCTCGCACTGCGCTGAAAACAGCGCCTACTATATCGTCTTTTGCAATGTCTATTCCAGTGCCAGAGCTATTTTGGATGCCACTCCAAGCTGTTATCGCCTTGGACGCTATTTCTGTTTTATTCATGATTTGGTTCCTCCTTGGTTTGGGTTTGATGTTTGTCTATGCGTTCAAGCAAGACACAAAGTGCTACACAAATAGCCAGTAATACAATTGAAGAATAAAAATCATAATTTTTTGCGCGCTCATTATCGCTGACAGCCATTTTGTAATTGTATTCTTCACGACCGTCCACAACCAGACGCACTAGGCTACGCTGTGAATACCAGAAATATAAATTTTGTTCGTACCACCAGATTTGGGTTGTTTTACCAACCATTGAGTGAAGTTTGGCATCAAAATGATAACATTCATGTTTATTTATAAGCGTCCTACGGCAAGTATAATAATTAGCTGCATCTCCATTCAAGATGATAATCTTTCCGAGTTTAGCTCCCGTGTTTTTATAGGAAAATACCCCTGTTGTCACTTGCAGGTCTTCTAGTGGCGGTATTTTATTAAAAAATGTATAACATGCAGGAATAAAAATTAAAAGAATGTACATTACAGAAAATATCAATCTATTCTTGATACGTTCCGACTTCAGCCAATCAATGGTTGTTTTAAACTTGTTATCCACGTTCAAACTCCCCTTTGGTTTGGGTTTGGCGTTTGCCTATGCGTTCAAGCAAGACACAAAGTGCTACAATAAAAGCCAGTGCTACAATTGACGAATAAAACCTAAAACTTGTTTCCTCTTTATCTCTGCTAACACTCTTTTCATAACTACGTTCTTCATGGCCGTCCACAACTAATCGCACAAGCCTGCGCTGTGAATACCAGAAATATAATTTTTGTTCATACCACCAGATTTGGACTGGTTTACCAACCATTGAGAGAAGCTCGGCATTAAAAGCAAAACAACCATGGCTAGTTCCAATTGCGACACGACAAGTATAATAATTCGTTACATCTTCATTCAAGATGACAACATTTCCAAATCTCAGCCCCATTTTTTTATAGGAAAATACCCCTGTTGCCACTCGCAGATCTTCCAGTGGCGGTATTTTATTAAAAATGGTATAGCATGCAGGAATAAAAATTAAAAGAATGTACATTACAGCAAATGTACATCTAATTTGAGTACGCTCCAACTTCAGCCAACCTCCTGTTGCACCAACGGTTGCTTTAGACTTGTTACCCATGTTCAAACCCCTCCTTGGTTTGAGCCAAATAGACCAGGGCGAGCGCGGTAATTGAATGGACTCGCCCATGCCGGGGCGTCTAATAAGCGCCACGGTGGCATCATGATGATTTTGCCAACGACAGCGAGGACGAATCCATGAA
>WRNG01000086.1 GCA_009776735.1 Dehalococcoidia bacterium | reverse complement strand
CCGTAGCGGGGAGGATATCTATAAATACCTTGTTTCCCTGCGCCAAAATACTGAGCCACCGTACAAACAGGGGCTTTCCCAATAGCGGAAAGACGCTAAAAACCTATCCATTTGCTTAATAACAGTGTAAGCGTCAGAGTCGCGGGCGTTAACAGCAGACCTTTAAAGCCTTTTTTGCAGGCTTGAGCTATCCCGTAGCGCTCCTTCCACTGTCCGTTAAAAACCGGAAGAAGGCTTTGCACAAACAGCACCGCCGGCCAAAGGTTGATAATTGAGAAGACCGACTTGGTATATACGACAACGCAACCAAAACTCAACACGGCACTCACTATCAAAACCGCGTACACCCAACGCATACGCTCTTTGCCCAAAATAACCACCGATGTGCGTTTTCCCGAAGCCTCATCAGCAGCCGCGTCAGGGAAATTTCGAATCACCTTGAGAGCTGGAACAGTCAGTATGCGCGGCAAAGCGATCACCAGCGGCAACCAACTGATGACACCCGACTGAATATAAAAGGCGGTGAGGATTAACAAGGCATAACCCAGCATCATAAACGTTTCACCCAGTCCCCGATATGAAGCCTTAATCGGCGGATTGGAATAGCTGTAAGTAATAATTATGCCTAACGCACCCAGCGGAAGAGTAAGCCAACCGGTGGCCCCAGCGAATTGCACCAACAACCCCAGCGGAATTGCCGCCACAAAAAAGAGTATCCCCGCTAATTGAACATGTTCGCGTTTCAGATGTCCCCCGACCAATACCTGCGTACCGCCGGTACTGGTTAGATTCATGCCGCCACCCACACCGATGCGCTCCACGTTACGCTTATCTCCCTCGTAGTCTTGTGCCTCATTGGTAAGATATATGCCATTGGCAATAAAAAAAACGGCGCATAAAGAAGCTAAAAACACCAGCCAATTAAACTCATAACCGGCATACCAGGCCAAAACCGAGCCCAAAACCAACGAGAAAATGTCATTGGAGTGACGGGGGATTTTTTGCACCTCAATCCAAGCTTTGATTTTTGTTCTGTCCATTGCTTATGTCACCTTACCACCGAATATCCAATCTTTAACTGCCAATTTGTTTTTTAGGCTTAAACAATAAGTTGCGTAACGCCGAAAAATACCTTAAGCGCACCATACTGCCCAGCGGGATTTCCAATTCCAATCTCTCCGAGGCCGTAAACCCGTTAATCTTATCCATCTCAGGCCGCAAAGCGGCAATTTCATCTTGTTTCCCGGCCTTAAGCAATTCTTCGATTTTGGCTTCCAGTATTTTAGCACTTTCAATGCGTTCGATTTGCCGATCCGCCAGCGCCTGAGGAATCTGTCCGTATTTTGCCTTTAACTTGGTCAGACGAGCAATTGATTCATAAGTAACATCGGTTATTTCATCGCGCGACAACCATTGCGTTTCGTAGTTTAAACTGAATTTCCAACTGGGGAGCGTCAGAGCCTGGCGATGTTCCTCCAAGGTTTTATGTAGTAATTTAAATCCATAGCGCTCAGGATACTCAAATGCCAGACTGCCCGGTGCCATAAAAGGGGCCTGATGTCCCATGAACAAAAACAGCCGCTTGTCAGCTTTAAATCTCTGCAATAGATGCTCACAGTAATCAACAGTATCCAACACCGATTTGGTATCTTGCTTATGCAAGCCAATCATGAAGAATATTTCCACCCGACTAGCTCCGTTTTCAAGTGCGGCGGCAATCATATCTTCCATAGCCTCATTGGTAAAGCTACGCCCGAGTGACACCTCGCGTACCTCGGGGTCATGTGACTCCGGAGACATATCCAAAGAGAAACCGGGGGTTGCTTGGGCCAACTCTTTAATAAAATCGGGCTTGATGGGATTAAAAGCCTCAAACATCAGCGTATTTTTTACTCTGTGCTCTCTTATCAGACTAAGCAGTTTATAGGCTCTTTCATCGCCATTCTCACGAATATCACCAACCAGGAGAATAGGGCCTTTGGTAATATTCGAAATGTTCTTAATATCCTTGAAAATATCATCGGCACTACGATAAGCCGGTTTGTAACGGTTGGCGAAAATAGGCATGGCGTCACGTGCACCGCTACAGAAAATACAATTGTATTTACACCCGCGGCCGGTAAACACCGCCGTCACCGGATACTTCAGCCAGCCTTTAAAAGGGACCACCGAGGTAAAATCTCGATAACGTAACACTTGCCTGACAACTGTTGCGTAATGGTTTCCCATCACGTGACTGATGCTGGTGGGAACATAGCTAAAATCATTTTCATGAATCGACCCGCCGGAGTCTTTCCATACCAAATTGGGAACCGCGGAAAGATCGCCTGCTTGCATAAACAATTGCATAAACTGCCGTAACGGTTCCTCGGTAGAATCTCCGCGCATAACAAAATCCACTTCGGGATAGCGAATCAGTTCCTTGTAGAAACGTGAGGAAGAATAGCCTCCAAAGATTATTTTGGATTTGGGATGGTACTTGCGCACAATTTTGGCGATTTCAATTGAGCCGTGAGCGTGCACCATCCAATGTAAGTCAATGCCAAAAAGCGGAGCCTCTAACTTTTTAATGAAAGCCTCGGCGTCAAACCGCGCGTCTCTCAGCATACGCCAGGCAATATTAACTATTCGGGTGCGAAATCCGTTTTTCTCAAGATATTCAGAAATGCTGGATAATCCTACCGGGTACATTTCAAAGATAGGGGTGGACAGTACCAAGTCGCTAACCGGACCGTAAAGTTGCGGGATTTTACGAAAATCGTAAACATGCGGAGCGTGTAACAGTATTAAATCGGTTTTAGCCATTTCTTTTATTTCAGTTCAATTGATAAACATTATCATTATTACTTAGTAACTCTCACTGCTGAAAGGGCATTGTAGCATTTTATGTTAGCCTTGGCTA
>WRNG01000085.1 GCA_009776735.1 Dehalococcoidia bacterium | reverse complement strand
CCAGCCGGAAATTTTGAACGAACTGTGCTCCATTCACTTGTTGATAAAGTGTAAGTACTAATTACAGTGTTATCTGGCGGAGGATAAACATTAACGCCAAGGGTATATTTCAAATTTTCAGATGAATCATAAAACCGAAGCTCAAAAGCATTATTAGGATTTGCATAGCTCCCATTTCCCTTCCATGAAAATGCAGGTGGCGTTGCTGATGTAATAGTCGAAGCATTTGTGATTGTAAAGTTGCTTGGTGCAATTTGACGAGCTCCCAATGCCGCTCCGATTTGGTTTCGATACGATGAGTATTGCGAATCAAGAATTTGAGTGAGAATACTTAAAGTGTTTGTTCCAGACTGGGTAGTGGCACTCCAATAGCTCTGATTCCCTAATAGGTCATATAAACTTATCAAAAAAGCTTCTACAGCAAACTCTTGCCCTTCTCCACTCTTATTAGCGTCAGGAGAATACATAGTAAGTCCATTCCATGGATCTCCATTATGCTTTCTATCACCAACTCCTGGCACAGTAGAGTAATCACCTAATTCTTCTTGTGCAATTTGTGCAAAGACAGTCGCCCATGCCTCGACATATGTTAATCTCATAGCAAAATCCTTGCCGTACTGCGCCTTGTCATACAGATGATCCGCATCGGGATAGTGTGAATATTTATCAGACAACAGTCCACTAATATCCAAGAAAAATTCACCCAAGTCAATCCCTTTTCTATACTGGACAAAATGACCATATTCATGCATGAGCGTATCAAAGCTTTCCCAAGAATCCCCTACAATGCCAATAATGCCCCATTCAGGATTACAAAAAGAGGTATCCATCCCAACAAGTGGCCAATTCGGATAATACGGATATACCACATCAATATAACTATTACTCACTCCCATTGCTTCTGCATATCGTTGTCCGGCAACCATACCCTGGCAAACATAATACGCCTTGTTTGTGAGAACGTTTTTGTTATATTGAACATTGTATGGAACCAACGTCGTTGATGAGCCATTTAATGAAACTGCCTGCGTATCAATCCGATAGTCACCAATTCCTGAAAATGGCCAAAGTACATCCATGACTTTAAAAGAGTCACTTTCTGGAAAGATACGCAGAAAAACACTATAATTGTTATCGTTGAAAGTAAATTCGTAGTGTCCGTATTCATCTGTCTGTCCATTTGCGATCAACAAAGATCCCAATGGCCACTCTCTACGAAGTTCAATCCATACACATTTCAATGGTTGCCAAAGAGTATTGTTTGGTCCAGCATACCAACCAAGAGTTCCATCAACAGTCGCTACTCCCGCCACATAAGATGGTCCGCCACCAGTGCCCTGTTCATTTCCAAAAACATTTGTCACACTTTCAGGAGACGCTAGGGAATTTACTGTCTCTAACCATCTACGGCTTAATGTCCCATACTCTACTTCTAACTCAGCCTCTGTTATTATTTCATTTTCGTACTTGTATGATAGTCCTTTGCGCCATGCGTCATCCTCCGCCAAGTCACTGATAAATGTTTTTCCAGATGCATTATACGTGTAAATACACTGACGCTGATAATTTCCATCACCAAAGTCAATGAATACCTCTAATCTCCCAAACTCTTCTTCAGTCTGCAAACTAAATGATATGTTTTTAGACTTACTATTTTCAGCAATTACAGAAATACCATCTGTTACAAAATAGTAGTCTGCGAAACTCTGCTCAGGCAATAATGCCACATTGAAAGTGGTTCCCTCTGTAACTATATCCGAAACTAGTGAAACGTCTATTCGCCGTTGGTATTGAGTAGTATCAGGAAGAATATAGTCATTTGCTACGCTATACTCTTGAGCAACAATGCCACTTGCAAAACTGCTGAACACTACAAGACTAGTCAGCATCGCCGAAATAACCCTCTTAAAAATGTGGTTATTCATAATTTCACTCCTTATTTTTAATGTTTTTATCACTCGATTATGAAGGGTTAAGACAATACAATAGTTTGACTATCTAAATATTCATAATAAACCGAAATAAAGGACAAATGCTCTACTATGTAGCATTTGTCCTTTATAGAATAGTTTATCCCAACTACTTGGAACGCCAATTTACCATTTTCTCTTTCAAATACACCCCGCGGAACAGTCATCTCTTCTTTGTGACTAAATATAGTACGACGACGAAGCAGTAAATCCATTTTGCGTTCGTTTAGATAGTTATCAGAGTGAAACGCTTCAACCATAATCTCTTTAATAAAATAGCAATTATCAATACTACGATAATCGCTATGTACGTAATCTGTAAAACTGCTTACATACAACTCATCGCAAAAGTAAACAGCAAAACAGCTCAATATATAATTATCTTTGCCTTCTGCATCGTAGTGTTGCCCCAGACCAATGCTATTACCAGAATGACCGTAACTGAAATCTAATGTTACATCGTCAATATCAAATTTGACCTTTGGACTTTCTATTTTGTACTGTATTGATAACAAAGCGTCACCATTAGCAATCTTAGTTGTTGATAACCCATCTGTTCCACATCCAACACCAACACTTACCATCAAAATCACAGCCATTCCTGCTATCAACAATTTTATAACAGCACATTTTTTCATAGCGCCCCCGAATAACTTTCTTTATCCTATACGACAATTCCATTGTACCACAGGTGTCAATAGCAATAACTATTTCATCTATGTTGATAATAAACTATGTAGCCGTATCAAGTGTGGTGCAAGAAGTGGCAAGCAGGGGGATATGCGCGCATACCCCAGCTTGTTGGTGGTTTTCCAACCCCCAAGCCCCCGATAAAAAGTGAAGAAATCGGGAACTAACGCTCATCACGTTCCAACGATTTTGTCCTGTGTATTCCCGGCTCTTTTAGGAAGTTATCCACGTTGTGTTTGGCTCTGAGAAAAGCAATCATTTCGTTGCGCTCAGGTTTGAATACTTGTACCAAAGTTCTCCTCTCAGCCTCAAGAGCGA
>WRNG01000084.1 GCA_009776735.1 Dehalococcoidia bacterium | reverse complement strand
TTTATTACCGGCATAATCCGATTTGTCACATTGGAAATCAGAGTAGGGGAGACATTGACGCCGTACATCCGATTGAGATGTTCTTGTATCTCACGTACTGTCACCCCTTTAGCATACAGGGCAAGTATTTGTTCCTCTATGCCAGGTACTTCTTTTTGGTATTTCGGCAGGATGATAGGTTCAAAATCGCCATCACGATCACGAGGGACTGTCAGCTCTATTTCTCCGCGATCAGAGCGCACTGTCTTCTTTGTATGGCCATTGCGTCGGTTGAAACTGCCACTTGGCACGGTGCCATTTTTGGGATAACCAAGCTCAGTTTCTAGCTCGGCTTCCAATGCCTCCTGCAGTATTTCGGCAAACATGTCCTTCAATGTGGTATTTATATCATTGACGGTTTTTATGTTGCGCTGTTTGACAAGCGCTCGTATTTGTTCCTTAGTCAATAGTTCCATTTTTCACCTTTCCTTATTCTTTCATTTTGTTTTTGGAAAGGCAAAAGCACAAATTATTTTACACCCTCAATCAATGTTTTTGATTATCTCAGTACAATCAAATTGGTTAAAGAAATCCTGCGCGACTTTATTCTTCAGTGTTTCTTCATTGATAACGGTGGAGTATTTCATAGGCATCCCCCTACTGTGTTATTGCAGTACACTATATCATAGAAATAGTTAGCTAGCACTTTGTTATGTCTAGGCTTGTAACAGTATACACAACAGCGCATACGAATAATCGTATACACATATCAGCATACACAATAACACAATCCTACCCACATATACTGGCGAAGCCTCTTTTGTATAATGTTTGTGTTTTCTTTAATATTGGCTATTCGATTATTTACGTGTACGAAATAAACTACAGGGGACAATCGTGCAAAGGGGGATCATCATGAACGCAAGGGCTACATTTGATATGTTAGTAAGGATATGAGCGACGCGGGAGCCTCGGGAGTGTCGGAATATGTCGTCGGAACACGCAAAACATATTGCTCCATAAAGGATATTCCGTATGAAAAGCCCACTGCCGAGGAAAAAGCAATCATAGAACGCTATCGAAAGTCCGAATCATTCCAAGAATTCCTGCGACTAGATGCGAAAGCGTCTGTTGTAGATAATTCTCTCCTGCCTGCCTAACTTACCGATTCCCAATATAATGCATGAGCCCCGCATTGCACTTGCCGCATTTGATTCTTCCTGAAAGCCATGAGTTTTTTCCTTATGTGCACCACCGAATTTTTTATTGTTCATTAGTTTTTTGTGACAAGTAAGCCATGTCTTAGCAGATACAATGCCGGTATGTCCTTAATTTGGCGCGTTCTCTGGCAGCAGAATCTCGCTATGGGTGGCACCTCTTTTCATGGTATAGTCCATGTGTTATTCCGTTATATTCCGATGTGATGGTCTCACCGGCATATAGGACCGCTGAGACCATCACCGATTTCCCTTTGCCTCGACAGATAATTATGATGCTGTGATGATAAAAGGCCACGGTTTTACTTCTGGTTGATGAATTTGATATATTGTTTTGAGGTATAATGAGAGCGAATCCGATAAGTACCGCTTGGGTTTCATGGGGGAACTGCTATGAGTGACAAAGTTCAACTCTTTGAAGATAAACGTATTCGTACCGCTTGGGATGAGGAAAAAGAGGAATGGCTTTTGTCTGTTGTTGATGTGGTTGGGGTGTTAACTGACCAGCCAACACAGAGAAGCGCCAGTAACTATTGGGCAAAGCTAAAACAGCGTATGTTAAAAGAAGGAAATCAGTTGGTGGCAATTTGTCACCAACTGAAGATGACTGCGGCGGACAGCAAGAAATACAACACTGATGTCGCCAATGCCGAAGGTATCTTACGTATTATCCAATCTGTTCCGTCACCCAAGGCCGAGCCTTTCAAGCTATGGTTAGCGCGTGTCGGTGCGGAGAGAATTGATGAAACCATAGATCCTGACCTTACAATCGACCGTGCCCTTGAAACTTATCTCAAGAAGGGTATGTCTCGTGAGTGGATTAACCAGCGCTTACAAGCCATTCAAGTCAGAAAAGAACTTACCGACGAATGGGATAACAGAGGGGTTCAAAAAGGTGTTGAGTACGCCATTTTAACCGATGAAATCTCCAAAGCCTGGGCTGGTATGACTACTCGCCAGTATAAGAGTTTCAAGGGTCTCAAGAAAGAAAATCTCAGAGACAACATGTCCACTCGAATTGGTACTGAATATGCTGGCTGAGGCTACCACTACTGAACTTGCCAAGGCCCATGATGCAAAGGGATTAATCGAGAACCAAAAGATTGCAAAACGTGGCGGTAAAGTAGCAGGTGATGCCAGAAAAGAGCTATAGAAGCTGATTCCGGCAAACCGGTCATCACATCCAAGAATGCCGTTGATTTTAGTAATCTTATTTCCGATGTTATTGAGATTCCAAAATTAGATTATGAGAAACAGGAAAAGCCTTAACTCTTAGGTCGTAAATGCCTCGCAGAGCGTGCGAACATCTGAAAGGTGTATCAGTGTGCCATTAATGTAGCTATAATCGTTAAGGAAATTGGAGAAGTTGTTATGGATATCAATCAAATACTGGCTTTGTCGATATTTATCATAATGTTTGTTTTCATCATTCTGGATAAATGGCATCGTTGCCTCACTGCTCTTGTTGCGGCAATCGCCGTCATCGGGGTCGTCTTTTTGGGGGCGATGCACGACTGGCAGGTAGTGTTGGATGTGTTCAACCTCAGGTCCATGCTACAGGGTTCGTTTTGGCTGTCGAAACAGGGCGGTCATGCTCTGCATTCCGGCATCAACTGGCAGACCATTATTTTTATTACCGGCATGATGATAATGGCCGAACGCTTGGCCTCCACCGGATTGTTCCGCTGGATGTGTCTGTATATGGCGCGATTGGTGAAATGCAACGTTCCGTATATTTTGGTGGCTTTTATTCTGCTTTCCGGCCTTCTGTCGATGTTTATTGACAGTATT
>WRNG01000083.1 GCA_009776735.1 Dehalococcoidia bacterium | reverse complement strand
GCGTAATTGCCGAAATTAAAAAACAGCAATCGCAGATGACCGATGAGGCGGGAAATTTGAAATTCCGCCCGCCAGTGGTGACCATAATGGGGCATGTTGACCACGGAAAAACGCGCATATTGGATGCCATTAGGCAAACTAATGTGATGGAAGGTGAGGCTGGTGGAATTACGCAACATATCGGTGCTTATCAGGTTGACATCAATGGCCAAAAAATTACCTTTTTAGACACCCCGGGGCACGAGGCTTTTACTGCTATGCGCGCTCGTGGGGCGCAGGTAACCGATATTACAGTACTGGTGGTGGCGGCGGATGACGGAGTAATGCCACAAACACTGGAGGCCATCGCCCATGCTAAGGCAGCAGGAGTTCCCATTATTGTGGCTATTAACAAGATGGATAAGACAAGCGCTAATCCGGATATGATTAAGAAACAATTGGCGGAAGCTGGATTGTTGGTGGAGGATTGGGGTGGTGATACCATTGCCGTTCCGACTTCCGCTAAAGCTAAGGAAGGGATTGATGTGCTTTTGGAGAATATCCTGTTAGTCGCCGAAATGGAGAATTTGCGCGCTGATCCGAATGGAGTCGCAAAAGGCGTGGTAATCGAGGCTCGCATGGATAAAAGCAAGGGGCCGATGGCGACTGTGCTGGTTCATGACGGCACGTTACGAACGGGTGATATAATTGTGGTGGGTACAACTTCAGGCAAATTAAAGGCCATGTACAGCGATAGCGGAAAACAACTACGCAAAGCCGGTCCAGCTACCCCTGTGGCTGTTCTGGGGCTTCACAGTGTGCCTCAGGCTTCACAGTGTGCCTCAGGACGGCGACACGGTAATCGTTGCGGCTAATGAACGTCAAGCAAGGTTAATAGAAGAGGAGCATCGGAAAGAAGAAACTCAAACTGACAAACCGGTAAGTTTATCCAATATTTTTGATCAAATAAACGCCGGTCAAGTAAAAGAGCTTCCGATTATTCTGAAAGTGGATGTGCAAGGTTCTCTGGAACCGATACGCACTTCTCTTGAGCGTCTAAGCACGGCGGAGATCAAAGTGAATATTGTTCATGCCGCATCAGGTAGTATCAATGACAATGATGTCAATTTGGCGGTAGCTTCCAAGGGAATTGTTATTGCTTTTAATACTGGCTTGGAACCTAATGCCCAGCATTTGGCTGATGCGGAGGGAATTGACTTGCGTCGTTATCAGATTATCTATGAGATGATTGATGATGTGGAGAGGGCGTTAAAAGGGTTACGCGAACCGGAATATAAAGAGGTTGTTGACGGACAGGCCGTTGTGAAAGAGGTATTTGCTGGCGCCAAGAAAGCCCAAGTTGCCGGCTTGTATGTTGTGGCAGGGAAAATTAGGCGTGACAATCAGGTACGTGTCAAACGTGGTGACAGTGTTATGGCCGATACTACTATTCTTAGCCTTAGACGCTTTAAGGAAAACGTGCGTGATGTAGCCGCTGGTTATGAGTGCGGCATAGGGCTGGAGAGTTTTAATAACTTTCAGAATGGCGATATCCTTGAGTTTTACCGCAAAGAGAAAGTGGTTGCTTAAATGGCATATCGTATTGCGCGGCTTAACAGCCTTATTAGGGAAGAACTCTCCGAGCTACTGTTACGCGAAGCTAAAGACCCTCGTCTGTCGGGGCTGATTTCTTTTACGCATGTTGAAGTTGCGGCAGACATTAAACATGCCAAGGTATATGTCAGTGTCCTTGGTGAAAAAGAAGAAAAAGAAAAAGTATTAAAATCGCTTATCAGCGCTGCCGGTTTTTTGCGCAGCGAATTGGCAAAGAATTTACGTTTGCGCCATACGCCGGATTTAGATTTTATTTTAGATGATTCCATTGAAACAGGCGCACGTATTCTGGAATTGCTTGATAAGGTCAAGCATACAGTAACCGAGTAGTTTTTCGCTTATTCTGCTTTCAACGTAACTAACTAATCTTAGCCCCGTTGCGCCTTTTATGCTTATGAATGGTATAATCAATCTTCATAAACCATCCGGTCCGACATCTTTCTCAGTGGTTTCGCGTGTTCGAAAAATGCTGGGAGTTAAAAAGGTTGGGCACGGCGGAACTCTCGATCCTCTTGCCAGTGGAGTTCTCCCAATTTTTTTGGGGCAGGCGACGCGCTTGGCGGAGTACCTTTTGGATTATCCCAAGACCTATTTTGCCAGTGTTATTTTGGGCGTTTCGACAGATAGCTATGACAGTGACGGGCAGGTAGTGTTGCGGTCTGATGCTTCTTTAATTACTCCTGAAATGATTGAAAAAGCATTGAGAAAATTTCATGGCGAGATTATGCAACAACCGCCAGCATACTCGGCAATAAAGTGCGACGGAAAACCACTATATGAGTTATCAAGAAAAGGATGCGCGGTGAATGTAAAAAGTCGCCAAGTCACTATTTTTCGCCTTGAAATACACCGGATTGATTTACCTCTGGTGGAATTTGAGGTTGAATGTAGCAAAGGAACATACATACGTTCCATTGCCCATGACTTGGGCCTTATACTTGGTTGTGGTGCGCATCTTTCAGGGCTGGTTCGTTCCTCATACGGTCCCTTTTGCGTCAAGACATCGATTACACCGGAAGATTTGGAAGGGATGGTAGCAAGAGGGGACAGGAGTAGTTTTTTGCAGTCTCCGGACAGTGTGTTAACCTTGTGGATGCCGGTTATTCTCACTGGGGAACAGGCGCGGATTATTTATCATGGTGGGTCTCTTCTCCTACCAAATTTTCATAATGATGTTAGATTGAGAGCCTATAATGAACAAAAGAGATTGGTTGCTTTGTTAGAGTGTATTGCGGGTTCAAATCTTTGGCATCCGTCAAAGGTGTTTGTTGAACAATAGACGCAGGGGAAAGGATGCTGCTTATTTGCTAACGGGCGTTGACCTCCGTGCCCCGAAATATTCTCCGTAAATATCTACCAGTCATCCCTCCTGACTGACATAAGATAATGGGGTTTTCATCTCTAGCCCGAGATGGGGTCTGTGATAATGATA
>WRNG01000082.1 GCA_009776735.1 Dehalococcoidia bacterium | reverse complement strand
AACCCCTCCTTTCACTTGGCAATCATTCGGTTGTGTCGCAAACGAGTCGGTTGCCATTCTATAAATTTGGTGCTTTATCCAAAACACCCTTTATAGTATGAGGCTTATCGTCTTGAAAGTGGGTACTGTTATGTTGTTGAAATAGTATGGCGCTACAACTATTACATTCCCAATACTGCGACGCCTACGGCCCCTCATACTGGAATGAAGACCATTTTAACGATGTGTTCCAGGCAATTAAGCCGCTAATATTACCAGTCCCAACGTCTTTTCCATAAAATGCAATGTAGCGGATAATATACATGTCGTCATTAAATGCCAGACACCATTTTTTGTCTTTAGCACAACTATCTGCATAAAGTACGAAAAAATCATTCCGGTACTCTCCGACTGTATTAGGATATTTTGATAACTCCCCATTTTTATTCTGTTGATAAATGTACTCATTGTTATAGCGGATATCTAAAACATAGGTAATATAATACAAATGAAAAATCGTTGATTTCTTTCGCCCATCAAAATAGTGAAATTCTATTTCTGAATAATCTGACAACTCATTGTGTTGCGGGAAAAAGCCAACAACTACATCGCTCCCCGCATATGTAAGATAGTTTCCACTTATGAATTCATTTGCGTCATTTTGGTAATTGCTATCTGATAGAGCGATAATTAATGAATAACCCCCCCAACCTGCAACTGATATTACTAAAACAGTTACTATGGATATTGCAATCGCAAAACTCAAAATAGCATTCTTCATTTTACGCAACATATGACAACCCCACTACCCAGCAAATACTGGCAATTCGGAAATTGTGAAACATATCAATGAAATTTGCAATATATGAAACAACTACCGAAAATCCTCTTCTGGCTCTACATGGATAATCACTCTTCTTAAGCTTGGGATACGCCTTCGTAAACGGTCTTCTGCTCTCGAAGTAAGTTCATGTGCTTTGCTGATTAGCATATCAGAAGAAACTGTACAATGGAATGACAACAATACCCACTTATCTCTCCGCAATACACAAATGCGGTGGAAATCTAAAAACTCTGGGATTTCACTATTTAGATTCTTCACTTCACTTTCAATATCACTGGAAGAGCTCGCCAAGATTGCAGTATTTACCTCGCTATCACCTTTCGGCTCAATATGAACCGTCACCTCCGTTAATTGAGGAATATCCTGCTTAATTGCCTGCTCCAACAGCGTGATGAGTTTGTGTGCTTGTCTAACACTTAGATTTTCAGGCACCTCTGCATGCAATTCAAGTTGCATATAACCACGCACATCATAAACATGCAATCCATGCACATCAATTCCTTGGCGTGCCGCCACCCCGCGAACGCATTCGAGCAAACTACTATCACTCATCACAATCGGGTCGACATGCACCATCACGTCGCAACGTGGTAATAAGTCCCTAACTGCACTTTCAGCGTTCTCAGCTATGGCATGCGCTTCTTCCAAGCTAGCAGTGCTTTCAACAGCTAAAGTCATATCCACAAAAGTTGATGGGCCACTTTGGCGCGAGCGTACACGCTCCACTGCCACAACTCCTTGTAAATTAGCCACAGCTTTTTCAATCTCAAGATTAACACCTTGCGGCGCACTATCCATCAGTGATTTTATACTCCGCCGCCCCATTTTGTAACTAACAAAAAGGATAATCCCAGACACTCCCAAGGCAGCAATTGCATCGGCACGGAAAAGCCATGAAGCCAATTCTGGATTTGACGGCTCCACCGCTTGTCCAATTATCACCGCAATTAGACCGCCAATGACCACCGCAGAAGACCATATATCTGTCGAAAAATGAAGAGCGTCTGCTTCAAGAGCTTGACTCCCATGCTTCTTGGCTACTCGCATCAATGCTCGAGAACGCGACACATCAATAACTATGGAAAGCCCCATTACAATGAAGCTCCAATAGTTAGCTTCCACAACCACCTCTTGAAAAAAGAGTCTCTTTACTGCCTCATAAACTATCCATGCACAGGTTATAAAGAGTAGTAGCGTCTCAATTAATGCCGAAAAGTTTTCCACTTTACCGTGGCCATAGGTATGGGTAGCATCAGCCGGACGATCCGAAGCACGTACTGCAAAGAAGGTTACTGCCGCAGCAACAATATCCAATCCACTATGAGCAGCCTCAGACAATAATCCCAGGCTACGCGTCAGCAAGCCGACAATTAATTTGATAACAGTCAAAAAAATCGCGGCTATGACAGAAGAGAATGCCACCAAACGTTTTTCACGTTCGCCCTTTTTATCAGGAAGAACACCTTCCATTTCAAAGCCCTTTACACTATCTGTCATTCCTTAAAACAACAAGGAACGATTTTTATTCAATATGATGCTGGATTTGAGATTATATCGCTTCATGTGAATCACAACAATCACCATTTGCCAAACAGTAAAAACAAAAAGGCTTAACAGCCCTTCTTGCGAAGAAATAAAGACTCCTGGCAATGGCATATTTTCCGCAGAGAGTCGCCCCTCCAGTATCGTCTGCGCTAAGGCGTTTCACTACCGTGTTCGGTATGGGTACGGGTGGTACCACCTCGCTCTAATCACCAGAAGACTATTCAGCTGTTAAGCCTAGTCGTCAAATATAACTTTTTAATAACTTTCGCCATTCCTCATACATGAAAAGCGAAAGTAGTTGCTAATATCAACTTTGAAGCAGGTCAAGCCCTCGATCATTAGTACCGCTCAGCTGAACACCTTACGATGCTTACACCTGCGGCCTATCAAACAGATTGTCTATCTGCGACCTTACTCCCTCTTGCGAGGGATGGGAAACCTCATCTTGGGGTCGGCTTCATACTTAGATGCTTTCAGCATTTATCCGATCCAAACTTGGCTACCCAGCAATGCCTCTGGCGAAACAACTGGCACACCATATGTTTGTTCCCCTGGATCCTCTCGTACTACAGAGAACTCCCCTCAAGTTTCCACGCGCCCATCACGGATAGAGACCGACCTGTCTCACGACGGTCTGAACCCAGCTCGCGTGCCGCTTTAACCGGCGAACAGCCGGACCCTTGGGACCTTCTCCAGCCCCAGGATGCGACGAGCCGACATCGAGGTGCCAAACCTTGCCGTCGATGTGAACTCTTGGGCAAGATAAGCCTGTTA
>WRNG01000081.1 GCA_009776735.1 Dehalococcoidia bacterium | reverse complement strand
TGGGGAAACACAGGCTCTCACCGTTACCACTCTTGGCTCTATGCGTGATGAACAGCAACTTGACGGGTTGGGAATTAATGACACCAAGCGTTATATGCATCACTACAATTTTCCGCCATTCTCTACGGGTGAGGTAAAACGAGTTGGTTCCCCCGGACGCCGCGAAATCGGACATGGGGCATTGTCAGAACGCGCCATTTTACCGGTTATTCCTTCTCAGGAGGATTTTCCCTACGCAATCCGTGTGGTATCAGAAATCATGAGTTCTTCCGGTTCGACTTCAATGGCCAGTGTATGTGGATCCACTCTGTCACTAATGGATGCCGGTGTTCCAATCAAAGCGCCCGTCGCCGGTATTTCCATGGGGCTTGTCACCGGAGAAAATGGTGAATGGGTCATACTCACCGATATTGAAGGGATGGAAGACAATTACGGAGATATGGACTATAAAGTGGCTGGCACCGCAAAGGGAATTACCGCGCTTCAACTTGATATTAAACTTAAAGGTGTGAGCTTAGAAATGTTGGAAAAAGCCATGTGGCAAAGCCGCGACACCAGATTGCACATTTTGGAAACAATGCATCACACCATCGCCGCCAGCCGTAATGAGCTGTCACCCTACGCTCCGCGTATGTACAAAATAGTAATCGACCAAGAGAAAATTGGCACGGTTATCGGGCCAGGCGGAAAAACAATTCGCTCCATAACCGAAGAGAGTAAGGCCACTGTTGATATCGCCCCTGACGGCACCATCGTTATTGGTGCGGCTGAAGAAAGCGCCGCCAAGAAAGCGATGAGAATGATTGAAGACCTTACTCGTGAAATCAAAACGGGCGAAATCTTTACCGGTAAAGTCGTACGTATTATGAACTTTGGCGCTTTTGTTGAATTATTGCCTGGTAAGGATGGCATGGTGCATATCTCAGAGCTTGAAGATCACCGAGTAGAAAAAGTTGAAGATGTGGTTAGAGTAGGTGATGAAATCACGGTGAAGGTGATTGAGATTGATAATCAAGGGCGTATTAATCTTTCACGTCGCGCATTGTTGTCGTCTTCCAGCAGAAAATAATCTGCGATGACTATCTATCTTAGTGCCCATATGGCTTTCACGCGGCTTTTTGATTTTTTAAGCTTTTGCGCTAGAATAGAATCAAAAGAGGTGTGAAATGTCCAAAATTAAAGTCATAGTACACGGGGCTTTGGGCAAAATGGGACAGACCGTTGTGGCGGCTGTCTTTAATGAGCCGGATATGGAACTGGTGGGCGCTGTTGATATAAACGCTCACTGCGAAAGTTTGTTGCTTCCTAACGGAAACAGTATTCCTTTATCAGCAAACATTGCCTTATTGGCAGACACACAACGACCCGACATTGTGGTTGATTTCAGCACTGCCAAAGCCATGCGAGCACTTGCGCAGGCTGTTTTATCACGTGGAATAAAGCTTGTCAGTGGCACAACCGGGTTAAATCAGGATGATCTATCTTTGGTGGAGAACCTGGCTAAGGAAAACCATACCGGTGCTCTAATAGCGGCCAATTTTGCCGTGGGAGCCTTGGTGATGATACATTTTGCGAAAATTGCCGCCAAGTATTTTGATTACGCCGAGATTATTGAGGAACATCATCAGTTCAAAATCGACGCGCCTTCCGGCACCGCCCTTGCGACAGCTAATGCCATGCTTGAATCACGCGGGAAAGCCTTTCTGGCTCCTGAGCAAAACGCAAATGTTCAGGAAAGTCGGGGTCTAAAAATGGATGGCATTTCAATTCACAGTGTCCGTATGCCAGGGATTGTAGCTCGACAAGAAGTCTTGCTCGGTAATTCGGGTCAAACGCTCTCCCTCAAGCATGATGCCATCAGCCGCGATTGCTATATGCCAGGAGTTATTTTAGCCATTCGTGAAATCGGAAAGCAAAACGGTTTGGTGATTGGGCTGGAAAAACTACTCGGGTTATAGGAATAGAGGAATATCAATGGATAAATACCAAGTCGCAATTGTTGGTGCCACCGGAATGGTAGGTGGGGAATTTATTAAAGTGCTTGAGCAACGTAACTTCCCGATATCTTCCATGCAAATGTTTGCCTCAGATCGTTCTGCCGGTAAGAAACTTCTATTCGCTGGTGAAGAGTACGAGGTAAAAGAAACCGGTGTTGATTCATTTAAAAACGTTGATATCGCTTTCTTCTCAGCCGGCTCGGATATCAGCCGACATTTTGCTCCCTTGGCTGCAAAATGCGGCGCAGTGGTAATCGATAACTCGGCAGCTTTTCGTATGGATGATACTGTTCCACTGGTAGTGCCCGAAATCAATTCGGGTGACATCCGTCTGCATAAAGGCATTATCGCTAATCCCAATTGTTCAACGATTCAAATGGTGGTAGCCCTATACCCACTGCATAAAGTGAATCCCATTAAACGTATCGTAGTGACCTCGTTTCAATCAGTTTCAGGCACCGGGGCAGCGGCAGTTGAGGAACTTACCCTTCAGTGTGAACAAATATTGAGCGGACAAACTCCCGCTCCACACGTTTACCCGCATCAAATTGGTTTTAATGTACTACCTCACATTGACGTTTTTCTTGATAACGGTTATACCAAGGAAGAATGGAAAATGTTGGAAGAAACACGCAAAATCATGCACGCCGAATCGCTCTCGGTCTCTGCCACTTGCGTACGTGTCCCGGTGTATATCGGACACGCTGAAGCCATCAACGTAGAGTTTACCAATCCACTTTCCCCTGAGAATGCTCGCTTGCTTCTGTCTCAAGCTCCCGGGGTACAGGTGATGGACGAACCAAAAACAAACCTCTATCCCACGCCACGTATGACGGCCGGCACAGATATTACTTATGTCGGACGTATTCGCAATGACGTTTCGCATCCCAACGGTTTAGTAATGTGGGTGGTTGCTGATAATATTCGTAAAGGGGCAGCTTTAAACGCTGTCCAAATAGCTGAAGAAGTGATTAAAAACAACTGGCTTCGCCACGGAGGATAACATGAAAACTGGTAAAGAATTAGGCCGTTTAATTACAGCCATGGTCACCCCTTTTGATGAAAAAGGAGCTGTCGACTATGAACAGGCCAAAAAGCTTGCTCAAGCACTAGTTGACTCCGGCAGTGATGGTATCGTCGTCGTGGGAACAACAGGTGAGTCACCCACAGTTACTTGGGAAGAGGAGCACCGTCTGTTCCGCGAAATAAAATCAGTGGTAGGAGACAAAGGCTCGGTCATCGCCGGAACTGGCTCGAATTCCACGGAAGAGGCTC
>WRNG01000080.1 GCA_009776735.1 Dehalococcoidia bacterium | reverse complement strand
GTGTGGTATTAATGAGATCATTATTGTTGTAGGCTACCTTAAAGAGGCATTTGATTATCTGATAGACAAATACGGCGTCAAGCTTATCTATAACCCAGAATTTGCGGAGAAAAACAACTTCGTAAGCCTGTACTATGCTCTCGATTATCTTAAAAGCTCGTATATTCTTATGGCTGACAATTGGATTGAAGAGAGCATCTTTAACACCTGGGAGGTTGACAGCTGGTTTTGCTGTCCATACTACGAAGGGCAAACAGCAGAATGGGGAGTTACCACAAACTCACTGGGGCGTATTACAAAAATACAAATTGGCGGAGAAGATACCCGCGCGATCGTTGGTCCGGCGTTTTTCTCGGCAGAATTCTCCATGAAATTTGCCGAACTCGTTAGAAAACACTATGAAACACCTGGTACTGATGATGATTATTGGGAACATATACTCAAAGAAAATCTATCATTTCTGCCGCCCATGTATATGAATGAACAAAGTGTTACTAATGTCCACGAGTTTGAGACCTTCGAGGAATTACGACAGTTTGATAAAAGCTACGAGCGAGATATTGAAAATGCGACCTTAAAAAAGATTGCGAACACCTTTGAGATCACCGAGGATTTAATCCATGGAATTAAGCCACTTAAAGCCGGGATCACGAATTTTTCGTTTCTTTTCTATATAAAAGATCAGGGATATGTGTTTCGCACACCAGGTATCGGTACAGAAAAACTTATTAATCGCAAACAGGAAAAGGCTGCCTATGATGCAGTAAGGCCACTTGGAGTGACAGATGAAGTAATTGCCTTTGATCCTGACAGTGGCACAAAGATATCGAAGTTCTATGAGGATGTCCATATTGTTAATGCTGATAACACTGATGAGCTAGCCGAAGCGGCACGTCTCGTGAAGATAGTCCACCAAAGCGGGGCAACAATTGATTATTCCTTCGATATTGAGTGGATGATTGATTATTACCGTTCCCTGGCTGACGAACTGGATGCTATCCGCTTCAGTGATTTTGATGAGACCAGCGCCAAGATGCGAATACTTCTTGAAATGCGGAATCGTCTTGGCATTGAAGCGGTGCTTTGTCATGGCGATTTTGCGAACACCAATGTTTTAATCTTCCCAGATGGATCTGGAAAACTAATCGATTGGGAATACAGTGGTATGGCTGACCCCATTATGGATATCTCGATGTTTTCTATCTATTCGATTATGGAAAGGCCACAGATTGAGCGATTCCTGCGGATCTATGTGGGAGGTGAGCCGACGCGAGACGAGTTGCGTCGCCTGTATCTTTATGTTGCGCTTGGAGGTTTTTTATGGTGCATTTGGGCGGAGTATAAGCAGGCAGGTGGCCAGGAGTTTGGTGAGTATCCTATGCAGATGTACCGATACGCGAAAGACTACTATAGAATTCTATTAGAAGAAGGGTATTTTGATGTCTAAAAAGACACCAGGTGCTTTGCCGAGCGACGTAAGAGATACTTTATCGAACTCTATATCAGGAGTTGCATCGGAGCTCCACACATCACTTCCAAGCTTACAGGCTGTTGCGGCAAAAAGAAGACTTGTTGGACGTTTTCGTGTCCAAGGGATTGCGTTTGGTCTTATTTCGGGAATATCATTTGGGCTTTTTGGTGTTATCTCTGGTGCCTATTTGGAGTCGATGCCTTTTATTGCAATGGCTGGTTTGTTTGCTGCTCCGATGGTTGCTTCTGCAATCTGCGACACTTGTTCTACTATCTGGGTACTTTTCTTCAATCTCGCACGTGGTGCGGGAAAGGAGATATTACGAAGCTTAAGGACATTTCCAGGGCTCATGGCTGCGCTTTGTGGGTTTGTTGGCGGGCCTTTGGCAAATGGCATGCTATTGGTTGGTATTTCACTTGCTGGCCCCGCATACGCCCTTCCTATTTCAGCACTTTGCCCGGTGTTTGGAGCATTATTTGCGCGTATCTTCCTCAAGCAAAAACTATCAATTCGAATTCTATGCGGAATGCTCATTTGTATTATTGGTGCGATTGTAATCTCATACGAGCCTCCAGAAGGAGCTTCGAGTCTTTTTTATATCGGTATCCTCTGCTCACTGATCGCTGCCCTTGCATGGGGCGCCGAGGGGGCTTTGGGAGTGTTTGGCATGTCGATGATCGATTCGAACATCTCCATACAGATTCGGCAAGGCGCATCTGCTCTCATCACCTTACTAGTGATAGTGCCACTTGTAGCTGTTGGTTGGGGAGCCCTGATTGATGTTTTGGCGGTGCCAGCTACTTTTTGGCTAATTGCTTTAGGAGGCCTGTGTACAGCAATATCGTATCTTTCTTGGTATGCCAGCAATTGCAGGGTCGGTGTTGCCACAGGCATGACCTTGAACATCACCTATGTGCTTTGGGGCGTGGTCTTTTCTCTACTCATACTTGCCTCTATGATTACTCCTCAAATAATAGTAGGAGCTCTAGCCATTATGGTTGGTGCAACGCTTGTATCGCTTAATCCGTTATCTCTGTTCAAGCGAAGGGAAATATGATTGCTATGGCTTTGCCCCCCATCCGTTCCCGTATTCTTCAATATCTCTCAGTTGTAGGTAGTGCTGACGTGTCTCAGATACAAGACGCACTTAAACCTGAATATGGAACAGAGCGACAATTTACACGAAAATCGCTCGATAACCATTTGATGAACCTGAAAGAAAATGGGCTTCTTAAAGAGAGCGGATTTGATGTAATAGATGGGCAACTCGAGACGAGTTATACCATAGAAAACGAAGGTCGAAAACTGGTTGCTAAGTACATGAAAAGATTTAGCCCCACCAGTTTTTGGAATCGATAGGTGTAAGCCCGACAAGCACCCAATTACTCCAGTCACGTGCGTCTCCGGTGATTCGGTAATCAGCAATGTAGTGTTCCCGGTTTCCATTGGTACTGAAGCGGTGGTAATAGTGTCGACTAATCTGGTCTGTTTCGTCCACTTCAAAGTAGGTTTTACCCCATGGCAATGAATCCCCTCCAACAGCTTGAACACACGTTGCGCGCAGATTACCGATCGACACTGGAGCATTACTATATCGAAGTGCAGAGCCTTCTTCTCCTGCGGGTTTGACAAAAAGTCCTGTGAGCATTGGCCTTTCTGGCACTGCGAGCATGTCATGAGACGGATGATCTCCAGTAATAATAATGGTTGCATCCTTATAAATGCCGAGCTCCTTCATTTGATTGAAAAACTCATAGAGGATGTTGAAACAACCGCTGGTCTGCTCCAGTGAACTCGTCCCGGTTTTATCATATAATCCGTATTCATCCATGGTCCAAGGGGGATGGGACCCATCAAGGTGGTACCACTTGAGGTG
>WRNG01000079.1 GCA_009776735.1 Dehalococcoidia bacterium | reverse complement strand
GAAATCGGTCTTTCCGGCGAAATACGTAATGTACCGCAACTTGAGCGCCGCCTTGGAGAGGCGGCTCGCCTGGGGTTCAATAAGTGTCTTGTGCCACGAGCGGCAATCAGGCACCTTGGTCCTAATGGAATTGAAGCCGTGCCTGTAAACACCTTGCGTGAAGCGGTATTTCTGGGGTTAGAAGAAAAAGAGCCCCTTTCAGAGCAGAATTCAAATGTATAACTCGCAATCTGTCGGAGTTGTCATTGTTGCCGCCGGGCTTAGCGAACGCATGCAAGGAGATGATAAGATTTTTTCACGCCTTGGGACAACAACCGTACTGGAGCGTACCGTAACAACTTTTCATGATTGCGAAATCGTGGATAAAATTTGTGTCGTACTGAGAAAAGACCGCTTGGAACAGGGAGAAATTCTTCTACGCAAGAAAGATTATTCAAAACTTGCTGCGATTTGTGCCGGGGGCAAACGTCGGCAAGATTCGGTTTTAGCCGGATTAAATGCTTTGCCTCATTGCCAGTGGGCCATCATCCATGACGGAGCGCGACCATTCATAACTCCATATTTAATTCGTGATGGTTTAGAGGCCGCACAGGAAACCGGAGCTGCTATCGCCGCTGTACCGGTAACCGATACCATAAAACTCTCTACAGACAACTGTTATGTCAGCCAAACTCTGCCGCGTCAGCAATTGTGGGCTGTTCAAAC
Source organism: Dehalococcoidia bacterium (assembly GCA_009776735.1). Lineage (GTDB taxonomy): Bacteria > Chloroflexota > Dehalococcoidia > Dehalococcoidales > UBA1222 > WRNG01. Next base: position 2,655 of record WRNG01000079.1, on the reverse strand, counting down.
ACCTCAGGTTTTTCGCCTTGATATGCTTAAAGATTGCTACACCAAAACTGATAGAGAAGTCACCGATGACGCGACAATTGTCGAATCCGCAGGTAAAAAAATAAAAATCTATATGGGCTCCTATGACAATATTAAACTAACCACACCGACTGATTTAAGAATGGCTCAAGCAATCTGTCAGCAAACGGAGGAGAAATGCGTGTAGGGATAGGGTATGATGTACACCGTTTATCCAGCGGTAAACCATTGGTTCTCGGAGGTATCCCCATTCCGCATAGCAGTGGCCTTTGCGGGTGGAGCGATGCTGATGTACTAATTCATGCCGTCATGGACGCGCTATTGGGTGCTGCGGCCCTTGGTGATATCGGTCAACATTTTCCCCCAGGAGACCCTCAATACAAAGGGATTTCCAGTTTAAGATTACTTAACAACGTCAGCCAGCTGTTAAAAAAGGCCGGCTATAGCATAGGCAATATTGATGTGACAGTTGTCGCTGAACAACCCAAGCTGTCGCCTTACATCGATGGCATGAGAGAGGCCTTGGCAGACGCGCTTGACTGTACGCCAAACCAAATAGGAATCAAAGCCACAACTTCCGAAGGATTGGGTTTTATAGGAAAAGAAGAGGGACTTGCCGCTTTGGCGATTGCCGCCATTGAAAAAACCTGAACACCATAGATCATCCCGATATATTATCGCCTTTTCAGCTCCCTTACTGATATAATAATGCACATATGAAAATTACCAACACCCTCTCCGGTAAAAAAGAGAACTTCATACCTCAAGGCGATGAAGTGAAAATGTATGTTTGTGGCATAACTCCTCAGTCTGAGGCGCATATTGGGCATGCCATGAGTTATATCAGTTTTGACGTAATCCGTCGCTATTTAAAATTTCGCGGATACAAAGTAAGGTGCGTCCAGAATTTCACCGATATTGACGATAAAATAATTGCCAAGGCGGCCGCACAGGGCATCAGTATCTCCGAGCTGGCCGAGAAAAACATGGCTTCTTTCATGGAGGACATGGATGCCATAAATATTAGCCGTATGGATTTGTATCCACGCGCCACTGAAGAAATTCCTCAAATTCTTGAGATAGTACAAAATTTAGTAGACAAAGGCTTTGCTTACTCGTCAAATGGTAGTGTATATTTCCGCGTTACCAAACTCGAAGGCTATGGAAAACTGGCTCATCGTACACTAGATCAAATGCTGGTCGGCGCTCGAATCGAACCGGAGGAAGAAAAAGAAAACTTCATGGATTTTGTCATCTGGAAAGCCGCCAAGCCCAACGAACCTTCTTGGGATAGCCCTTGGGGGCAAGGGAGACCAGGATGGCATATCGAGTGCAGTGCCATGGCATACAAATATTTGGGAGAAACACTAGACATTCATGGCGGCGGAGCAGATTTAATCTTTCCTCACCATGAAAATGAGATCGCTCAATCAGAAAGCTTCACCGGCAAAAAGCCTTTTGTAAAATACTGGCTACATAATGGACTTTTGTGTCTAAGCGAAGAGAAAATGAGCAAGAGTATCGGAAACATTATCAGTATAAAGCAGGTTTTGGACAAGTACTCCAGCGATGCGTTGCGAGTCTTTGTCCTTAGTTCACATTACCGCAGTCCTCTTACATACACTCAAGAAGCATTGGAGGCCGCAGCCAGCGGTGCCAAACGGCTTACACAGGCACTCAAAAGCGATACTGTGGGAGATAAACCAGCGACCATTGATATTGAAGCGTATCGCCAGCGCTTTATTGACGCTATGGATGATGATTTTAATACACCGCGCGCACTGGCTGTACTGTTTGATCTTACAAGAGAGATAAATCGACTTCGAGATGAGAAATGCGTCATTTCACGGGGACAATCAACGCTGAAAGAACTAGCTGCAGTACTGGGCCTGACTCTTGAGCAAACAGAAAAATCTCTTGAGAATGCTGCCCCTTTCATCCAGTTGTTAGTTGACACTCGCAACAACTTACGTACTGCCAAACAATACCAACTGGCCGATGACATCCGTAACCAAATTGCTACACTTGGAGTAACCATCGAGGACTCTCCCGACGGAACTACTTGGAAATTTAGCCTCTAGTCTTCTTTGAAGGCATAAACAACGCAATTGCCACACTTATTATAACCAGGGCACCCCCTACAAACACGGGCACCCAAGCAATTTCATGAACCATGTCAGGGTTACTGGGAAACGGCGAAACATCCACTTGGTGAGATAGACCCCAAATTATCGTTAGTAATCCCGCGCCAATTAACAATACGACGCAGAGTTCTTTCATTCCTTTAGATATCATTATTAAGCCTCCTCTTGGGATTGCCTTGCAAAGTATAAGACATCTGCAGGCAAGCTTCAACTAGCCTTTTACAGAACACTTTTTGTTGCATGATAAACACATTCTGTGATAAATTAAGGGTCGTCTTTATGGGGCCGTAGTTCACTTGGGAGAACGTTTGACTGGCAGTCAAAAGGTAGGGGGTTCGAATCCCCCCGGCTCCACCATCACCAGATAATCCGAACCATCTATTCGTATTCAAAGGTGGATTTGGAATAGTGGTATATTTCAAGGATTTGAAATAGATTAAGGGCAGGAGTATTTCTGGTACCCCTGCCCTTTTCTGCGGATATGGATACTATT
>WRNG01000078.1 GCA_009776735.1 Dehalococcoidia bacterium | reverse complement strand
CAAACAATCCATTTTGGGGGTAATGGCGGTTTCCAATTCTGTTTTTCCGCTTGAGTCCGCTAGCCCGCCAAGCCCGTCAATTACCAGCAACACTATTTTCGATGGAGAAGCAACGGACAATTCACGCATCAACTTTAATTGCTTATGCATTTTTTCTTCCTTTTCGGCTTCAATTCATTTTATCCAGTAACGCTTCCATTCCCGGCAAGGTCTCACCGCTTAGAAATTTCAGGGCAGCTCCCCCGCCGGTAGAAACAAAGGTCATACGACCATTCAAATTCATACCGGTAACGATTTCAGCGGTAGAACCACCCCCGATAATGGTAGTGGCGTTTATACTAGAAATTATGCGCGCAAGCACCCGTGTTCCATCAGCGAATTGCGGTACTTCGTAAATCCCAATCGGCCCGTTCCAGAACACAGTCTTGCAACGCTCCAAAATTCTGGTGAAGTGAGTAATGGTAAAGGCGCCAATATCCACAATGCGCTTGTTCGATGGAATCTCACTAACTGCTACCGTTTCCCAGTTGTCATTACCGCCCACATCGGCTACAACCACGTCTTGCGGCAGAAAGATTTCAACCCCGTTCTTTTCCGCTTTATCCATTAAATAAGAAGCCGTGTCAATATCGTGGTCCAGCAGAGACCGTCCAACCTCGAGGCCCTTTGCTTTTAAAAAGGTGGCCGCCATCCCACCGCCAATTACGATGTAATTTACCTTGGACAAAATATTCTCGATCAACGCCACTTTATCACTTACTTTGGCTCCCCCCAGTAGTAAACCGAAAGGCCTTGCGGGAGAAAGCAACACTCTGCCTAAAGAATTGATTTCTTTCTCAAGGAGCAAACCGGCAACCGACGGTAAATAGTGCGTCACACCAACAATTGAGGCATGTGCACGATGCGCCGTACCAAAAGCGTCATCAACATATATCTCCCCCAATCTTGCCAGTGCCTGAGCAAACTCAGGAGCATTCTTTTCTTCCTCGGGATGAAAGCGCAAATTCTCCAGGAGTAGTATGGAGCTGTTTTTTAGCTCATTTGCGTAAACCTCGACTTCAGGGCCAATGCAGTCAGCGACAAAATCAACCGACTGGCGCAGAATACTGGATAAACGTTCCGCCACAACTCGCAGGCTAAGTCCCGGAACCACATTACCTTTCGGGCGCCCCATATGAGAACACAAAATTATGCGCGCGTCATGGTCAAGCAAATAGTCAATGGTAGGAACCGCTGCTTTAATTCGGCTATCGTCAGTAATATTGCCACTGTTTTCATCCAGAGGGACATTAAAATCAACACGCGTCAGCACCCTCTTGCCATTTACATCGATATCACGCACAGTCTGTTTATCCATTTTTATCTCCTGCTCTTCGTTGCGGATTTACCGGGGAGTGACATTTGCAGGCTGACTGGTCAGCATTTCAGGGAAAAACTCCATCACTTGACGAACAACACCCCCAGCATCAAGCCCATATTTAGCACGTAGCGTAGCCGGCAAACCATGCTCAACAAATATATCGGGTATGCCAATACGATGTACGATAACGTTATGTAATGAATGCTGCTCAAACAATGCCAAAACAGCACTGCCGAAGCCACCGCTTAATACATTCTCCTCAATGGTAACAATGCGCCTGCAGCGTTTTGCAGTCTCAATCAGTAGCGTTTTATCCAGTGGACTGGCAAAACGAGCGTTAACAACAGCGACGCCGACACCTTGCTTGGACAGTATTTCCGCCGCGGCTTGAGCGACCGCAACAGTTATGCCGACACCTACCAAAGCAACATCCTTCCCTTCANGCACCAACTCCCCCTTTCCAACAGGAATAGTGTGAAAACAATCGTCGAGCGGAGTACCCGTTCCGATACCTCGAGAATAGCGGACTGCCATAGGTTTGCCGCAATAAACAGCTGTATACAAAAGATGCTTGAGCTCATTCTCATCTTTGGGAGCTGCCACAATCATATCCGGAATGAGCGAAAGGTAAGACAAATCAAAAAGACCCTGGTGTGTCTTTCCATCGTCTCCCACAATTCCTCCACGGTCAATGGCAAAAGAAACCGGCAGTTTTTGCAAGCAGACATCATGTATGATTTGGTCAAAAGAACGTTGTAGGAAAGTTGAATAAATTGCCACAATCGGTCTGATGCCTTGAGTGGCTAAACCGGCTGCGAATGTCACCGCATGTTGTTCACAAATACCGACATCAATAACGCGCTGGGGAAACTCATTTTGAACAGTGACCAGACAATTGCCTTCCGGCATAGCGGCCGTGATTACCACCACGGAAGGATCTTGTCGCATGATTTCTAGTGTGCTTTGGGCAAACACTTCACTATACATAAGAGTGGTCTTGGTACCCACCCCTTTGGGAGAAATGCCATGGAAACATACCGCATCATCTTCCGCCGGTTCATAACCTTTGCCCTTAGTGGTAACAATATGTACTAAAACCGCTTTGTGCTCGTAATCGCGAGCCTGTCTGAACGCCGATTCCAATTCGGGAATATCATGACCGTCAATTGGTCCCATATAAGCCAGCCCCAGGTCTTCCCATAGGGTACTGGATAAGAAAAATCCTTTCATACTGTGCTTGATTTTACCGCCAAGCCGCAACAACAGTTTACCTAATGGAATTGCGCGCAAAATACGTTTGCCTTTTTCATTGGCGTGATAGTAATGACGGTTAAAACGCACCTTGCGAAGAATTTTTGAGATTTCGCCTACTGTAGGCGAAATCGACATACCATTATCGTTAAGCACAATGATTATTTTCGTATCGGAAGCCCCGGTGTTGTTCAAAGCCTCAAGAGCCATACCGCCACCTATAGAACCATCACCGATAACAGCAACCACATTGTATTTTTCTTTATTAAAATCTCGTGCGGAAGCTATGCCCAGTGCGGCCGAAATTGAGGTGCTGGCATGTCCGGTCCCAAAGGGGTCATAAGGGCTTTCCTCGCGCACTGGAAAGCCCGAGATGCCTTCATGCTGACGTTGCGTGGCAAATAAACCCCGTCGACTGGTCAGCAATTTGTGAGCGTAAGCTTGATGGCCAACATCCCAGATGATTTTATCAATCGGAGCGTTGAAAACACGATGTAACGCAATCGTCAATTCGACCACTCCCAGGCTCGATGCTAAATGCCCACCTGTTATTTGCACGGTATAAATCATCTCTTGCCTCAACTCATCAGCCAAAGCGAATAATTGAGATGCTTTCAGTTTTTTTAAATCAGATGGGCTATCTATATTTTCAAGTAGTTTGGTCATTATCGCGTTTTCAATCCGTTAGTTGTTTAAACAATGATTGCGGAATGGCAATAATGATAGCCTAATTCATACCGTTTGTCACATAGACGCAATGTTTCCGTAAATATCCGCCAGTCCATGTAAAATCATGGACATGAAAAATACGACACGGATTACACTAAGTTGGGAACTATTTGAAC
>WRNG01000077.1 GCA_009776735.1 Dehalococcoidia bacterium | reverse complement strand
CGTGCGATGCCGTTATACTCGTCAGCGATGTTATGGTCAACCTCCATTATGGCCTGTATAACTTTTTTGGGTTGATTGGAGAACTCTTTGATTGGGAAGGATCGGTTCCATCCGGCTTTGAGATTCGCACCAATGATGATGACACAGGCGGAGCTATGGCGGCATACAGCGGACCAGGGGGGCTAGGTGGTCCAACTATGCAGGGTGGGCTTGGCGGCATGCAGCTGATGTCGGCACAGGCGGCGGCGATTAAGACGACATATTTGGGCGGCAAGGAAATGATTTCGTACAAGGCTGGCGAGGCAGTCAGGCACGTCAATGTGGCGGTCGACGGGCAGGCGAGCTTATATGCCACGCTAAAGAACAGCATCTTTACGCCCGGAAACGAAGTCAAGTGGATAATAGACAACAATAGGCTTAAATACACAACGCGTGATGATCTGGTTTCGTGTATGACAGATGTCAATGTGGATGTTGAGTTCACAGGCAGACGCAGCATAACTGAAACGCCAATCAGAGCGGAGTTGTGGCGTGGGACTGGTAGCAATAAAACGAGAGTCGACTGGGCGGAAGCGACCGTCTCTGTTGTCGAGCCCCTTGATAACGCAAACGACATAATCGCTAAGTCTGACATGATAATAAATTGGACGCCGATTGATAGGTATAATAGCGCCCAACCGAAAAACCTGTCAAACACCCTGAAAAAGGGCCAATCTGCCAAAGTCATTGGCGAGGTGGGCAAGTGGTGGTGCATTAAATGGACCGATGGGACTTATGGGTTTGTGGAGACTGGAAAGTCAGAGATAGACCGATTTAGATATGATTGGAATAGACCAATTCATGGTGATATGAGCGATGCCGTACCGTTATCTGCTGAATTCCTCAAAAAAGTTGTTGAAATATGCGACAACCTTGGCTTTGACCCGGATGATCTGATGACACTTATGGCAGAAGAGTCGCACTTTCAAACAGGATGGGGCAAATATAATCCCAATGCAGTTGGTCTTATTCAATTCACTGATACCGCTGTTGCTGATTTGAACCAGAATGCCCAAGACTATGGATTGGCAACAACTTCCATGGCGGCTTTATCAACGATGAGCGCAGTCAATCAATTAGATTATGTTTGGCTACGATTTAGATCTGCAAAAGATAAGCCTAAATATTCCGGTATGCACACACTTGAGGATATTATTGTATACAACTTCCTTCCGGCGAAGTATGAAGAGCGTAATCCTCTTACCGCTCAAGGCCAGCCTGGATATAAAGATCAAAAGGTTTGGGATGCGAATAATGACGGTATAATAACCTGCGCGGAGGCGATTGCTTGGTTCCACTCCAAAAGGGATATGTTTTACAAAAAGCCATGATTGTTCAGCGTTTTATAAGTCCTGCACGGCAACCCCTATCTTGTACAGTAAGGAGAATCTACATGAAAAAAGCGGCTGTCATCATGCTAAGCGTTTTGTTGTTGGCACTCAGTGCATGTAATCCCGTGCAAGTGCCAGCGACCGAAACGAATGCAACTGCTATTGTTCCCACAACAATTGAAATGGAGACAACAACGGATTGGGTTTATTCTGGATTTATTCCGAACACAGATTATCCGCTTGCTATCTGGGTTGGAGCTTACCACTTTGTTGAGCAACGCAGCTCAACTGAATATATGCAGTACACATTTAAACTTTTCAGAGCCAATGCACAATATTATGCCTATGTTGAGCGTCGTGGTTGGCGTGGCGACGAATTTTGCCTTTGGTTTGTCTCTGTCAATGGCACTGAACATCAAATTGATTTGATATTCGAACGCACGTTGAAGGACGACCACAGCGAATTCAAACAAGGGCAGGTATTGCTGACACTATCGTTGCAGAACCAAAAATTGTTTACAACATGGCAAGCCATACAACCCGGAATCGAAAGCACTCCAATCGAGGGTCAAACCTTTTGGAGAGGGACAGACCCCGGTTCCTTCTTGCCGGATTACGATTCGATTCCAGAAGCTACCGAAGCCAGCCACAATCTTTCTTCTTGGATAGGCAACTATTCTTATGAAGATGGGACTATTGTGGATGATAAAGGTTTATTCGCCTACTTCTATGATGTGACCATCTATGAATACAATGACATGTATTGGGCCTATCTTACTGTCGAGGGAAGAGGCTGTGCGATCTTTATTCATGCTGCAGTACAGGGAGACGCCGAAAGTGTTCAACTACTTTTTGTGCGAACACTGCCATTGAGTTTTCCAACTTTTGAGGAACATTCGGTAAAGACTGCTTTCACATTGACAAAAAAGAATGGAGAATTATGTACGAAATGGGGCGAAATTTGGCCTTACGCCACTTCCTATGAGGAGGGTGAAGGGATCGAGGGAACCTACTTTAAGGAAGTTGTCGGTTCCAATAACTAAAAGCTGATTCGAGCGATCTGAAACCAAAACGCCCGCAATATTTCATGCGGGTATTTTGTGCCAATGCAGGGGGTGCGGATGTAGCATTTAAAGGCAGACGCAGCATAACTGAAACACCAGTCAAGGCAGTGTTGTATCGTGGGACTGGGAGTAATAGAAAGCCAGTCGACTGGGCGGAAGCGACCGTTACCGTTATTGATCCTCTTCCTAACCCAACCACCATAACCGCTCCATCCAAAACAAATATATTGTGGATGCCAAATCGTGCGAATACATCTCGATCCCTGGCAAAGGGCGAACAGGCTACCGCTATTGGCGAGGTGGGCGATTGGTGGTGCATTAGCTGGAACGATGGGACTTATGGGTTTGTGGAGAAAACAAAGACTCCGGCATTCCAATTTGAAGCAGGATTGCCAGCAAGTCTTATTGATAGTTTTTCTACCCAAGGCTTTGCCGCAGATTCTACTGTAGATACTACTTATTGCTATGCATTTAGAATTTCTCAAGACGAAACCAAGCATGTTCTCTACCGCTATAATATGACAACAAGCGGTGGTTTAGCTGCGCCAATGACACCAATAAATAATCCAGGAACTGGTGATCCAATAGGAGACCTTCTGCATGCTAACGATGTGGCGCTGGTAATAATTGGTAGCAATAAATTTATGTATGTTCTCGCAGGTGATGAAATTGTCAAGCTTGGATATGATGGAAACGGAAACTATTGGGAGACAAACAGGTATTCTACTGACAAGAGGTATGCAGGGATTACATTTATTAAGCATGTGAATGTGGCGGGAGTGGATAAGGTTCGGTTTTTGCTCAAGGGCGGAACTGAAAACAATTATTACTATATAGCTGATATTGGACCAAATGACACGTCAGTCACAGCGGGAAGTCATAAGTTCATAACCAATCGCTCCCCTTATGTCGATGCTACTCATGGTACTCAAGGAATTCATTATGATCGCAGTAATAAAAAACTCTATTTAACGATATCGGGTAAAGAAAAAGCTGCAGGCATGGGACATGAAAGCGCTATCCTTGTATATAACTATGATGTGGAGAATATCAGCGGCACGATAACTCATGATGGTAACCCATGGCATTNNTCAGT
>WRNG01000076.1 GCA_009776735.1 Dehalococcoidia bacterium | reverse complement strand
GTCAAGGTGGATACCGATAAATATACCGCTCATACCGCGCTCAATAAAGGTGATGGTTATTTCATGCGAGCGTTACCGGGCGTAAAAACCACATTTCCCGTTCAAGCCTGTATCTATATGTCGCGAGCTCAGGCAATCCAAGACGTTCACAATATCATCATAGCCGAAGAGAATTCTGAGCTTCATATTATTACCGGGTGCTCAACTGCTGGACATGAACCGGGTGTTCATCTTGGCATATCTGAGTTTTTCATAAAAAAAGGTGCTAAGGTTACTTTTACTATGATACACTCGTGGTCGCCTGATGTTGAGGTCCGTCCGCGCACTTCTGCCATAATTGAACAAGACGGACTATTCATGTCCAATTATGTCATCATGCGACCGGTACATTCACTGCAATCCAACCCTTTGGCTCACTGCGTCGGAGAAAGCGCTACCGTTCGATTCAATTCGGTTATTGTCGCTACACCTGGTTCTAAAATTGATGTTGGTTCGCGCGCCATACTATCCGCCAAAGGAGCCAAAACCGAAATGATAGCTCGCACCATTTCCACAGGAGGAGAAATCATCTCTCGCGGATATATTGAGGCCCAAGAAAGCGCAACCAAAGGTCATCTTGAATGTCGCGGGCTTATACTTGGTGAACGCGGTTCAATCCACGCCATACCAGAAATTAAAGGAGCAATCGCCGGTGTGGACCTTTCACATGAAGCTGCGGTCGGTAAAATTGCCGAAGAAGAGGTAGAATATCTCATGGCTCGCGGTCTAACACGCGACCAAGCGACAGCGGCAATCATTCGTGGTTTTTTGAAGGTCGATATTCAAGGTCTGCCGCCAATGCTAAATGCCGAAATGCAACGCGCAGTAAAGCAGAGCGAAGCAGACCTTTTCTAGCTAATGTATTAGATTAGCAATATGAACACACAGAAATGGTACCTCAATTGGAATTTATATCTATGCTTGCTTGGCGTTGTCGCCGCGTTGGCAGTTTGGCTGTTTCTTAACACTGATACCCCTCGTTTGGCACTCTTTTGGCTGTTTGGGCTGGCTTTTGGGTTCATCGTGCAACGTTCGCGTTTTTGCTTTGTTTCCGCTATCAGCAATTTTGTGCTTTTCCGTGACGGCCGCTTGCTTAAAGGCGTATTTGCCGGTTTAATTGTATCGACTATCGGCTTTGCCGTGATTATGTCATCTGAAGTGTCTGATCCCACCTCAGCGGTACCTGCCACCGCCTATCTCGCTCCTTTCGGCTGGCACTTAGTGTTGGCCGGTCTGTTATTTGGTCTTGGTATGGTGCTTGCCGGGGGATGTCTTATGGGTACGCTTTACCGTCTGGGTGAGGGAACAGTTTCAGCACTGGTGAGTTTAGTCGGCGTCATTATCGGTATGGGCATTCTGCAGCATAACTACCCGACTTGGAATAATTACATCAGTGGTTTATCTCCTCTATGGTTGCCACAACATTTGGGCTGGGCAATTTCAATCATTCTAACGATAGTTGCTCTTCTTGCGCTGTACGCTTTAATTTGCTGGCTTCAACGACGTAACGTACCATCAAGCAAGACGTCCGCATCATCCAAGCCACTTGCTGAGAAACTAAAACACTTACCAAAAGCTTTTTTTGTTAACAGCTGGCCACTTGCCATCGGAGGCATTTTATTCGGTCTTGTAAATATCTGGATGTATGTTTCGGTTGAACGGGCTTGCGGCTTTACCGGTGAGGTAATGCGTTGGGCGCAAATTGTAATGGATGCTTTGCATATACCAGCGGCACCTTTAGGTACGATTCCCGGTAGCTGAGTAGTCGCCGCGACGCCGGGTCAGTTGACCTGGGGGCTTATGTTATGCGGAGGGCTTATGCTGGGCGCTTTTGTTGCGGCTGTGTTATCAAGGAATTTCAAAATACGCGTACCCAAGCAAAAGTCAGTTTATCCGCGGGTTCTCATCGGTGGAATTCTTATGGGATATGGAGCGGGACTTGCCTCAGGTTGTACTGTCGGGGGCTTTTTCTCAGCAGTTCCGGCACTGGGTTTAAATGGTTGGGTTTTCGGTTTATTTGTGCTTATCGGAGCGTTAAGCGGTCTGCAAGTTATTAAGAGAATAGCTTAAGTATTATTTTGAAAAACCGGCTTGTTGCAAAAACAAACCAAATTAATATTATATGGAGTATATATGAAAAATAACGAAATCAGAAAAGCAGTACGTGAAAGTTATGCAAAAGTCGCACGCCAACATGAAAATGGGCATGATCACAATCATGAACATGAACATGGTTCCTGTTGCGGAGAGCATTATTCTTATTGTCATTGTAGCATTGGGGATCATTCCACACTAATCGGATACACAGATGATGATAAACGCGCCGCGCCGCGTGAAGCAAATTTGGGACTGGGTTGCGGCAACCCACTGGCTTTCGCTTCCTTAAAAGAAGGGGAGGTCGTTCTTGACCTTGGGTCGGGAGCCGGCTTTGATTGCTTACTGGCCGCTGGAAAAGTTGGTAAAACAGGGCATGTTATCGGGGTGGATATGACACCCGAGATGATTGATAGAGCGCGTCAAAACGCGTTCGAAGGCCATTACACCAATGTTGAGTTCCGCCTGGGAGAAATCGAAAATTTACCGCTGGCCGATAACTCGGTCGATGTGATTATTTCTAATTGTGTGATTAATCTTTCTCCGGAAAAAGGGCGTACGTTCAGCGAGGCCTTCAGAGTGCTGAAACCAGGTGGACGCCTGCTGGTTTCAGACATTGTTGTGCTTTACCCGATCCCAGAAATATTTCATCAGTCTATTGAAATGTATGCAAGCTGTCTTGCCGGAGCTTCGCTTAAAGCGGATTATCTGTCTCTAATCGAATCAGCCGGCTTTAAAAATGTGCAAGTCGTTGATGAAACAACTTTTGGAAAAGAATACCTCCACGGAATAATCGGCACTCATTCATCTGAATCAATAATAACCTACTTGGACGTAAGTGACGAAGAAATTGAAAAGACCGCCGATTCAATAATCAGTTTGAAAGTATCAGCGATAAAGAATTAGGCAAAACCACCAATAGTGACTATAGTCACTTCCTACTGCAAAAAGTGGGAGCAAAAACGGAGGGACAATCTGCCCAAAGGCGGAAATAATGCTTGATTTGACTGATGAGCAACAGACTAAGCTGTTCCCGATTATTCTCAAGGAATATAATCCCGCTTGGCCGGAATGGTTTGCCGAAGAAAAAGCACGGTTACTGAAACATATCGGTAGTCAAAATGTTATCCGTATTTCCCATATCGGCAGTACCTCGGTGCCAGGATTATTGGCTAAGCCTACTGTTGATATACTGCTGGAAATAAGCGAAAGTACTGATATTGACGTGCTTTGCGCCACCTTACCACAGAATGAGTACATTTGTTTACGGCAACAGACACTAGACACTCGCGACCAAGTTGTTATTTACAAAGGTTACACTGACCTTACCCCAAAGTTAATGCCATTGTCATCTAGAGTTTTCCACTTGTTTCCAAAAATTCGACAGGTGATAAACCTCCCAAAGAANTATGCGGTCTA
>WRNG01000075.1 GCA_009776735.1 Dehalococcoidia bacterium | reverse complement strand
GCAATATCACTTGCGGAATTAGTCTCGCCCTTACCATCCCCTCCATTTAAGTAATGGAGGGGGGTTCCCCACAGGTAAACACTGACTAAATTCTAACGGAGGATATTATGGACAAGGTAGTTATTTTTGACACCACACTAAGAGACGGGGAACAAGCGGCCGGTTCCTCGCTCAACGTGAATGAAAAACTGGAGATTGCCCGCCAGCTTGAGTATATGGGCGTTGATGTGATTGAAGCCGGTTTTCCGGCCAGTTCGGTGGGTGATTATGAAGCTGTTCGAACTCTGGCCAGACAAATTCGCAATACCTCGATTTGCGCTTTGGCGCGAGCTGTTCCGGCGGATATTGATTCGGCATGGGAGGCAATCAAGGAAGCTGAAACTCCCAGACTGCACGTTTTTTTGTCGACCTCGGACATCCATATGCGGTATCAGCTTAAAAAGACTCGCCAGCAGGTGTTAGAGACGGCTGTTGCGGCGATTAAACAAGCTTGCCGTTATACATCCAATGTGGAGTTCTCCCCGATGGATGCCACACGTACCGCTCCGCAGTTCTTGTATCAAATCATTGAGGCCGTACTTGACGCCGGGGCTTCTGTTATTAACATACCGGATACAGTTGGCTATACAATTCCCAGCGAATTCGCTTGTTTTATTGATTCGATATTTGCTAACGTGCCTCAGGTACAACAAGCCATGCTGAGCGTACATTGCCACGATGATTTGGGTTTGGCGACTGCCAACTCGATTACGGCTTTACTGCATGGTGCCCGTCAGGTTGAATGCACTGTCAATGGGATAGGGGAAAGGGCGGGTAACACCGCTTTGGAGGAAGTTGTGATGGCAATTGCCACAAGGAGTGAGCAATTTAACCTGAAGACTGATATTCGCACTGAGCAGATCTATCGAGCCTCTCGTTTAGTAAGTGATCTCACGGGTTTTGCTGTCCAGCCCAATAAGGCGGTGGTGGGCGCAAACGCTTTTCGCCACCAGTCTGGTATTCATCAAGACGGCGTGATAAAAGAGCGGCATACTTATGAGGTGATTAATCCGCAATCGGTGGGTATTCCTTCGTCGTCGTTAGTCTTAGGTAAATTATCCGGGCGGCATGCCTTACGCCAAAGACTGGAAGAGTTGGGATACGGCAATCTTACTGACGAAGAATTCAAGAGGGCTTTTAGTGCTTTCAAGGAACTGGCTGATAAAAAGAAAGAAGTTACCACCCGTGATATTGAATCACTGATGGCCGAGGATAAACGCACAGTGACAGAGTACTATCATCTTGAACGTATTCAGGTAACGTGCGGAGACCGGGGGATACCCACGGCTGCGGTTAAACTGATTGGCCCTCAAGGCGAGGAGTTAGCTGACGCTTCGTTGGGTACCGGACCGGTGGACGCCGCTTACAAGGCAATTAACCGTATTGTTAAAGTATCCAATAAATTAACCGAATTCACCGTTAACTCTATCACAGGCGGTATTGACGCAATCGGTGAAGTACTGATTCGTATTGAGGCCGATGGCGTTAGTTATATCGGTCGCGGAGCGGACCCTGACATTGTGGTGGCTTCAGCCAAAGCCTACATGAATGCTCTCAATCGCCTCCTATCATTTGGTCAACAGCCGAAAACAAAGCAAATGGCTTTCCATCAAAACCAAACAGCGCAAGAAAGAGAAGGCGACGCCAAGGAGAATTGATATGACTTTAGCTGAAAAGATACTGGCCGCTCACTGTGGACAAAAAACGGTTTCGCCGGGGGAATTCATTAGTGTTCGCCCCGATATGATTCTCTCCAATGACATCACGGCTCCGATTGCCATCAAAGAGTTTCGTCGTCTTGGCGTAAAGCGTCTTTTTGATCCCGGCAAGGTGGTGATGGTGCCGGACCATTTCGTACCCAATAAGGATATCGCCTCGGCAGAGCAGGTTAAAATACTGCGTGATTTTGCCAAAGAGCAAGGGAGTCATTTTTTTGAATGCGGACAGATGGGAATTGAGCATGTAATTCTTCCTGAGTCAGGGTTGGTATTGCCTGGCGACCTTGTGATTGGGGCTGACTCACACACTTGTACTTATGGCGCATTGGGCGCTTTCGCGACCGGTATGGGTTCAACCGATATTGCTGTGGCTATGGCTACCGGTGAAATTTGGATGAAAGTACCCCCGACTCTGCGTTTTGTCTATCATGGTAAGCTACCTCAGTGGATAGGGGGGAAAGATCTCATCCTCTATACCTTGGGCATGATCGGTGTTGACGGTGCCTTGTATGCCGCCATGGAGTTTAGCGGTGAAGCAATCGACGCTCTTTCCATGGACGACCGTTTTACAATGTCGAACATGGCCATTGAGGCCGGCGCTAAGGTCGGTTTATGTTGTTTTGATGGTAAGACCGAGGACTACGTCAAGGGACGCGCCAGTCGCCAATACACGGCCTATGAGTTGGGTCCGGCATCTGAGTGCGCCCAAATTTTTGAGTGGGATATCTCCTCTCTTGAACCGCAGGTGGCGGCACCGCATTTACCATCTAACTCAAGAGCGGTATCGACTTTTAAGCATGTCCAAATTGAGCAGAGTGTCATTGGTTCTTGCACCAATGGGCGTATTTCTGATTTACGTTTGGCGGCTGCGGTCATAAAGGGGCATAAAGTGGCTCCCTACGTGCGTTGTATCGTAATCCCCGGTTCACAGCAAGTTTATTTGGACGCTGTTAAGGAAGGGTTGGTGGAGATATTTGTCAATGCTGGTTGTGCAATCTCAACGCCGACTTGCGGGCCTTGTTTGGGCGGACATATGGGAATACTGGCGGCCGGGGAGCGAGCGATAGCGACCACAAATCGCAATTTCGTTGGGCGTATGGGTTCCACAAAAAGCGAAGTGTATTTGGCCGGACCGGCTGTCGCAGCGGCATCGGCGGTACTTGGGAGAATAGCCTCACCGCAGGAGTTGATATGAAGTTTAAGCAAAACAATCAACCAAACGAAGAGGTTTACCAGGAAGGAATCCGTATTAAGTTAATGATTAGACCGCGTGACAAAGTTTGTTTGTTTCACGCCCGTCATGACTTGTTACCGCCCTTTATGCTGGGGGATTTGAATCTTATGCTGGATTGGGCGGAGGATGATTGTGACAGTATTGTTTATTGGTTACAAAAAGATGATCGATTAGCGGATATAGCCGCACACCTTGAGAAACAAATTAGGCCCAGCGGGCGGATTTGGTTAGTGGTATCAAGCAACTCCGCTACGCCGGTTGAAAGTGTTCAGAATGAGTTTACCGAGCGCAACAATCTAAAGCCGGGTAAAACAGTTAGTATTGGCGGTGCTGAAATTGCGCTGCTTTTTGTCAGACGCAAGAGTGCGCTGGAGGAACCGTCGGATTTGTAAGGAAAGGAAGGTGTAAACAGTGATAGTGGGAAAAGTCTTTAAATACGGTGATAATGTCGATACCGATGCCATCATTCCGGCTCGTTTTTTAAACGTCTCGGAGCCCTCTGAATTGGCCGCCCACTGTATGGAAGATATTGATGCTGATTTTGTCCGTAAGGTCAAAGAAGGTGACATAATCGTGGCGCAAGCCAATTTTGGTTGCGGCTCGTCACGTGAGCAT
>WRNG01000074.1 GCA_009776735.1 Dehalococcoidia bacterium | reverse complement strand
CCATATCGCAGAGCAGGTTGAATCCAGTGGTCGTTCCTGCGCCCTCGAGCCTATGCCAGCATATGAGCGGCGGGTGGTTCATTTGGCGCTGAAGGAACACCCGTTTGTGATGACTGAAAGCACCGGTTTCGGCGAAGGCCGCAAAGTAGTTGTGTTGCCACGTAAGTGACAGGTATACGAAATAATATAAAATTAAGCAAAAGCGTTGAAGGGGAAGAGTAAAGAGACTTGCGCTCAAACAGAGAGTCCGGCAAGGTGTGAGCGGACGGGACAGTCTGTTGAAAATCACCCCGGAGCTACCCACCAAAAGCATGTTATGTGTTAAGTAGGCCGGGTCGGGAGCCGTCCGTTATAAGCGGCGGGGTAATTCAATTACCTCATATAAGCGTTCCCGTATGTTGCGGGAAAAGCGGGGTGGTACCGCGGGTTTTAACCCGTCCTCGAGTAGGGCGGGTTTATTTATATATGGGGGGTGAACGAATTGTTTAAACCGGTTGGAAGCAGGGCCAATTTTGGGCAGATGGAAGAAGCTACCCTAGCGTTTTGGCGAGAGAATAATATTTTTCAGCGCAGTGTTGAAGCGCGCAGTCATGGAAAGCGTTTTACGATGTATGAAGGACCTCCGACTGCCAATGGTAAACCAGGTATTCACCACGTGATTTCACGCGTATTCAAGGATGTCATTCCGCGTTATAAGTCTATGCAAGGGTACTACACTCCACGCATTGCCGGCTGGGATACTCACGGATTGCCTGTGGAGCTTGAGGTAGAAAAACAACTGGGCTTTTCCAATAAAACCGATATTGAAAGTTTTGGAATTGCCAAATTCAATGCTAAGTGTCGCGAGAGTGTTTTCCGCTATTTAAAAGAATGGGACATACTCACTGAGCGTATCGGTTTCTGGGTAGATCTACAGCATCCTTACATAACGATGGATAACAGTTATATCGAAAGTGGGTGGTGGATACTTAAGCAGCTTTGGGACAAAGATCTTATCTATCAAGGTTATCGGGTCACACCGCATTGTCCGCGTTGCGGCACTTCTCTTTCCTCTCATGAAGTGGCCCAAGGTTACAAAGATGATACCAAGGATCCTTCAGTGTATGTGAAGTTCAGAGTATCGGCGGATTCATTACCGGTAGACTTAAGAGAAGTTGGTATTGCCAGCAAACCAGTATTCTTACTCGCTTGGACCACAACACCTTGGACTCTTCCCGGAAATACAGCGTTAGCCGTAAGTGCTGAGGCCGATTATTCCGTCGTGGAGAATGGTGATGAATATATCATATTGGCCTCAGCACGCCTTGAGGCGGCTGATATGGCGCACGCTCATATTGTGAAAACAATTAAAGGAACTGAACTTGTCGGTGTTGAATATGTTCCGCTATTTAATCCGCATACATACGGTGTGGAAAGGCGTCGCTTTGTAAAAGGCGGACAACAATCCTCACCGATCCTTGAGTTATGCCAGGATGATGATAGCCTCAGATATCATGTTATTGCCGCCTCTTTTGTCACTATGGATGATGGCACGGGTATCGTGCATGTGGCACCGGCTTTCGGAGAAGCTGATTTTGAGGTTGGTTGCAGGGAGGGACTTGATTTCGTACAGCAAGTGGATTTACAGGGTAAAATCTGTGGTTCGTATCCTTTTACTGGCAAATTTGTCAAAAGTGCTGATAAGGAAATCATTGAGGAACTTAAATTACGTGGGTTAATGCATAATGCGGAGATATTGACTCATACCTATCCCTTCTGTTGGCGATGCGCAACCCCGCTACTTTATTACGCCAAAAAATCATGGTATATCAAGACATCGATGCTTAAAGAGCGACTTATTGAAGGGAACAGACAGATTAAATGGGTTCCGGAGCATATTAGAGAAGGGCGTTTCGGCGATTGGCTATTAAATAATGTGGATTGGGCTTTTTCGCGCGAACGCTATTGGGGGACACCTCTTCCGGTGTGGCAATGTGAGAAGTGTGGGGGACAGGAATGCGTGGGAGGGCTAGATGAACTGAAAAATAAGCCTTCTTGCAGTGGTTTTGCTGAGCCACTTGATTTACACCGTCCGTATGTGGATGAAGTGAGCTTTGCTTGTCAAAAATGCGGTGCCAAGATGAAGCGCATCAGTGAAGTGATTGATTGTTGGTTTGATTCCGGAGCTATGCCTATCGCTCAGTGGCACTACCCATTTGATGGAGGAAGCCAATCGTTGTTTACTGATGGACGCTTTCCCGCAGATTATATATGTGAGGCTGTTGATCAAACTCGTGGGTGGTTTTACAGTTTACACGCTCTTTCTACCTTACTATTTGATAAACCTTGTTTTCAAAATGTTATTTGCTTAGGGCACATTCTTGATGGGCAAGGCGAAAAAATGAGCAAAACCAAGGGGAATATCGTCGAGCCTTTTCCGGTACTACAGAAATATGGGGCAGACGCGCTTCGTTGGTATTTGTTTACCGCGGCTCCTCCGGGCAACGCTCGTCGCTTTTCTGAGCAATTGGTTTCTGAGGTACAGCGGCAATTTATGTTGATTCTATGGAATGTGTATTCATTCTTTGTTACCTATGCCAATATTGATAAATACGAACCGGCAAAAGACATGGAAAAACCTTTACCCTCTGAGCTTGACCGTTGGATATTATCGGAACTCAACCAATTAGTAAAAGAGGTAAGCGATGATCTTGATGCATACAATATCACTGACGCCGGACGTGCCATTGAGCGCTATGTCAATTTTCTCTCAAATTGGTATGTAAGACGATCGCGAAGGCGTTTTTGGAAGAGCGAAAGTGACACTGACAAGTTCGCGGCATACCAAACGCTTTATAAATGCTTGACGACACTTGCCAAATTACTTGCGCCATTTATGCCTTTTTTGGCGGATGAACTGTATCGCAATTTGGTGGTTAGTGTGTCCCCAAACGCTCCTGAAAGTGTTCATTTAGCGGATTATCCAATAGCTGATGAAAGCCTCATTGACGAATCTCTTTCATGCGATATTCGCCTTGCAATGAAAGTTGCCAGTTTAGGTCGTGCCGCACGTGCAGCTAGTGCCATTAAAGTTAGGCAACCTTTGGCACGAGCGGTGGTGCGAGTCCGTAACGATGCTGAAAAAAGAGGCTTGATGAAATCTGAGGAGCAGATATTAGAAGAATTGAACGTAAAGTCGCTGGCTTTTGCCGATGAACTGGCGGATTTTTCAACGGGTAGCCCTTTCTGTGAAGATGGTGAACTAGGGGTGGCAGTAGATGTTAATATTACTCCAGCGCTTGCTAATGAGGGATTGATACGTGAAATTGTGCACTGTTTGCAGACTATGCGTAAAACAGCTGGTTTTGAGATTATGGATAAGATCATTGTCTATTATTCGGCCAATGAATATGTTCAAAGAGTGATCAGAGAGTATGATGAATATATTCGCCGCGAGACTTTGGCGTGTGAGATAATATGCGCAATTCCTGAGGTAGAGGTGCCCTTTGAAGAGCATAAGTTAGGAGAGAATACTATTGCTTTGGGGGTGAAAAGAGTTTACTAGAGATATTGGGCGGCTAAACATACATAAAAAAGCTGATTTTGATAAAAATTTTCTGAGGCATGGCTTTCCAAATAACCAAAGTCCTGTTCCGCGATTACCAAAACCAAAGCATATCCGCCGTTCACTTGGCTTATTTTAGTGATCCTGCCCCCAATAATTGTACCAGAATTAAAGTTAGTAAATTGATAAACTAACAGAATAAAGGAGGTACAAATGGGAAAGAAAAACTAT
>WRNG01000073.1 GCA_009776735.1 Dehalococcoidia bacterium | reverse complement strand
ATGCCCTGTTCAAATAGTTCCCAACTTAGTGTAATCCGTGTCGTATTTTTCATGTCCATGATTTTACATGGACTGGCGGATATTTACGGAAACATTGCGGCCTAAAAGCATTACTTGGTAACCAAATTAATCAGCTTATTAGCCACATAGACTACTTGACCCAACTCTTTCCCATCAACAAATATGCGTACTTTATGACTTTCCAACGCCAATCTTTTAGCCTCATGTTCTGTTATGCCAATTGGCACCAGTAACCTCTCTCTCACCTTGCCATTAACTTGCACTACCAGAGGTATTACCTCATCCAACGCCAAAGCGGGATCATATTCCGGCCACTTCTGCTCATGGATACTGTAAGGGTGATTCAAACGAGCCCACACTTCTTCGGTGAAATGAGGAGCGGTAGGAGCCAGCAAGCGAAGCAGCACGGTCAAAGCTTGAAAGTACTCAGCCACTGCTACACTACCCGCTTCGTGTATTTTAGAAAGATAATTGGAAAATTCCATTAGGGCGGATATCATGGTATTGAAACGCATCCGGTCAATATCTTCACTTACTCTGCGAATTGTTTGATGAGTAATACGGATTAGGTCCTTGGTGGCTGAAGCAGATATTCCGCCGGGTAACTCTTTATACTCATTTTGCGCCAAATTCCATATTCTTCCCAACCAGCGAGATAATCCATAAATGCCTGAATCATCCCAATCCCCTCCTTGTTCCCATGGCCCAAGAAACATTAGATAAGCTCGCACGGTATCGGCGCCTAATTCAGAAACATATTCATCAGGATTCACCACATTTCCCTTGGACTTACTCATTTTTTGGTGGTCTTTAGTTACTGTTCCTTGATTGAAAAGTCTCAGAAACGGTTCCCCAAAATCAATAAGTCCCATGTCACGCAATGCTTTAATGAAAAAGCGAGAATAGAAGAGATGCATCACGGCATGTTCTGCCCCACCGGTATAAATATCAACCGGCATCCATTTCTTTATCATTTCAGGCTCAAACGCGCCTTTATCGTGATGTGGATTGATATAGCGCAAAAAATACCATGACGAACACATGAACGTATCCATGGTATCAGTTTCGCGTTCGGCCGGAGCTCCACAACTGGGACAGCTTGTACTTAAGAAGCTTGGGTTGTTCTTTAACGGAGACTCCCCTGTAGGTTTAAATTCCGCTTCATCTGGAAGTAAAACCGGCAGCGCTTCCTCTGGCACTGGCACAATTCCACATTTTTTACAGTAAACCACCGGAATAGGAGCTCCCCAATAGCGTTGACGCGAGACTAGCCAATCACGCAGTTTATATCTGACCATACGCTTGCCCCAATCCTGCTGCTCAATGTGCGCAGAAATCTGCTCTTTGGCAATATCGCTTTCTAAACCATCAAAGTTCTCCGAGTTCACAATCAAGCCGGTTTCAACATATGCCTCTTTCAAAGCACTGCCATCCCACCCGAACGGTGATACCACCACCTTTACTGGCAGTCCGTATCTTTGGGCAAAGGCAAAATCGCGTTCATCATGTGCGGGAACAGCCATCACTGCCCCCGTTCCGTACGATACGAGTACATAATCTGCTATCCAAATCGGGATCTTGGCCCCATTAAGACGATTGATGGCATAAGTCCCTGTGAACACCCCGTCTTTCTCTCGATCAGTCGAGAGACGCTCAATTTCATTTGAGTGGCGCGCTTTATCAATATATGCTTCCACATCAGCTTTTTTTTCAGCGGTTGTAATTTTTTGTACCAAAGGATGTTCCGGCGCAAGGACAATGAAAGAAGCACCAAATACCGTATCCGGGCGAGTAGTAAACACTCGAATCTCTTTTTCTTCAGCCCCGGGGCAGTCAATCAAAAAGGAAATCTCCATTCCCTCACTTCTTCCCACCCAATTAGACTGCATCGTTTTAATGCGTTCCGGCCAATCCAACCCTTCATGTTGCATAAGCTCATCGGCATATTTGGTTATACGGAAAAACCACTGTTCTAAATCTCGATGGATGACAGGTGTTTCGCAGCGCCAGCATCCACCGCCAACTACCTGTTCATTGGCCAAAACCGCCTGACAGTTCGGACACCAGTTAACCGGGGCTTTGGCACGATAGGCCAACCCGGCTTGCCACATCTTTAGGAAAAACCACTGTGTCCATTTGTAATACTCCGGCAAACAAGTGATTATTTCGCGGCTCCAATCATAGACCGCTCCGATGCTTTTCAATTGTCGCCGCATATTGTCGACATTTGATAAAGTCCATTTCTTGGGGTGGATACCTCTTTTAATTGCCGCATTCTCAGCCGGAAAGCCGAAGGCATCAAAACCAATGGGATGCAACACATTATAACCTTGCATGCGTTTAAAGCGGGCATACACATCAGCAGGAGCCATGGCATACCAGTGCCCAATATGTAAATCTCCCGAGGTATAGGGGAACATGGTAAGGGCATACCACTTGGGAGTTGAGCTGTCGTTATTGACATTATAGAGACTCGTCTCTGCCCAGCGTTTCTGCCATTTGGCTTCTATTTCCGGTGGGTTATATTTTTCAATCATATGCGGTTTCCTTCAGCGAATAATCTGTCAACTAATTGTAGCAATCACGCCAATTAGGCGCAATCAAGCTAAATTTGCCACCAAGCAAGCCTTCTTGATATGATGTCCGCAGGTTGCATGAGTTGCTTAAGGAGTAATACCTTTGGAGAGTCTCTACGCCATAATCTTAATCAATGTTTTAATTTTTATCGGAGTACAGATCAGACCTGAACTCCTTGGTTATTTAGCCTTACAACCGGCAGGGGTTTGGGAGCGACCATGGGAAATCGTGACCAGTATGTTCACCCACTACAATTTTACTCATATCCTGTTTAATATGTGGGCATTCTATTTCTTCGGTAGCGCAATTATCAAAATTCTCGGCGTACGCCACTTTTGGCTCATTTATATGATAGGCGGCATAATCGGTAGCATGGCGTTTGTCTTAATCGGAAACCCAATCTCCTTGGTTATTGGCGCTTCCGGGGCTATTTTCGCATTAGGTGGAGCACTGGCGATATTACGCCCCAAAGTACGAGTGGTATTTTTCCCCATTCCGGTACCCATGCCGTTATGGGTAGGCATTTTTGCTAATTTTGCCATCATTACATTACTGGCAATTCTGTCGATTATTCCCCATATCGCTTGGCAATCACATTTGGGTGGATTAGCATTTGGGATAGTTGCCGGTTGGTTCTATAAACGACGCAGCCTGAATGCTTATCGCTGGAATTAACAATTACAATAATTCCTTAAAGGTTTGTGACGAATCCGGCATTAACCTGTTTTTCAATTCATCAACGTCTTTTTTCGTCTCTCTTGCCCGTTTGATGAGAAGTAAAACATAACCAAACACTACCAACCAAATAATGCTGTAAGCCGCAAATAGATACCACATATTCTCGCCCATATTATTCTTTCATCGCCTCCTTGAGGATTTTTAGTTCCTGTTCATTTTTTCTTAATTGGATGCCAACCATCATAAAAAGCAGATACATCACCGTGAAAGCAGCTATACTTAATAGCAGAGTTAAAAGCATTCTGCCATCCATACCATCAGAAAATATCCCTGCTGAAGGATGAGCCGTATTGGCAAAATTAATTGCGAAAGCCACAATCGGCACGTCAATAAATCCCACAATCCCCACAACTGCTGAGAAGCGCGCCCGCCGCTCATCTTCGCTGATA
Organism: Dehalococcoidia bacterium; assembly: GCA_009776735.1. Taxonomy (GTDB): domain Bacteria; phylum Chloroflexota; class Dehalococcoidia; order Dehalococcoidales; family UBA1222; genus WRNG01. The sequence goes on along the minus strand of WRNG01000073.1, from coordinate 57 downwards.
TATGCTCTCAGAATAAAATAGGAAAGATATATCAACCAGAGCACCAGCGACGCAGTA
>WRNG01000072.1 GCA_009776735.1 Dehalococcoidia bacterium | reverse complement strand
CTAAAAACTATCAACCCTAGCAATTTGGTAAATGGCGACAGGTTCATTGTTTCGTTTTTGGAGCAAATCGACGGGGGTTTTTAGAGGTGACCTGTTGTTCCCTTGGTGCTAGAGGTGACGAAGCCTTTGCGCCCAGTCCCTACCGATTACCCCGCATGGAATATCCTGTGTCTCATTTAGCATATCGTACACTTTTGTGGTCTAAGAAACTCGAAACTTGGTTTGTACTGTTCTGAATGGAATGTGTAGCGCTCATGGCTTTTGCATGAAGCTCGTCTTCGTTCTTTGATTATCCTTTTTTGCCATCATGTGTTTCAAGCTGCCTACTACATATAGAGCAATGATGCAGAACGATTTACTTCAGCCACTGCGTCATTCTGGTGTGCGTGCCCAAAAAGCCAGCCACTAAAGGCTGAGCTACTTCCTGTGAAGTCGAAACCAGTGACGCTACAATTCAACGTTCCGCCTGCACAACCTCCGGCTGCCGGCTTAAATCCTCGCCCATATATATTGGCTGAACTTTTGCTTGATGTAATTGAGCCTCCGCTAGCATAACCGACAACGCCTCCGACGTAAGTTGAATGGAGGTAAAGATCATAATCTATCACGGTATGGCCGCCTTCTGAATTGTAATTCACCTCTCCGTCGACGCTACAATTGTGTATTTCTGTATCAAAAGCAAGCCCAATAAGACCTCCGCAATACACTATATCTGCACGCGCGCTATTTGGTATAAAAGAAGACGTCCGCAAGTCAGCAAAAACACTGAGATTGCGAATAGTTGCCTTGTTTGTTGCCGGTATCAAACCAAAGCTGTAATTCTGAGTTGATGTATTTGGTATTCGCATGCTGTATGCTACCATGTGATTTTGGCCATCAAGGAATCCCGACCATGGCTTCAGTTTCGCGAATAGGTCTTCTTTGCTACCGCCGTAGTCAATCCAAAAACCGGGGTTTCCTCTGTTGCCAAATACCCAGCTCCTCATTCCGTAGCTATTCCAATTGCCAAGATTTATATCGTTCTCTAGGGCGTAGTAGTAGAATGTATCGGTTGTTGTTACCATCTTCACAAAATGCTCTTTGCTAGAGATTTTATATGGAGATTCAAGAGTTCCAAAACCACCATTAAAGCTAAAAATATCTCCAATCACTTGAAACATTGATTGTGTTGGTTTTTGCAATACTTTCCAAAATTCCTCTTGCAGGCTAATACCGCTGAAGCTGTGATCAAAGCTTCCAGTGGGGGAGTATTCGGAGCCTAGTTTTTTTCCTTCTCTTGCACAAACGACTATATCGATTTGTTCGATAATTTCGTTATTGCTACTCGTGATGATGTACATGTAAATGTCGGCATCGCAGTAATAGGCATATCGGTAGGCACCATGGGCCATATTATTATTACCAAAAGTACCACCCAGGTTAAGAGACAATGTTATGGAGTTGATTTCTGTTTGTACAGTCGTGATGGTATTTGAGGTTGATTTGGTTGATGATGTTGAATTTTGCCATGAATACTCAAAAAAACCTTTCACCGCAAATTTATCCGGCTTACCAACCGTAACATCTAATCCAACCTTCCCGCCATCTGTTTTGGTAATAGTCACTGAGTCAACGATTGTTTTGGTGAGCGATGTAGTAATTGACTGTTCTGTGAATGTGGTCATAGACCATGGTTGTGGGATTCCATTGTAGATGACTTCTGCGATGGTTCCCATATAAAGACTCTGAATCATACCTGCGTCTAAGAGGTAGTAGTTATAAGCTCCGTCAGTCATGCTATCAATTATCACGGGTACGCCATTTGATGAGGACGGAATTCCAACGGCAAATAATGGAGTATTAGAAAAGCCATCCGGAGCTTCCTGATTCCACACAGCATATATATTTACCGTATCACCGGTGGCCAGGTTGTTTACTGACTGCCCATTTGTATAAACAATCGTTGTGCCATTTGGGTTGGTATCCCACCCGGCAAAAGTATAACTATTTCTGATGAAAGCATTCGTACTCAGGGCTTGCGCTATATCGTAGGTAAAAATCTGATTTGCCATCAAGCCGCTGCCGCCGTTGGCATTAAAGACAATAGTATAAGTGTTAGCCGCCCACTTGGCCGTAACTGAAACATTTTCCGTGGGCATGGTGAAAGTAGTCGAGGCGCTGTTTGGGTTAGCTAAGGTAATACTGCCCGAGTCAACAGTCCAGCCACTGAAGGTATAACCGTCTCTGTTGCCAGCATTGATTGATACGATTGCACCATCCGCGTAGGCACCTGTACCGTTATTTATGGCATTGCTACCATTGATCGTTGCAGAATAGGTAGGAGCACTTGACCATACAGCATAGAGAGTTACCATACCGTTGGTGGCCAGGTTGGTTATTGATTGCCCATCGGTATATACAACAGGCCCGCTGGAGGCGGTGGCCCATCCAGCGAAGTGATAGCCATCTCTTATGAAAGCATTCGTACTTAGGGTCTGTGCCGCATCATAGGTAAAAACCTGGTTTGCCATTGAGCCGCTACCGCCGTTACTGTTGAAAGCTGCGGTGTAGGAGTTCGCGCTATATAAAGCGGCCACTACCGTATTCAATGTGATATTAGAAAAACTTGTGTCCCAATTGGCAAAAGTGTACCCTGTGCGGCTTGGGCTAGGGGGAGCAGCCGCCGCTGATCCGGCAGTGATGTATTCTGATTTTAAGAGAGTGCCGTTCCAATCAATGAAAGAAACTATATATGTTTGGGTTGTGGCGGTGGTTCCAGTGGTAGTGCTAGAAGTTATTGATGATGTGTAAGGTGTTTCCGTAATGGTGATAATAAGGGCATCCTTGTCTCCACCGCAGGAAACCACGAGTGATGCGAAAAGCACTACCGCTAGCAGAACTCCTATTTGCTTAATCATGTTTATTTCTCCTTCCCACCTGGAATGATGTGAGTTCTCTCCGTAATTAGTCTAATTATTTATCGACAGGTCCTTAGTTAGCCCACGGCAAAAAGGTAGCGGCACACGCCGCCGGAATTATGAAACCAAAGAATATCACGAGGACAATGCCTATAAGCTCCCAGATGAGCATAGCCTTGGCGAATTTTGCGCGACAGTCCTGATTGGCGCCGAATCCCCAGACGAATAGCATAATAAGGCCTACCAGCGGAAGAGACAGTAAGAATATCCACAAGACCCAATCTTTTGTGGTGTAGCAATTGCCTCCGTAAGACCGATGCTTCTCAGGGGCATAATACTGCTGCGGAGGTGGCGGTGGCGGAGGCTGGTATCCGCCGGGTGGTGGTTGATATCCAGGAGGCGGATAGTATCCTCCGGCAGGCGGCGGGTATCCCCCTGGCGGCGGCTGATATCCCCCTGGCGGCGGCTGATATCCCCCAGGCGGGGGTTGTTGCTGTTGGTATCCTCCAGATGGTGGAACAGCCCTGTATCCCGGGTTGTTGTCCATATAATCATCCCTCCTGTTTACACTCATGCCCTGAGGCCGCCGAAAGAACATCAGGTATATCGCAAGCCCCGCGCCTGCGAAAACTAGGATGACGACTAGGATGACGACAATCTCGAGCGGTCCAAGTTTGAATGGCAAATAGACTCCTTATACTATGCCCGGGCAAAGCGGACAAAAGATGGTGGCTGTAAAGGTTACCCCCATGATCCATCTTTTGGTCTGAGACTTCCCGTAAGAAGGCGGATAAAGTCAATTAGCCACATGATGCCCAATACCCCACCGGTTAACAGTTTTAATACTCCCATGCCAGTGTAGCCAAGATAGAAGCGATCTATCCCGAGTACTCCGAGAAAGAAAGAGAGAAGTATGGCGGCGGTTTTGTTTTTCATGGTTTGCTTGCTCCTTATATTATTTATTTCCAAACGGGTCTAATGACCCGCAACTCCACCACGGATTATTCCCTGTCTTCAAGGCCGCAATTCCCTGCGGCAATACCGGGTATTAAACTCTCCCGCTGTTTCCTATGTCTAAGGCTCCGTCTGTCTCTACCCACAGTACCCTACCAATAGGTCAGGTAAAAATAAACCAGATAATACCCCCCCC
>WRNG01000071.1 GCA_009776735.1 Dehalococcoidia bacterium | reverse complement strand
CAAGGCAAGTGGAGTGTTAAAATACAAGAGTGCCGGGCAGAAGTGCTTTGAACACGGTTGAAACTAACTTACTTTTTGGACCAAAGACAGGGGGCATCTCATTAGACAAACGTTTCCTTATAACGTATCAAGGATGGCAATTGGACTACTAAGGAAATATCCAAGAAAAGATTGCTTTGGTGGAATAGCTGGCGGCTTATGGTGCTTGATTTATGGTTAGTGGTTTGCTTCTCTTAGTGGAATAACGCAGAATGCTTGTAACAAAGGATGGCTCAAGATCTGGAAGCATTAACAGGGCTGATTCATCAAAAAAAGCTCCCTCTAATGCTTCCAGAAAGACTGTGGTTTAAAGCTGAGGCAACCCGGCTTGAGCCTCTTGCACCTTGTCGGAAGGGTACTCGTAGTCGGTGAGTTTACCTGACATATACGTATCGTAGGCAGTCATGTCGAAATATCCGTAACCAGAATGGTTAAACAAAATAACTTTCTTTTCGCCGGTTTCGCGACACTTAAGCGCTTCGTCAATAGCTACGCGAATGGCGTGATTGGTCTCGGGTGCACTAATGAAACCCTCGCTACGAGCAAAGGTTAGCCCAGCTTCAAAAGTTGCCAGCTGGTTCACTGCTCTGGCCTCAATAAGACCAAGTTTGTGCAGATGACTGACAATTGGTGACATTCCGTGGTAACGCAATCCTCCCGCGTGCACGGGTGGTGGCATGAAATGACTACCTAAAGTATACATTTTTGCAATGGGAGCCATACCAGCTACGTCTCCATAGTCATAAGCATAGACGCCTTTGGTGAGTGAAGGGCAGGACGATGGCTCAACCGCTACGATGCGGGTATTTTTCCCTTTCTTGAGATTATCGTGTACGAAAGGCATTGCAATACCGCCAAAATTGGAACCTCCTCCGGCACAGGCAATCACGATATCTGGATACTCTCCGGCCATTTCCACTTGTTTTTTACATTCAAGTCCGATAATTGTTTGGTGCATTAAGACATGGTTTAAAACACTGCCTAAGGCGTAATGGGTATCCTCACGCGTCATGGCGTCTTCAACCGCTTCACTAATGGCAAGTCCCAAACTGCCAGGGTTATTGGGATCAGCTTGTAGGGCTACCCTACCGGCATTGGTATCAAGAGATGGGCTGGGAACGCACTTGCCTTTCCAAGCTTCCATCATCATACGTCGATATGGTTTTTGCTCATAGCTTACTCTGACCATGTAGATTTTCAGTTCAATATCAAAGTAACTACAGGCTAGTGCCAGTGAAGAACCCCATTGCCCCGCTCCGGTTTCGGTGGTAAGGCGCTTTATACCTTCTTTCATATTGTAATAAGCTTGAGGGATTGCGCTATTTGGTTTATGGGAGCCGGCAGGGCTGACATCCTCAAATTTGTAGTAGATGTGGGCCGGTGTATCAAGCATTTGTTCCAAAAGGCGAGCGCGATAGAGTGGGGAGGGGCGGAACTGACGATAGATTTTCAGCACCTCATCAGGAATGTTGATATAGCGCTCTTGGCTGACTTCTTGTTTGATTAATTCCATGGCGAAAAGCGGTGCCAAATCATCAGGCCCCAGTGGTTTTTTAGTTAATGGGTGCAGATAAGGAGGTAGTGGCTCCGGCAAATCAGCTTGGATATTGTACCAACTGGTTGGCATTTCATTTTCAGGCAATATGTATTTTATGGTGCTCATTTTTCTCCTTATTCATAAATATTAGTCCTAGCAATCTCCGATAACTGATTGTACACTACCATCTCCTGAAAGGAAAGCCAGCTTTCATGCAAAACTTATTATTTTCTTGATCGCTTATCTTGCGGTGTTGCTTGCAGCGGTTATCTTCAGAATTGTTATTATTCATGATGAGACGGGAGCCTATTGGTTCTTTCCATTAGCATTTCGGTATTTCTTTGCAATGGCACGCACTATGAGAGCAGGCGCAATTTGGATTATAGCCGCTGGAGCATTCGGCAGTACAGGTGCAATCTTCTTCAATCATGATAGTCCACTTTAAACCAAATTTGTCTTCAAGTTCGGCGTAGCATTTATTCCAAAAAGTCTCCTGCGCCTCGCAGAATACTTTGCCGCCTTCTTTTAGAACCTCAAATGCAGCCTTAACACTTTCTGCGTCGCCAAGTTCTACGCAAGCAAAAGAACCGTTGCCAAAAGTGGTGGGCATATTGGGTATGGTGTCGCAAAGGTAAATTGTTTCGTTCCCGATTGGAAGTATGCTGTGCATAACAAGCTCTGCAGTTTCTTGCTGCGTCGGGAAATGCTCAGATGGCGGAGCGTCTTTGTATCGGCAAATGCCAACTACCTTTGTGCTGAACGCCTTTTCATAGAGCTTAATTGCCTCTATGCAATTGCCGTTAAAGACAAGATAAGGTGATACTTTCGCTGGTTTTCTTTCCCCCAGTAATTATTATTCTTTGTTTTTTCGTATTGGATGCCGAATCACTGTTTTCAACTTGTCTAGTTCAACTTTGTGTGAGTCAGAGAGATATATTTGGTGATGACGTCGCATGTTACCAATATCGCTGACAAATCCATTATCAGCCATAAACTGAAAGATAGCAACATTTGTTCTGGACTCGTCGTTATAAGAAATCAAGGTGCATTTCGTGTTAAGCAATAAAAATCTAAGAACACCTGAGGATGTTCTTCAGGTGTTTGCCTTGAACAAGGTTGTCCAATCTTTTGTTGGTGTAAAAAGACCATTTTGAAGCTGGACAGTGCCAAAAAGAATTGGATATTTAAGTTCAAAAACGGCTTATTTCGGTTTTTCGATAGCGTTTTTGAGCTTTTGTTGGCGATGTCCAATGGAATTGATATCAATTCCATTAATTACTGTTCATGAAACAGACTGTAGTCACCTTGACACTATTCGAGGTATGTATGTAGAATAGGCGTAGAGTAGAAATGCTCGTAAATATTCGTCGCACACCGGAGCGGGGTAAAAGAAAAGGCTTGTAAATAGCCCTCGCATTAACCAGCGGGGGCTATTTTTGTAATGGACGTTATCCCCGAGATTAAAGCCAACAGGATTTAGAGATTTTGTAAGGAGTAGTTGATGTCTAAAAAGAAAAATTCAAAAGAAATAACAATCCGCAGTTCAGCGGCAGAATATCTTACCTTTGTCGCGGCGACGGGCGACAATCCGCAAAGCGTGGAAGTGCGCTATGAAGATGAAATTCTGTGGTTCACGCAGAAGATGATGGCTACGCTTTACGGCGTGGATGTTCGCACGATAAATTATCATATCAACAAGGTTTTCAGCGACAGCGAACTTGATAAAAATTCAGTTATCCGAAAATATTGGATAACTGCCGCAGATGGAAAACCATACAACACAATGCACTATAATCTGCAAATGATAATTGCCGTCGGTTTCAAGGTTAATAATGAACGCGCCGTTCAATTCCGAAAATGGGCAAATCATATCGTCAAGGAATTTACGATTAAGGGCAGGGTCATGGACGATGAGCGGTTGAAAAACGGCGGTTCAGTTTTGACGGAAAAATATTTTGAACAACTTTTAGAGCGCATCCGCGAGATAAGGCTTTCGGAGCGCAAGTTCTATCAAAAGATAACCGACATTTATGCGACGGCATTTGATTATGATAAAGACGTAAAAAGCACAAGAGCATTTTTCAAAAAGGTGCAAAACAAAATGCACTATGCCATTCACGGCAATACTGCCGCCGAGGTAATTTACCGCCGTGCTAACGCAACCAAAGACCACATGGGGCTGATGACATGGGAAGCCGCACCTGACGGAAAGATTATAAAGAGTGATGCGAAAAGACTGTTTTTAAGAAAAAATCAGACAACAGGATAAGGCGAGATGTGATCCTGCCCCCGCGATTATTTTCCCCTGAAAGACTTAATAAACGCCCAAACAGCAACAATTGGTACACCAATCATGATTATCAAAAGAAATGCAATGCCAAATTGCCAAGGTCTTATTTTCTAACCCCCCAACTATTATTTGTGCATACCATGCATTGAAATATTATACATCTTCTTAGGTAAACGAGACTGTAAAATAATTTGTGCTTTTGCCTTTCCAAAAACAAAATGAAAGAATAAGGGAAGGTGAAAAATGGAACTACTGACCAAGAAGCAGATACGTGCGCTTATAAAAGAGCGTAATATCAAAACAGTCCAAGATATTAACGATACACTC
>WRNG01000070.1 GCA_009776735.1 Dehalococcoidia bacterium | reverse complement strand
GCATGGGAAGGCTTTCTCAAGATAGGCAAATCCATAGATATATTCAAAGAGAACCCTGATAATCCCTGGCCGGGCATTGGAATGATCTTCAGCGGCCTTGGTGATTGGTTTGCAGGCTTCTTCAACACTGTTCTTTCGTGGTTTGGATGGCCGTCTACCAAAGTGGAGGGCAGCATCGTATTCTCGAGTGACGCTGAAATGGCAGAGCCAGACAGTTCTTCCAGTAGCAGCCCGCCGGGCGGAGGGGTATCGTATGCTCCGAGTGGTTCGGTACTAATCAATACACGTTACGTGAGATTATTTCACAATCGGTTTGCAACTGATTATTATCTTGGTTACCCAAATCTTGCCACTCTATTCCGTTTCCAGACAATTCTGAGAGCAAAAGTTGACCTGAAAAAATCCTCATGGAACACCATTAAATGGACATACCCAGATACGAACATTAAAAAGTTGCTCGAGACAAATTCGCCCAACGGACGCGGAGGTCATGGGGAGATTACCCTATATGTAACGAAGGAAGCCCTTTCCCATGTGACGGCAGAGGTAATGAAAGATGGTAAGTCAACGGGTATCACCGATAAAATCCCCGTTGTCGGCATAACGCAGGTGGAACACCAGAACAAAGTTTTACAAACTTCAAAAGCCGTGACATTATTGCCATCTCAGGCATCAGTAGCAGACAAAAGAACTTATGGTTAAAGTAGAGCGCTTGCCCTCGAGCCCACCACATCCGAACCAAGCTTATCTGCCATTGCTTGCCGGCAGCACTGTCCAGGTTTGGGGCAAACATGGCGATAACTTCTTCGTGAAAAACATTGGGCTAAGCATTATGCCGCCGATCAGTGCCACCTGGAAGTTTGGGTTTTTGACTGAAGTGGGGGCGGGGAGTCTGGATATTGCTAGACTGCTGAACAATATCGAAAACAGCAGTAATATTAACACCCGCGAAAAGAAAGACTCCTGTAAAGCAGCGGCACAGGCAATGTTTGAGAGCGGCTTCGAACTATCTTTTATTGCGGGAATGCTGGGGAATATTATGAAAGAGGCCGCTGCCGGGGAATTTGAAATATATTGGGGCGGGAGCAGCCAGTCCTATATGTTGAACTTGGTCAATAATCATAATTACGAAGCAAGATTTGGACGTGCAAGTCCGTACAAACAAGTATTTATTGATAATATGCCGCAAGATAATTTGACGACAGTTCGCGCGTTGGTGGATTTGAAACAGGGTCTATTCGGATTGGGTATGGTGCAATGGACGGACTATTCTCGCATCACTACGTTGTTGGATCTTTATAAAGAAGTCAATGGTGGAGGCAACACCATTACTGCAACACAGGTGAGGCGAGCGGAAGGACTGATGATAACACGTGAGCTTTTGAATCACAATATCTATAAGAGTATATATCCAAATTGGAAAAGCGCTAATAGCTCCGATCTGAATTCTCAGACTGCAGCATATAATGCGGGAAGCGACTTATGTCTGAATTACGAAATACCTGCCAACAAGGCAGTAAAAGCTGTTGAAAGAGGAAATCTTGCGAAACTAATTTATGTGGATATAACGAAATAGGAGGAGTGCTTTTATGAAAAAATTTTTTGCGCTTGGCGTTTTAGTTATGGTGCTTTTTCTTGCTTCATGTGGCCAAAACCCCTTGATACAAGAAACTACTTCCGAAACATCAAAACCTACTACGGCAGCAACAAGAACGACAAAAAGCAAAGAGCAGGTTATCAATTTGCTCACTGCTGAATCGAAGGAGCTGCTTATACAGAAACCTAGTTTTGACGAACTGGAAGACAGATACGATTTAATACAGCCGCCATGGGCAGAAGAAGGAAAAACCTACGCAGTATGTTCTATGCCTGATGTTATATTCTATTTTAGGAATAATCAGGCTAATCCGGGCACACGCTTGCTGTATTCCATAAAAGCACCTGCCTCCATTCTTCTTCCTGAATATGTAGGTATGTCGCTTGATGAACTTCCTTTTCGCTTAGAACAAGGCAGTTTGCCATATGATTATTGGATGTATGGTGATGAGTACATTTATTGGGTTAACTTGGCTGCACCTGATTTTTTAGCGGCTGAATCTATTGTTACTGCAGTAGCCAAGGAGAACCAACCATGAAGAGAATGCTTTGCCTGTTGTGCACCCTGATGCTGACTGCCGGCCTGCTGGTTGCCTGCGGCAAAAGCGGCGGCCCCACGCCCCCACCCAGCGACAGCAACACACCGACCAGCCGCCCTGCCGAAGAGCAGAGCAGCCGGGCCGAAGGGTTTGCCCTGCCTGGCGCGCTGTTTAACGCAAACTGGCCCGAGAACGAATTCACCGAGCAGGTGCCCAAGCCCGCGTTTGAGACCACCCTTGGCGTCCCCGGGAAGACGGGGTTCTCGGTCATATGCGTGGCCACGGTTGACCAGCTGAAGAATTACGTGAAGGATCTGAAGAGGGCTGGCTTCAAAAAGAATGCCAGCACCACGGACAAGAATACCTTTGGCATGGCCGTATATAATTACACGGCCAGCAACAGGAAGGGCTACACCGTGGAGGTGAATTAAGCACAGTTAGGGATGTGACGTATAGAGTTAATGGGCCAGCTTTAAATGGGTTAGCGACTCGAGAAGCGGCATATGCAAGAGCAATAAATTATATTTATTAGGGAGGACTATTTGTGAAAAAAATACAAATCGCCGTTATAGTCGTAATTGGGCTGTTTCTGTTTGGATGTAGTGGACAGGAATCATATACTGTACCTGTTGCCGAGTCAGCAAGCGAAACGGCGACATCCAGACATATAACAAGCAAAGCAACGCAACAAACTTTACCGCCGTTCGATATTAATCTGGTTAGCTCAGATAAAATCAAGATTGATTATCCTATATTCCCGACGTATGGTGTTGACGTTAATAAGATGATTAAGACAGAGGCTTTGCGTCCTCTTGAAGCGTATTCTTTGATAGGTTTCCACACGCTTGAAGAAGTGAATGCACGCTTGCTTATGGAAGCATCTTATGAAATTAAGCATGAAACCAAAGATTGCATTAGCATTGCTTTTTCAGGGTTGGAATATCTTGAAGGCAGCGCTTATCCAGTTGGTATGTTTTACACAGTAAATATTGATTTAGTAGCTGTGAAGAAAATTCGGCTTGCTGATCGGGTAGTAATTGACGATAATCTTATGAGTGCTCTTTATCGAGCAGCGGAAAAGCAATTAACTTCATCCCAATATGAATATTATATAAGGGAGGACAATTACGGAGATAAAGGCAAACTAATGCTATACCTAAACAGTGCAGATGCCGATGGGGAAGGCTTTGAAAACTATCGTGTTTTTAGCTATTTTACGCCCAATGTGGTAGGAATTGTCCTTCCAATTATTCATGCACTTGGCGACTATTTGATAATAGAGGTACCTATTGATGAAGTATCGCTGAGATAAAAATAACCTGTCGCCCTCAAAAACCTCATCCGCGAATAGTTCCCAAGCCCAATTCTTCTGCCATTGCTCGCCGGCAGCACTGTCCAGGTTTGGGGCAAACATGGCGATAACTTCTTCGTGAAAAACATTGGGCTAAGCATTATGCCGCCGATCAGTGCCACTTGGAAGTTTGGGTTTTTGAATGATGGCGGGACGGAAGTTGAACGAAAGCCGCTTAATCAGTGGTCAATGTCAGGCCAAGGAAAAGAGTTGCTCAAGGTTATGGAGGGACCAATAACTCGAATCGTTAACGGACAAACAGAATACAAAAACGTTATTCTCCCTGGCGAATCCGCAGTCACCATTGGATGGGGCGTATATCTTGGAGCATTGAACCAAACTCAGATTAATGATATCACCCAACTGGTCAATGGTAAAGTGAACGAAGGACAGTGGATAACTGAAGCTGAGGCTGAGGCGGCACTTCAATATTTGATCGGGTTGAAAGAAGTAGATCTGGTGTGGAGAAACACATATTTCAGTCTAAACATTGGCAATGTGACGCAGTATGAATTCGATGCTTTATTATTGCAAGTCTTTAATAGCGGATATCCAGAAATGCTACAGGGCTATTTTGTGAATGGGACTGATGAGCAAATTGTGCAGGCAATATTGGACAAGTATCGAACACTCAGCGGATGGAGCATAAATGGGGTTGGTTGGGAAAAAAGAGTAAGAGCGCAAGTGCAAGTATTCAAGCATAATACATATCCATCTACAGTTTATTGAAAGGAAACCAGTGATGAAACGTTATTCAGTTGTTTTGCTTGTTTTTCTATTAAAAATCCTCATTTGCCGAGTGTTGCTAACTCTGTTATAAATTGATATAATCGTCAGCAGGGGGAGTGCTGATGAAACGAACAGAATCGCG
>WRNG01000069.1 GCA_009776735.1 Dehalococcoidia bacterium | reverse complement strand
CCGAATCCGGGTGTGACGCTACCATGTTCGTGTGCGAAGGAATCGGAGCGGTCATCGACTGCCTCAATGGCGAAGAAATTGTACTGCCGACGTTTCCCTCCAGTTCGTCGACTTCTAGCACAACGACCACGACAAGCGGAGGCGGCGGTACTGTACTAGTAACAGGAATCACCGTATCTGGTGGTGATCCCAGCGTGGGAGTGGGGAAACAGAGAACACTAACTGCTACTGTTACACCAAGCAACGCAACCAACAAAAACGTAACATGGACGACAAGTAATTCGTGTGCGACTGTGTCCAACATTGGCGTGGTTACGGGTGTAAGTCCTGGTTTCGTGACCATCTACGCAACCGCTAAAGATGGCAGCGGAAAAATTGGCAGCAAAACGATAGAGATAACAACGTATCATCGGCAAACAGAGTTGAAAAACTTTACGAGTGGCATAGCCGCGCATAATCAGGTGCCCCAAGGCTTTGCGGTGGGTACGAATTATTGTTATTCTGTTGACGTGAATTCGGTTGCCACGACTTCGCCTAATACAGTGCAAAGGCTCTTTCGGTATAAACTGGATGGCAATGGCAATGGCGGAGAACCGGAACTAATGACACCAAGTAAAACGGTGGGCAATCTGGGCCATGCCAACGATATGGCTTTGGCAACCTACACCGAAAGTAACGGAACTGTCCGCTATTACCTGTATGTTGTCGCAACCCAACTTAACACTCCTGCGCTTGTCAAACTTAGATATGATGGTGCTAATTATTGGGAGGTTGGGAGGTATACATACAATAAAAACAATCAGAATCTAACGGCTTATTCAAGTATTTCGCTTGTGAAATACTATACCCCTACCAGCGGAGCTCTTCAGGGCATTCTATCTATCCAGTTTTTACTAGGCAATGGATTAGACTTCTTTACAATCACCATTAGACGAGATCACGAGGGCAATGGCTCGGTCACGCCGTCACGCAAATTTTCGATTCCCCTTCCTCCAGCGCACCCGGAGTATGCAAACTACGGCAGACAAGCAATCTATTACGAAAACTCCGGCACTGGCAAACTCTATTATCTAATGTGGGGGGGCAATCCAGACACGGGATCAAACCAAAATCACAAAAACGTTATCCTTGTGTATGAAGACACAAAGAATGCAATTGATAATTCTGTTGCCCCAAACTATGAAAAGAGAATAGAAATCAACAAAGGTTCCAGCAATAGTATCAAGTTCGAGATCGAGGGCATCGGGTTCCCTGCAAACAGCGATGTGCTGTGGTTTCACGCTTATGAGTGGAATTATGTACCCAGTCCAAATGGCACAGGGCTTAAAGGCGGCATATATACTGAATCTCGAAACATAAAATAATGAGGAGGGAACTATCTATCAATGAAAAAGCTAATCACCGCATGTCTGTGCATACTTTTTGTGGGCCTTTGCGCCTGCGAACCGGCTATTTCCAGGGAAACACAAACTGTTACGACCTCTCAGGAGGCAGCCGACGTTACAACTACTTGGGCCATATCCGATGCTTCAACACCAACTACCCAGGCTAACAAAACCAGCGATAATAAACCGTATTCCGATGAACTCAATAAAATAATCAAGGCCCATGATGACCACCCAGATGGGCTGAAAAACGTGCAATACACTTTCTATGACCTTGACGGCAATGGTACACAAGAATTGCTGATAGGGATAGTGGCTTGGGGACTGGCTAATGTTTACGCTTACCAAAACGGAGTTGCAGTAAGGCAGGAGGAGTTCTTTATAGATCCTGCTGAGGTTTCTCCACCCATACTGTTGAAAAATGGAGCCATAAAGCTAGAGTGGGATACTTATGGCGCTCCACGTGTTGCTTACTATCGTTTTATAGATGGTGTGCTCAAGCGCCAGATAACGCTGCTCGATGATTTCGGGCAGTATTATCGCTATGATATGTATGTTGATCAGTTCCCGGGCGCCTCCATCACCAAGGAAGAATTTGACCGCGTGCAGAAAGAAATGGAAGGCGACGGCCAGGTGGTTGAACTGGACTGGAAGCCGCTGGCGGAATGGGGGCAGTGAGGAAAGCACAGCGGCAGCGCGGTGATGGCAGGCGGCAGCGGCACGAGGGAAGAAAGCAACTGCAACACAGAGGGCCTTGAGAGCATTTGGACCGGGTGTGGGGAACCTACGCTTAATTGTATTGATGAATGGATGCCTGTGTTCGAAGGCCTTCTGGCCATTTTAACAGACGTTGTGCCGCCTGTTGTGGACTGCATCGGTGATATTATCCCGCCGCCGTCAAGCACGACTACTATGACGACTACCACAACAGGCGGAGGCGGTACGACGAAGCCGACGACGACTGTTCCAACCATCATAACCGTAAAATCATCGGGCGGCAGAACCTTAAACAACACTGATAGCCCGCTTCATGTTTATGTCAGCAACACAAACACGCATACCGTAACCGTAACCACCAACCCTTCGGGAGTAAGTCACTCATGGGCGAGCTCCAACACCAACATCGTTACCGTAGCCAATAATACGTTCACAGGCAAAAGCGAGGGCATCACATACGCGACCGTTACGGCCGGCGGCGCATCGGCCAATATCAAAGTCATTACCATCACCCCGTTATCTATGTCTGGAATCATGCTCAACAATCAACAATCGTGGCTTGGGCCAGCAAGCACTACGTACAACCTCGGCCCAAGTTACAGCAAGTATCAGCAAGTAAGCATCTTAGGGTCACATGGCTCATTTTACTATACCAGCGATTGGGTGTTTGTGCCGAAAAACAGTGTGGCTGAAGCGGTTTCATACAGCACGGGTGATTGGCGTGACAGTGATAGCACCGACCAAAATTGTCTTGGATATGTACTCAATAAGGATGAGGATTTA
The DNA here is from genome assembly GCA_009776735.1 of Dehalococcoidia bacterium. Taxonomy (GTDB): domain Bacteria; phylum Chloroflexota; class Dehalococcoidia; order Dehalococcoidales; family UBA1222; genus WRNG01. Next base: position 1,483 of record WRNG01000069.1, on the reverse strand, counting down.
GGATGGAAGGGTTATGTTGTTTCTGGTGCCACACATTCTTCTGATTATGACGAAGCTATACCAAATTACATGAGCGATGTGCAAAAAAGAAAATGCTACAGGATCACATCGTACTCAACGCCTATCCCCAAGGGTTGGTTTCGAATGGCTTTTCGACTACATCCGACATCAGGTTTTCATGTTGTTTATCAGCTTGGTGATGGCAGCTGGGCCGGTAAGCATGGAACGGGAACCCCCCTCTTTCCCAGCCCCGCCATAAACTATTCTGGCAATCCTTCCACTAATCAAGAAATGTGGACGGCAAAAAGATTGGGGATAACAATACAGGAGTATCCTGACAGCATGGGAACCAGATATTTTGCGGTATCGCCTTAAGGAGGGTGTAAAAATGAAAAAAACAGTTGTTCTCGGGTTAATTTTAACCCTTATCTTCACGTCAGCCTGTTTATCATCTTCAACAGAAACAACTAACGAAAGCGTTTCCGAAAGTGCAATGGATACATCTCCACACGATATAAAATCGGAGGATTATTCAGAAATGGATATTCGAAAGAAGATAGAGGCCGCCCAACAGAAAGAGCTTGAAATGATATCCAATGCCAGCCAAAAACCACACGAGCAATTAATAACGAAAACCTATTCAGAAAAGGAAGCTTTTGAAAAGCGTTTGGTTTATTACCTAGCTGATGACCCAGGGGTTGTAAGTTATTTTGCGATCGGCCTTTCTGATTTGGAGAGAGATTTCCCCGTGGAGTGTTTGCGCCGAACAGGTGAGCAAAAGGTCTATGCGCTTTACAAAACCAACGAGGGCGGGCTGATTTACACCTTTGTAGAGGAAGGAGGACGCGGTGAAAAGGGTTGGGTCGTGACGCATTCTCTCTATGTGAAAAAAGCCCTCGTGAAATCTGATTTTGATGCTGTCAAAAAAGGGGATTCTATCAAAAAAGTGAATAAGATTGACCCTACGGTTGAATTATATTTGAATCGTTGGAATGAGCGCTATTCGATGCTACCATATTTCGCAACTGCACACTTGACAAAAGAAGGCATTGTAACCATCATATATTACAAGCAAAGAAATGAATACCGGGTAGAATCATTAGAGGTTTCCCCCGATTTTGTTTTTGATATTGGGCGAGCTTTCGACTGTACTATTCTGCCGCAGGATTTCCCGGAGTGATGAGGCAGCCCCGAGTGGCGCAGGTTCCTCAATGCCGACAGTACCTTCATCGCGGGGGAGGATATGGTCAATGGCAGCAATATGTATGCGTATTGTAATGGGAATCCGGTCATGTACGTGGACCCATCGGGAAGGGCGGTTGACATTGGTTCTATTCTCAATGGTTTCTTGAATTTATTATTGATCGGGCTCACGTGGCTTGCCAAGGCTTTTTCTGATTTCTTCACAAGCGGGGCTTTCTTGCAGGCATGGGAAGGCTTTCTCAAGATAGGCAAATCCATAGATATATTCAAAGAGAACCCT
>WRNG01000068.1 GCA_009776735.1 Dehalococcoidia bacterium | reverse complement strand
ATAATGGAGGTAAGTCAAGAGGTTTGATGCAAAAAACCTACAACTGAAAGTGTTTTTGGCGTCGTGAGTAATTTCTAGTAGAAAAGCGTGCAAAACTCAGGGTGTTTATACCCAAAATATAGTCCGGCATAGTTTTTTTCTTTAGGATAAACGGTAATAATATTTTCGAGAATTGCAAGAGCTTTCGTGCATCCATTGATTACTTTTTCATGATAATTATTTTTTTCAGCAGTGGCTAGCTCTGGATTTTTTGCGATTGACATATCAAGCATAGTCACCTGATCTACTAAATGGAATTTTACCCAAAGGTCTAAATTTTCATCCCGGTTTGTGTCGAAATTTATCTCACAAAGTGCCCCTAGTTCTAAATAGGCGTCAAAGCTTATATGCCTACCCAAATTTGAAGTCTCGCGCATGATGGCATTTTGAGTCTTGCAAATGTTTATGACTTGCGTTAGTAAGGATGAAATTGGGTTGATCTTATTTAGCGTCTCTTCCATGAATTCTTCTTCAATATAATATGAGCATACTTCAATACTGTGCAAGAGTATGTGCGCCATCTCTATGTCTGGTCGACTTGGCTCTTCGTTATAGCTTTTTAAGAGATTCTTAGTTTGATCCCACGTATGGATTATTCTCATTTTGTCTAATTCGACTGGCCGTGATGCATTTGCATAGAATATGCGTGCTATATCTTCAGCAATTTCATCCAGTTCACGACCGGCCTGCATTATTGGCGTTGCCCACGTGCCCATTAGATCGCTCGGTAGGTTTCTGGTTAACAAGTCAATCAAAAAGACATGTATCTTGCCCGGTTGCATGCGTGCGGTTAAATAGCCCCACTCAAACATCATATTGTCATTAAAATTCATGGTTCCGTCGCTGGAATCCTGTTGCTGAACTAAAATGATTGATTGTGTGCTTTGGCGTATTTGTGCAAATATCTGACTGCCAAGAAACATGTCTGTCACTGCCCCGCCACCAACAATCCCATCATAATTATACTTTTTCAGTTTCTCGTGAACCAGCTCTGCTAACGCTTGATTTCCACCCCATGCAATGAAGATTTTCTCATCCGAGTTTTGTGACTTTCTATCTTCCAATACTGGTTCCTCTTTCTGTTGTGCAGTCTATTGTTGGTCACCTCTAAAAACTATCAACCCTAGCAATTTGGTAAATGGCGACAGGTTCATTGTTTCGTTTTTGGAGCAAATCGACGGGGGTTTTTAGAGGTGACCTGTTGTTCCCTTGGTGCTAGAGGTGACGAAGCCTTTGCGCCCAGTCCCTACCGATTACCCCGCATGGAATATCCTGTGTCTCATTTAGCATATCGTACACTTTTGTGGTCTAAGAAACTCGAAACTTGGTTTGTACTGTTCTGAATGGAATGTGTAGCGCTCATGGCTTTTGCATGAAGCTCGTCTTCGTTCTTTGATTATCCTTTTTTGCCATCATGTGTTTCAAGCTGCCTACTACATATAGAGCAATGATGCAGAACGATTTACTTCAGCCACTGCGTCATTCTGGTGTGCGTGCCCAAAAAGCCAGCCACTAAAGGCTGAGCTACTTCCTGTGAAGTCGAAACCAGTGACGCTACAATTCAACGTTCCGCCTGCACAACCTCCGGCTGCCGGCTTAAATCCTCGCCCATATATATTGGCTGAACTTTTGCTTGATGTAATTGAGCCTCCGCTAGCATAACCGACAACGCCTCCGACGTAAGTTGAATGGAGGTAAAGATCATAATCTATCACGGTATGGCCGCCTTCTGAATTGTAATTCACCTCTCCGTCGACGCTACAATTGTGTATTTCTGTATCAAAAGCAAGCCCAATAAGACCTCCGCAATACACTATATCTGCACGCGCGCTATTTGGTATAAAAGAAGACGTCCGCAAGTCAGCAAAAACACTGAGATTGCGAATAGTTGCCTTGTTTGTTGCCGGTATCAAACCAAAGCTGTAATTCTGAGTTGATGTATTTGGTATTCGCATGCTGTATGCTACCATGTGATTTTGGCCATCAAGGAATCCCGACCATGGCTTCAGTTTCGCGAATAGGTCTTCTTTGCTACCGCCGTAGTCAATCCAAAAACCGGGGTTTCCTCTGTTGCCAAATACCCAGCTCCTCATTCCGTAGCTATTCCAATTGCCAAGATTTATATCGTTCTCTAGGGCGTAGTAGTAGAATGTATCGGTTGTTGTTACCATCTTCACAAAATGCTCTTTGCTAGAGATTTTATATGGAGATTCAAGAGTTCCAAAACCACCATTAAAGCTAAAAATATCTCCAATCACTTGAAACATTGATTGTGTTGGTTTTTGCAATACTTTCCAAAATTCCTCTTGCAGGCTAATACCGCTGAAGCTGTGATCAAAGCTTCCAGTGGGGGAGTATTCGGAGCCTAGTTTTTTTCCTTCTCTTGCACAAACGACTATATCGATTTGTTCGATAATTTCGTTATTGCTACTCGTGATGATGTACATGTAAATGTCGGCATCGCAGTAATAGGCATATCGGTAGGCACCATGGGCCATATTATTATTACCAAAAGTACCACCCAGGTTAAGAGACAATGTTATGGAGTTGATTTCTGTTTGTACAGTCGTGATGGTATTTGAGGTTGATTTGGTTGATGATGTTGAATTTTGCCATGAATACTCAAAAAAACCTTTCACCGCAAATTTATCCGGCTTACCAACCGTAACATCTAATCCAACCTTCCCGCCATCTGTTTTGGTAATAGTCACTGAGTCAACGATTGTTTTGGTGAGCGATGTAGTAATTGACTGTTCTGTGAATGTGGTCATAGACCATGGTTGTGGGATTCCATTGTAGATGACTTCTGCGATGGTTCCCATATAAAGACTCTGAATCATACCTGCGTCTAAGAGGTAGTAGTTATAAGCTCCGTCAGTCATGCTATCAATTATCACGGGTACGCCATTTGATGAGGACGGAATTCCAACGGCAAATAATGGAGTATTAGAAAAGCCATCCGGAGCTTCCTGATTCCACACAGCATATATATTTACCGTATCACCGGTGGCCAGGTTGTTTACTGACTGCCCATTTGTATAAACAATCGTTGTGCCATTTGGGTTGGTATCCCACCCGGCAAAAGTATAACTATTTCTGATGAAAGCATTCGTACTCAGGGCTTGCGCTATATCGTAGGTAAAAATCTGATTTGCCATCAAGCCGCTGCCGCCGTTGGCATTAAAGACAATAGTATAAGTGTTAGCCGCCCACTTGGCCGTAACTGAAACATTTTCCGTGGGCATGGTGAAAGTAGTCGAGGCGCTGTTTGGGTTAGCTAAGGTAATACTGCCCGAGTCAACAGTCCAGCCACTGAAGGTATAACCGTCTCTGTTGCCAGCATTGATTGATACGATTGCACCATCCGCGTAGGCACCTGTACCGTTATTTATGGCATTGCTACCATTGATCGTTGCAGAATAGGTAGGAGCACTTGACCATACAGCATAGAGAGTTACCATACCGTTGGTGGCCAGGTTGGTTATTGATTGCCCATCGGTATATACAACAGGCCCGCTGGAGGCGGTGGCCCATCCAGCGAAGTGATAGCCATCTCTTATGAAAGCATTCGTACTTAGGGTCTGTGCCGCATCATAGGTAAAAACCTGGTTTGCCATTGAGCCGCTACCGCCGTTACTGTTGAAAGCTGCGGTGTAGGAGTTCGCGCTATATAAAGCGGCCACTACCGTATTCAATGTGATATTAGAAAAACTTGTGTCCCAATTGGCAAAAGTGTACCCTGTGCGGCTTGGGCTAGGGGGAGCAGCCGCCGCTGATCCGGCAGTGATGTATTCTGATTTTAAGAGAGTGCCGTTCCAATCAATGAAAGAAACTATATATGTTTGGGTTGTGGCGGTGGTTCCAGTGGTAGTGCTAGAAGTTATTGATGATGTGTAAGGTGTTTCCGTAATGGTGATAATAAGGGCATCCTTGTCTCCACCGCAGGAAACCACGAGTGATGCGAAAAGCACTACCGCTAGCAGAACTCCTATTTGCTTAATCATGTTTATTTCTCCTTCCCACCTGGAATGATGTGAGTTCTCTCCGTAATTAGTCTAATTATTTATCGACAGGTCCTTAGTTAGCCCACGGCAAAAAGGTAGCGGCACACGCCGCCGGAATTATGAAACCAAAGAATATCACGAGGACAATGCCTATAAGCTCCCAGATGAGCATAGCCTTGGCGAATTTTGCGCGACAGTCCTGATTGGCGCCGAATCCCCAGACGAATAGCATAATAAGGCCTACCAGCGGAAGAGACAGTAAGAATATCCACAAGACCCAATCTTTTGTGGTGTAGCAATTGCCTCCGTAAGACCGATGCTTCTCAGGGGCATAATACTGCTGCGGAGGTGGCGGTGGCGGAGGCTGGTATCCGCCGGGTGGTGGTTGATATCCAGGAGGCGGATAGTATCCT
>WRNG01000067.1 GCA_009776735.1 Dehalococcoidia bacterium | reverse complement strand
ATTTTACATGGACTGGCGGATATTTACGGAAACATTGCGATTCGTTGACTTTTGAAGAAGCGGCGGCTCTACCTATGGCTGCAGTCACGGCTTTGCAAGCTGTCCGTGACAATGCGAACGTAAAACAAGGACAGAGTGTCTTAATTAACGGTGCCTCGGGCGGTGTTGGTATGTTTGCCGTTCAGATTGCAAAAGCGCTGGGTGCAGTCGTAACTGCGGTTTGCAATACAGGGAGCGTTGATACAGTGAGTTCCCTCGGCGCGGATGCTATCGTTGATTATAAAAAAGAAGATGTTATAAATATCCGTAGGCATTTTGATGTTGTTATTGATGTTGTCGCCACGCTTTCGGTTAAGGATTACCGCCACTTGTTGAAACAAAATGGTATTTGTATTGTAATCGGATTTTCCACGATGCGGCACATGATAAGCTACAATCTCGCAGGGAAAAAAGACGGTAAGAAAATCAAACTGTGCATGGCAAATAATAAAATCAGTGAACCGTTGCTGGATGTAAATAAACTTGTCGAAGCTGGCAAATTGCGCGTTGTCATCGACAGCCGATATTCGCTTGATGAAACCGCCGAGGCACTTCGCCATATGGAGACGGGGCATCCGAAAGGAAAAGTCATTATCGAAATTGCATAAAATATTTACGTTACGTGCCTACAAGAAAAAGACATAACTGGCAGCCTTAATATCGATGGCGAGACACAACAATACAATCCGTCCCTAAATTCAAATCTGTTGCTGGAGAATTTGCGCTATTCGCATGGTTGTTGGTGAGACTATTGTCTTTCTATTGCAATGCCAAGTTCACGTGCGATGATTTCCGCTGTTTTTTCCGCAATCTCACCCGTAAATGCTATACATTGCTCCATATGCACAGGTGAACCAAGTTCCATTCCTTTAGTAAGAATTTTACAGCATAATACTTTGTGTTTGTTCCGGAAATAGTCGTGAAGCTCTTTGGCCAAGGTCATTGCTTTTTGAACTTTTGTATCCTTGGGTCTCACTCTTCCAAAAAAGTAACCTAGAGCAATAATGCCACCAACAACTGCTCCGCAGGTACACATGGAACCTCCCATCCCTACTGGAAAACCGGAACCCATAGCTATGGCCTGTTCGGGCATGTCAGGGGCAAAGTATTTGCGGATGGTTGAAATAATAGCTTCTGAGCAATAGTAATCGCCGCTACGATATAATTCCGCAGCTTCACTCTTAACAGCTTGCAAGTTTATGATATCAATAGTCATAGTCACCTCATATTGTATTAAAAATAATGCCAAATGATAAACACAAAGAATTAGCCAAGACATGGAACAATATGTACACAGATAAAGAATAACCCGCTGCTTCTATATCCAACCGCCACCAGATGCTCTTGGTTTCAAATAAAGCCCTGTAGGTTTCCATGGCTAGCGGGTACTATCAACAACAGGGGTTATTCTGCTAACAGTCGAAAAGGACCAGTGAATTATTTCCTTAAGCTTTCGGGGGTTAATTGCAAATGTATTTCATCCTTGCGCACATCAACGCTGACGCAATACCCCCTTCTTAGCCAGATTCTCAATGTGCTCTCTAGCAACGCTACTGTCAACCATGACATACAGTATTTCTTTGGGATGAGTAGCCATGGCTTTTTGCGCACGAACCACCGGTATTGGGCAAGAAAGGCCTCTTACATCGACCTCAATCATACCAACCTCCGACGAAACAACTATTTATTAAGCTTCCTTCTCACGCATGAGAAAACCGATGGCTAAACAGAATACCAGTGCTACAGCTACACCCCATGTTCCATACTTGCCCATTCCGGCACCACTGGAGGCAACCATAAAGTTCATGGCAATAGCACCTCCGGCGATGTAGCCAAGGATGCTGATTCCGGCATCGGTATCACCTTCACCTGCCATTATTGTGGTTCGTAGTGGACATCCACCCATCAAGGTCGCTCCAAGACCTACTACTGAGAAACTAAGGAAAGACCAAATATATTGTGACCACAAGATATTACCATCCGCATCGGCATAAGGGAGAGCTATTGGCTGCTTGGTAAAGCCCCAATGGTATACGACATCCCTAGGACCCACATTAAGACCAAACAGGCCGCTGGCGCCAAAATTTCCGACGACGTAATTAGTGACCAAAGCTCCTACGACGAAAGCTACAATCCCACTTAACAGGTAGAAGTTCTTAGTCAGGAATACATCGCGCCATGCGCCCACAGAACAAAAACGGGTGCGTTGCACGATAAAGCCAACGACTAGCCCTAAAACAAGTCCAAGCCAAGGGTTAACATGCAGAGACCCTGGGGCGCCATCGGCGCTAGTGAAAGATAAGACACCTGATTTAATAATGAGCAATACAAACAATACCAAAGCAAAAATAGGAACGACAAGCCCAGTAATTTTGGGGACTTTAGTGGTGCGTCCCAAGGTGAATCCACGTTTAAGGAAGAAAATGCCTACTAAAACGCCGACTATCAAACCTGCCAGCCCTACCAAAGCACTTAGATCTCCTCCACTGAAACGGAGTAAATCGCGAATTGGACATCCAAGGAATACCATCGCACCAATCATGACACAAATAGCTAAAAGAAAACGAATAATCGGAGACGAACCGCCACGCGGTCTCCATTCACGGAAAGCCAATGAAGTACCAAAAGAACCAAGCACGAAACCAAAGATTTCTGGTCTCAGATACTGTACGGTAGCAGTAGTATGTAGTTGCAGAGCTCCAGCGATATCACGAAGGAAACAAGCCACACAGAGCCCCATGTTGTTGGGGTTTCCCCAATTAACTGCTAATGCACCTAATGTGCCAAAGACTAATCCCCCCAAGATTATCCACTTAGTTTTAGACAAAAAACTCGACAACTGACCCTCCTTGTTTGTAATTACTTGTAGTATAAAGATTATTTTGGGGCATTATAAAACATATAAATTAAGAAAGTCAATACATCGATTGCTTCATGTACATAATAGGGACACGTCGAACAACAAGTGAAAACGTATACTGCTCCCCATTAAGACACAGCAAGAGTTCAGAACGAACAACAAATCGCAAGGGTAGCGCCTTGAAAAGAAGGGATTAGGACTTCAGGGTGGTATTAGTCAAGTTGGGGGGCTGCTTAATTGGTGGCTTCATGTTTCAGCAGTTTAGCTGAGTTTTCTACAACTACTAAAGCTGTACTCCTTGAAATTCTCTCGCTTGGCGCTAAAATTGCGACCTTCATTGAGGCTTTTTTCACAAACGAGGATAATAAGTACATTTTTACCGAACTGGAAGCTTGTGGAGTAAATATCGAACTTGAAACAGGACCAGCAACCGAAGGACGGTCACTAAACGGGCAAGAATTTGTTATTGGTTCATAAATGAGAATGGATGCCAATAGAATAATGTCATAAAAGTAAAAATATCCCCAAAGAGAACGCCACGCGAAAAACAGTGGGATGATTGACAGTATTATCCCTGCATGTGGACTATGCCTGACATGTCGAAAGTACCAAAATACGCATATTACAAACACGACAATCTGCATGAGGGTGAAGAATAAGGGAGCATCCCAGCGTAGGATACCGCTTGTAACCAGCGCCACCAGACCATTTCCCATGGGAAATATTGGATCCATCATTGGAGCCATGACTGATGAAATGTACAGTGGGAAATCCAGAACAATAAAAGGTGCATTGATAGTAAAGAATACTGCTCCAACGATTACTATGCATTGCAATGCTGTACGGCGACTGAATGTTCGGTGCATTAGAATAAAATAAAAAGGCAACAAAAACCATATGTTTTGTTTCGATGCTGCTGCAATACCAATAAAAATGGCTGACAACCAAGGACGTCGAGGAGCTGATAGCCATCCCATTAAGAGGAAAGGAATATATAACATCCTGATATCATTGCCGAATAGGGCATTCCACATTTCGAATGAAAGGAGCACCCCAATTATGAAAAGCCATCGATTGCGGAGTGGCATTTTCTTAGCTGCATATATGAGTACCGGTAATGTTAATATAGCTAAAATAATATGGATGTCGTTTATTCCTAATCCCAAAAATGGTACCAGCAACAAAAAAGTGCCAGCGGGGTAGTTAAATTTTGATTCGATTTCTGGCTGCGGAACATCGGGATTTGTAATGGCGACGTTCCAGAGGTTATGAATTTCTTCATTCGTAGGATAAGGGAACGAAGTCTCAAAAGCACCGAGGCGCAATGGGGTGAGTCTATATGTATCGGGGGAAGCGTTATAGGCAGTAATGATGTTGGCGTGCTTATAGGGGTTTTTGCCTGAGAGTAAATTGTCCGCAGCCTGGATTGTAAGCGCAAATGCATCTGATGGCGTGCGAATATCAGCTAGTAGCTCATTTACTGCCGGCGGTAGTGAGTCGCGATTAATTGTTTCCCATATCAATATTGTGGATATAGCTAAAGCTTGAGAAATAATCACGATGGATATTATGGATATGGATATTTTTGAAAAACGCTTTAACCAATGTTGGTACGCAACTAAAAAAGTATCAATCCGAGGAATAGCAATAGCCAGCATCAACGCTAACCACAGAAAAAGACCAAAACTTGCTCCCACAACAATCGGCTGAAAATGCAGAATAGTCGCTAACCCTATAAATCCTATAGCTAGCAATTTGATAAAGGTGGCAATAAAAAACAGTTGGACACGGGGGG
>WRNG01000066.1 GCA_009776735.1 Dehalococcoidia bacterium | reverse complement strand
AAACAACGCTTAGGATTGGCTGCAGCGATGATGGGGAACCCAAAAGTATTGTTCCTTGACGAACCGGTGTCAGCTATGGACCCATTGGGGCGAGCCGATGTTTTGGACATTATCAAAAACATCAAGGAAAAAGCTACTGTCTTCATCTCTACGCATATTCTGGCTGATGTTGAGAGAATAAGTGATAAGGTAGGTATTATTGACCATGGTCGTTTGCTGGTTTCTGAAAACATCAATGTGTTGAAGCAACAATTTTCACAGAACTGCATTAGCGTTAATACATTGGAAGAGCCGTCTTCATTAGCAACTGTTATTGAAGAACAGACTTGGTGTTCAGATGTTATCTCCAAAACAAATGACCAGCATATGCCTGAATTAGTCATCTATCTTAAAGACCATGTTGCGGCTCGTAACGCTCTGCCCAAACTGATATGCCAGCAAGGCTTTACCATCATCAATTATATTACCACACAGCCATCACTGGAAGATATCTTTATTAAACTAGCGGGAGTAGAATAAGATGCAAAAGTTTTTCGTTCTGCTACAAAAAGAGCTGGTTGAAAGCTGGAAAACTTATAAGATCATTTTGATTTTTGCTTTTTTCATTGCCTTGGGTTTTATTGTGCCTTTTATAGCTGAAAGTGAGTTTCAAGGCGATATTTTCATTAATCCATTAAGGTCAAGGAATATCCTATACGGTTATACCAATTGGCTGTCAATGGGGATGATAGTGCTGGTACCCTTTATGTTGATGAGCACTGTTGCCAAAGAGGTTAAGGACGGCTTGGCCGCTGCCATATTGGTCAAACCAGTTGGACGCGGAGCCTATATTCTGACCAAGTTTTTGGTATCCTATGTTATGTTCGCTTTGGCTATTATCATTGGCTTCACCATTTGCCATTTATATGCCTTGAATGTTGCCAAGTTATATGAATCCGACCCTGTTACCACAGAGATTTTCTTTACCATGTTAGGCTTTATTCTTTTATATTTAGCTCTTGCAATAGCTTTTTCAATATTCGTATCAACCATATTCAGAAACAATGTCTTGGCAGGTGCCATTACCATGATTCTGCTCATAGCGTCATATGGCTTTTCATTTGCAGATCCATTCAGAGTGCTTGTCCCTTTTGAACTAATCCGATGGGGGCAGGAATTACTCAACCCCAGCGTGTTTCAATTGGAACCTATGCCAGGATTGCCTAATCCCGTAACCAATCCATATTGGCTCGCTTTTGGAGTAACTATAGGTAGCTGTATTCTTTCCCTGCTGGGTTCGATATTGGTGATTAGAAGGAAAGAGATTTAATTACTTCTCTTGTTAATGTGTTTTCGCCCTTTTCGTTTTCGTGCCCACTCAGTGGATTGTCATCTTTATGCTCTACACGATAACGCACGTTATGTGACATAAACTACCATGGAAATAGTAGAATTTCGTCCAATGTCCATTTGGTGGAGGAGAAGGGATTTGAACCCTCGACCTCTGCTATGCGAAAGCAGCGCTACTCCCACTGAGCTACTCCCCCGAATTAACAATCCCTCTCCTTCAAGCGTAGCGTGTACTGTCGAATTACTTTCTCAGTCGAGCTACAGCCCCGAATAGGTTGAACCGATTATATCACAACTCACCTCTTTTCTATAAATTCTGCCCGGTTTCATGCCTACGCTATCTTGCTATCATACATAGTTCCTGATATACTGAACATTTGTCTATGGAAAGCACTGCTGTTACAACAGAATACGAGACCATTATCGGGCTGGAAGTGCATGCACAGCTACGAACGAAAAGCAAAATGTACTGTGGCTGTTCGTCGGACTATTCCAATGCGCCGCCTAATACCCATGTCTGCCCGGTGTGCTTGGGGATGCCCGGCGTGCTTCCAAATATCAACAAACAAGCTGTCAAATATGCAACCATGGCGGCATTGGCATTAAACTGTACAATCTCCGAATACACGAAATTTGATCGTAAGAATTACTCCTATCCCGATCTAATGAAAGGGTTCCAAATCTCACAGTTTGACCAACCCATCGGAGCAAATGGTTGGTTAAACATTAAAGTCAATGGAGAATCCAAGCGGATTGGGGTAACCCGCGTGCATCAAGAAGAAGATGTCGCGAAGCTGATGCATCGTAATGAGAGTGGTATTTCGTATAGCCTTGTAGACATCAACCGATCCAGTGTTCCGTTAATGGAAATAGTGAGCGAACCGGACATGCGCTCAGCGGAAGAAGCCCGTGCATATCTGCAGAAACTACATTCTATCCTTCGCTATTTGGGTGTCTCCACCGCCAATATGGAAGAAGGCTCTTTCCGTTGTGATGCCAATATTAGCATTCGCCCACGTGGCAGTGACAAGTTATTGGCAAAAGTGGAAGTCAAAAATATGAACAGTTTCCGTGCGGTATTTCGTGCGCTTGAATACGAAGCTGACAGGCAGCGCAAAGTGCTGGTAAGAGGAGAACATATCGTACAGGAAACAAGAGGCTGGGTTGAAGAGGAAGGAAAAACCGTTTCTCAACGGAGCAAGGAATTTGCACATGATTATCGCTATTTCCCCGAGCCCGATTTGCCACTGCTCATTCTGTCAAAAGAATGGGTTGAGGAGATTCGCATAAGTCTGCCGGAGTTACCCGAGGCTCGCATGCAACGCTTTACTCAGCAGTACAACCTATCGGATTACGACTCAAACCTGCTAACAGAAAGTCGTGAAACAGCTGACTATTTTGAAAAAACGCTTGCACAAACCCCATCATTGTCTCCAAAAGAAATTGCTAACTGGTTGTTGGGTCCTGTTGGCAGTATCTTAAACACCTCAGGATGTGCTATCATAGAGTTTGCTGAGCGCATTCCACCTATCAGTTTAGGGCAATTGGTAGATATGGTGTGCAAAAATGTCGTTAATAGTGGCACCGGCAAGACTGTCCTTGAAGAAATGTTTGCTTCCGGAAAGGCCCCTAAGGTCATTATTGATGAAAAAGGGCTGGCGCAAATTTCCGACACATCGGCGCTTGAAGAAGTAGTGAGTCAAGTCATTCGGGAAAATCCGCAAGCAATCGCAGACTATAAAGCAGGAAAAGCTCAGGCGATTAAATTCTTGGTTGGGCAGTTAATGCGACTCTCAAAGGGAAGGGCTAATCCTAATATGGCGCTGGAAATAATTACGCGCCAACTGGAGGAATGTAGATAAATGATAACCTTTTTCATAATTGCACAAATGATATTGTCCGTAGCACTTGTGGCTGCGCTGTTACTACAAGTTAAAGGCGGGGGGTTGGGTGGAATACTGGGCGAGTCCAGCTCTGTCTACCGTACTCGTCGTGGGGTGGAAAAAACCCTCTTCCAAGTTACGATTGTACTCATTGTTCTTTTCTTGGGCTTATCTCTCTTCATGCTCAGGATTGTCAAGTAACCTTTTGTCAAATACTTGTTGCTGTCTCCCCAAGCATATAACTTGGGGAGTTCTTGTTTTTTTATTTCCATATCATCAACAGATATAATGTTATAATCTCGTTGGAGGTGGATAGGCTCTGGTGGGCCTTGCGGACTTCAAATCCGTTGGCAGCGGAGAAACCGTTGCGGGGGGTTCGATTCCCTTCCCCCTCCGCCAAACAGCGAATATTCCGAAACTTGTATGTGTTGGTGATGGATACGGATTCATCAAATTCATTAAAGATATTGAGGCATAGCAAAAAAGCAAACCAAACGTTAAGTATCCCTTTGCGTTTTCAGTATCAATTATTTAGATTTTTACCTAACTTTTCATTCCGCAAATGGTCACTATCACATTTTTGGTCTATGGTCTACCCACGTTTTCTTGATAGGGAGATAATTATTGCCGTGCACTTATTACAATGAGTATCAGCCGAAAAGATTCTCCTAAGAGAAGGCGAATAAAACATAGCGCGTAAATACAATTGCTGGTCTCAATATCGTAGTATTCACCACAATAACGGAATGGGTTGGGGTCGTGTAATGTGTCAGTAATGTCCGTTCTGGTATGCTATACTTACTCTTCTAGAGGGCAAGGATGTTAAGCCAAAACAAAATACTGACAATTGAAGAGATAGCGCAAATCATAAAGCCTATTGCACAATCCTATGGTGTGGGCAGTGTTGCGCTATTCGGTTCATACGCAAGAGGCGAAGCAACCTTTGGGAGTGATATTGATTTACGTATAGTCGATGACGGTGCTTTGAGAGGATTTGTCCGTCTTGCAGGTTTTCATCGTGAACTCGAGGAAAGCCTGCACACTAATGTTGATGTGATTCCAACTGATGCGCTTAGCGAATCATTCTTAAACGAAATCCGTGCAGAAGAAGTAATGGTCTATGCCTCTTAACAAGCGTGATGAAATACTGTTACAGAAAATCGTAAATTACTGCGATGATATAGATAGAACAAAGGCGTTTTTTGGCGCATCAGAGAGTGCTCTCCGCGAAAATAGTGTTTATAGAAATGCGCTTGCGATGTGCTTGCTCAGATAGGCGAATTAACGACTCATATTTCTGATGAGTTCAAAGACACGCACTTAGAAATACCTTGGAAAGATATCCGTGGCATGAGAAATGTAGCTGCTCAACATTATGGCAATTTCAGCCCAAAGTATCTTTGGCAAACAATTAACGAAGATATCCCCGAATTACGCTGGTTTTGCGAATTCCAATTAAGCAAGAATGATAAGCCATTGTAAGCCACACCTTTGATGGTTCCTAATGGAAATCCTTGTCCATAAGGAGTCGTAGTACATCAACAATTCACGGAGATGTAGTTCAGAATAGTCCTGAGAGTTAGTTTCTTCTAACTGAAACCAACAAAACCATGCGGGTTGTTTGTGTATTCAGGGAAAGTTAGTTAGATTAGACTTTAACAACTTCTTTTTCGAGGGTGTAAAATAATTTGTGCTTTTGCCTTTCCAAAAACAAAATGAAAGAATAAGGAGAGGTGAAAAATGGAACTACTGACCAAGAAGCAGATACGTGCGCTTATAAAAGAGCGTAATATCAAAACAGTCCAAGATATTAACGATACACTCAAGGATAT
>WRNG01000065.1 GCA_009776735.1 Dehalococcoidia bacterium | reverse complement strand
CCCTGTTTGTACGGTGGCTCAGTATTTTGGCGCAGGGAAACAAGGTATTTATAGATATCCTCCCCGCTACGGTATTTACTGCGCTCGTACTTGTCATAGTGAGTGATGTCAGCCAGCGGTCGGCGATAAGAAGGCTGTGGTTGGTAGGCAGGGTACCCGATAATGGCCAGTGTTTGCACTTCCAGTATCTCAGGTATGTTCAAGATGCGTTTGAGCGCTTGTCCCCAAGGGCGATTGACGCTTACCCATTCGGAAGCCAAACCGGCGGCGGCGGCGGCTAAATGCAGCATTTGAGTGGCATTGGCCATGTTCTTTAAATAGATGGCATCAGCCGCTCCCTCAGTCACCAAAAAGTTGGCGCCCAGAACGGTGGCTTGATAGGTGCGACGATCTCCTACCACCACAACGAATACCGGCGCTTCCTGAAAAGAAGGAGTTGTCAGCGGCGAGCGTAAATGGTGATGACGCACTTCCGGAACTCTCATTTGCTCGATGACATACGCTTCATGATTTGGCGCAAGCCATGAGTCAACAATTTTGGCACGCACAGCGGCGTCTTGTACGACCACGAATTCCCATGGTTGGGCATTAGCTCCTGACATGGCCCAGCGTCCGGCTTCCAAAACTTTTTCCAGCAGCTCCGGTGGAACAATATCCGGTTTAAAGCGACGCACACTGCGGCGTGTTTGTACCAGAGCGAGAAATTCGTCAATATTCATCAGTTACTCCTTATCGGGCATGTAGCCCTGTTGATATGGTTTTTCGGTTGCGCGGCGTAACCCGTACAAAAAACGCTGAATGTCTTCAGCCGTGCGTAATTTGCGCTGGTCATATTCGTTATAATGCACAATTTCGGTCAGATTACGACGGATGGCTTTTTGTGGACTGTAGGCCGGATAGCCCAGTGCCACCATGGTATGGACTTCCATAACGTCGGGGATATCCAATATTCTTTTGATTTCCGCAGCCCACATTTGCGTAATACTGATCCACATGGAACCAAGCCCGGCGGCAGTGGCGGCCAAATGCAAATTATGTGTTGTGTTGGCGAGGCTCTTGAGATAGGTGGCATCAGCCGCCCCCTCATTGGCCAGAAAGCCGGAACCGAGTGCGGCGGCTTGAAACGGGCGGCGGTCTCCCAGTACCGCGATCAGTACAGGAGCATCCTTGAAAGCGGCGGCAGTGGCAAATTCGCGAAGGGGAGGGAGCTTCAATTCATCTATCCGCATCTGCTCGATGGCGAACATCTCTTTGTGCGGCTCAAACCAAGATTGTGCTAACTTGTCGCGAATAGCCGGGTTTTGTACGACCACGAATTCCCAGGGCTGAGCGTTGGCTCCTGACATAGCCCAGCGTCCGCTCTCCAAGATTTTTTGCAGAAGTGTTGGCGGTACAGGGCCCGGCTTAAACCTGCGAACGCTGCGACGCAGGCGTACCAAAGAGAGAAAATCATCTATTGTCATTTTGATGTCTTTTTGGTGTAGCGGTCATAGGAAGCCCGGGTTTGTTCTCTCAGTTCGAGAATAAACTGCTGTATATCCTCGGCCGTGCGGTATTTTTGCGCTTCATAGCGGTTATGGTGCACCATTTGTTCCAAGGGACGCCGATGCCCGTTAGTGGTGGTGGAAGACGGATATCCGACCGCCACCAGAGTGTGGACATCCAATACATCGGGGATTTCCAAGACCTGTTTGATCGCTTCCCCCCAGACACGGTTTGCGCTGACCCATTGTGTTCCCAGCCCTAAGGCGGACGCGGCCAGATTCAATAAAAAAGTGGCATTCCCGATATTTTTCAGGTAGGTTGCGTCGGTTCCTCCTTCTCCCCACAAATAGTTTCCCGCCAGTACCGTGGCCTGGTAAGTTCGGCGGTCACCAAGTACGACAATGAAGACGCTGGCATCCTTAAAAGCGGGAGAGACTTCCAAATCGTAGAAGTTGGGGTGACGGAACTTGGCAAGGCGGGTTTGTTCGATGTCAAACGTTTCCCGGCGTGTTTCCGGCCACGAAGCGATAATACGCTCCTTTACGGATGTGTCATCCACTACCACAAATTCCCATGGCTGCGCATTGGCTCCCGACATGGCCCAACGCGCCGCCTCCAGCATTTTGTAAATATCCTCCGAGGAGACGGCATCATTTTTGAAACTGCGGGTACTGCGTCGGTGTTGTACCAATTCCAAGAAATCTTCGATTTGCATGGCTTTACCCTTACTATTAACGACTGTACAAGCAAATGGTATCGAGACTGCCTATTTTAGCATCTGTCAGGAATTGCTGACATGGGTCCCTAGGGCTCATGCCTATCTGACAACGGCGTGATATAGTGGCGATGCTTAGCGAAGTTCGTAGTTTTTTGCTTGGCAAAGTCCAAATAAGGAGAGAGGTTGCCATGAGTTATGGTAAACGAGTTTCCCTGATATCTGTTATTTTATGTTTGTGCATGCTGGCGGTACCGATGCTGTCTTGTGAGAGATCCGGCAAATTGGTTATTGAGGTGGGAGTCGCGGATTCTTTTAATACATGGCTTGCCACATATGCCATTCGTGAGCGCATAATTAGTTCGCCGGAGGTAAATCTTAAAATTACACCGGCGGATACTCGCACTTATGAGACGCCACTGATGGCCGGTAAATATCCCATGGGAGTGTTATCGAACGCCAAGTTGGCTACCGTTCAGCAAGAAAATATTCCGCTGGTAGGGATAAGTACTTTTGTTGTGCATAGCGGCACTCAGGCCCTAAAGGGTGTCAACTTTGTGTTGACGAGCAAAGATAGTGCTATTTCAAGCCCCTATGATTTGAAAGGCAAGACGGTGGCGGTGGGAAACATGAGCAGTGCTGCCACCACAACCCTGAAAGCTTTTTTGAAGACGGAATACGACGAGCTGGAAACATATGATGTAAAGGCATATATTCCCACTCCGGAAGAGAAAGAGAATAAAGTCGGGCTGGAACAGGTCGGTGGCAACCTTGAATGGCTGGTTGAAAGCGGTGAGTATGAGGCTGCCTTAATTGGGCAGAACGACGGTCCGAGAGCATCAAAAAATCCGGCGCTTAAAGTAATCATGAATCTGGATGAAATATTCGTCGGGATTTATGGTACAGCGTATTTAACCTCTACGCTGGTGGTAGACAAGAATTTTCAACAGGCTCATCCCAATGAGGTGGCAGCCGCCTATGAGTTGCTTAAAGAATCGCTGGCTTACGGAGACGAGCACATAGATGAATTGGCGCCGCTTTATGCCGATGAGCAAGCGAAAGTCGATGAAGCTGATTTTTACAAGATGATATATAACGAGCACTCGGGTATCAGGCTTAGTGAGATTGAGGGTAAAACCAGGGAAGTGTTAATGAGTATTTTTGCACTTGCTGTAACCGCGGGTGACGCTAGTACCTTGCCGGATCCGGATGTTATTTTTGGTTCTCCGTATGTTAAATCGGAGCCTTAAAGCGGACAGGCAGGTGGTTTGACTGTCAGTCTGCTCTGTAATGTAGCTATCTGGATAAAAAGAATTGTAGTAATTGGGCCGAAAACATGATACGAAGGGATTATGGCGAGGAATATGCGTAAAATAGGGCCGCCGCTTTTGGCGATTGCGCTTTTTGTCCTTATTTGGTGGGGTTTATCGGCTTGGGCTGCTTCCATGTTTATGCCCAATCCCCTTGAGGCCGTGGAGGCTCTTGTCAGGCGTTTAAGAGCACCCAGAGGCATGACCCATGTGTTGATGTCCATTTTCCGCGTTTCTGTGGGTACACTGATGGGTGCGCTGGTTGGCACCATACTTGGTGTCACTACGCGTTATTTAAAAGCAGTGGAGGTCGCGGTACGCTCGGTATTGTATCCTTTATTGCAATCCGTACCGACTATTTGTTGGGCATTGATGTTCATATTGTGGTTTAGGTTGAACGGAGTAGCCCCAATCCTGTCGGTAATGGTGGCCACAATTCCCTTTTTCATTATCAATACATGGGAAGGTATGAAGGAGCTGGATACCAGTCTGGTGGAAATGGCGTTTTCGTTCACGCGTAACCCCTTTAAAACTCTGCGCAAAGTTGTTTTGCCGATGCTCTATCCATACCTTTTTGCCGCCACAAAAAGCGGTTATATGATCGCTTGGAAAATTATTATGCCAGCGGAGATTTTCGGAGCAACTTCCGGTATGGGCTATATGGTTCATCAAGCTTTCAGTAATTACAGAATTGCCGATGTTTTTGGTTGGACACTGGCTTTTGCCTGTATCTTACTATTCTTTGATTATGGGGTCTTTAATTTTATTGATAGGAAATTTGTGCGCAAATGGAAACCACGGGAAATAAAGCCATAACGATTCGCGGGCTGAATAAGAGTTTTGGCCGCTTAGAAGTGCTCTCAGACATCGGTTTTGATGTTAAGCAAGGCGAGTTGATTTGTGTATTGGGACCGTCGGGTTGCGGGAAAACAACAGTTTTACGTATTCTGACGGGATTATTGCCTTTTGATTCGGGCGAAGTATTGTTTAATGGTGAAAATATACGTAAAAACCAGGACTATTTGAATCAAATCGCGGTTGTTTTTCAAGAACCGCGTCTCCTCCCCTGGCGTACAGTTTGGCAGAATGTGCGCTTGTCGCTTGAATTACGCCAAAGCAAAGTTGATGAAAATGACGAGAGATTAATGCGGCAGGTATTGGAATTGGTCGGTTTGTCTGAGTTTATGTCTGCGTATCCGCATCAACTAAGCGGAGGGATGAAACAACGCGTATCATTGGCGCGAGCCTTGGTCACTCAACCGCGGATCTTGTATATGGATGAGCCGCTTAGCGGGCTTGATTTACGCAACCGGGAAGAATTGCAAGACGAAATCGTGCGCATATGGAGTGAAAAAAGGATTTCCTTGCTACTTGTTACGCATGATCCCAACGAAGCGATCCATATTGCAGATCGAATAATTGTTTTGTCCGGGAGACCATCCCAAATCCGTGACATGATTCCCGTCTCGATTCCGCACCCGCGTCCACGCGATTCCGCTGAAATCAGAGGACTGGAACAAAAAATTCGTCGGTTACTTGGCAGCGATTAGTTACTGCGTGATGCATCAAAAATAAACAGCACCGAAACAGTGTACTTCCTCCTCCTGTTGTTATTATGATTTAATACTCAGTTTCGATAGCTTCTCTGACAGCTTTA
>WRNG01000064.1 GCA_009776735.1 Dehalococcoidia bacterium | reverse complement strand
GAACATACCGACGCTGGTGGTGTTAACCAACAGCGCGGTTTGTGACATTTCTTCCGCAATCAGTAACCTGTTAAGCGGCAGTGCCTTAACCGGATGCCCGGTAACAACACCAATGTTGGCGGCCAGTTCTTGCGCTTTGTCAAAGTGCGCCGGGCGGTTCATAATTGTGACAAGCGCTCCCTTTACCGCTAATGCGTAAGCAATTGCTCGTGCCGCCCCTCCGGCTCCCAAGAGCAAGACGTGTTTGCCTTGAGGTTTAAAACCGATGGAAAGGAGCGGAAGCATGAAACCGCCGGCATCGGTATTGTAGCCTTTGAGACTCCCTTTTTGGTTGACAATGGTGTTCACCGCGCCGATTCTGCGCGCCAAGGGCTCCAATTTATCCAAAAAAGGTAGCACCGCGACTTTGTTGGGGATAGTGACATTAACTCCCCGATAGGAATACTCTCTTATTTCTGCCAACCGTGACTGAAGGTTGCCATGCGGGGTGTCAAATGAAAGGTATAAGTAATCCAGCCCCATGTGTTTAAAGGCAGCGTTATGAATGACGGGGGAAAGGGAATGGGTGACCGGACTCCCGACAATTCCGCAAATGCTGGTGCCGTTACTTTCGGTCATGTTCGTAATGTCTCGAAAATTTGATACATTTGCGCAATGCTGAGCTGTCCGTCGGCTGAGCGGCTTTTTTCATCAAGCGCGGCGTAAGTGAAAGGACTCCCTCCCAAGGCGCAGAGTATCCGGCTTGTCCTCCCATGCTCGCCCATGGCAAAAGCGGTAATTTTGGCGTGCCTGAATTCGTGCACCAGCATCAGAACATTGGCGTTATCATCTATGGTCTGTGCCGTAGTCACCACTTTGCAAATATCAGCTCCGGCCGCCAACTCTTCCTCCACGATTTGGCGCAGAAAAGAGAGCGGTGGTGTGCAGTGTGTTTCGTGCCATGAGATAAGGCAGTCGGATTTTTGTTTTATCCGTGGTACGATCTCGTCGAGGGAGGGAGTGGCTAGCTCAATGTCAATAATGGCGGCTCCCAGATTTACGGCATTCAGCAACTCTTGAATACGCCCTTCTTCACTCCCTTCCCATGCTCCACCTTCAGCCAGAAGCCTATTGGTGGCAATCCATGGTTTGCTCAGGCTTTGGGCAACCTGTTGCCAATCTTTTCCCAGCAGGTCGATTCTTACCTCGAAGAAATCAGTCATGGTCTCCGCTTGGCGTATAGCTTTGGTGTCCGGACGAGTAATTACTGTACAGACGCGTGGAGTTTTCATATTATTTTTCGATAGACTCAATAAGCATTTCAGGCGTCACTTTATCGGAAATAATCACTTTTCCAATTCGTTCAGGCAGAATAAAAAGAGGGAAGCCAAGAGAGGCTTTTTTATCGTGCCTGACAGCTTCCACTATGGCGGTAGTATCGGTTTTGGGAAGGGAGGTTGGCAAGCCGGCCCTGTCGATAAGGTCGATCAAACTAGCCAATTCCGCTGCCGAGAACAGTCCCATGTTATGGGCGATGCGGCTGGCGATTATCATGCCGATTGCTACGCCTGAGCCATGATTGAGTTTATATGAGCTGATGCTTTCCAGCGCGTGGCCGACGGTATGCCCAAAATTGAGCGTATTGCGTATTCCATGGTCTTTCTCATCGCCGCGAACAACGGATGCTTTGACGGTCACTGCGCGTACGATGACTTCTTCCAAAACTTTTTCATTCCTGCTTTGGATATCGTCAATGTTTTGCCGGAGAAGCGCGAACAATTGGCTGTCGCCGATAACACTGCTTTTAATTATTTCAGCGAGTCCGTTTGCGATGTGTTCGGTTGGTAGTGTTTGCAGGACCGCAGAGTCGCTAAAAACAGCTTGCGGTTGATAGAATACCCCGACTTGGTTTTTATACTTTGCTAGGTTTACGCCAGTTTTGCCCCCGATAGAGGAATCGGCTTGAGCTAACAGTGTGGTTGGGATATGGACTAACGCAACCCCACGCATATATGTCGCGGCAACAAAGCCGGCGATATCGCCAATTACGCCGCCACCCAAAGCTATGACAGTGGTGTGACGGTCAATTTCTCTGTCACACAGCTCCGTGTAAAGCGTCTCAGCACTCTTGAGTGACTTGTGTTCTTCACCGTCGGGAATTGTAAGCACCTCGACTTCAAAGCAATGCTTGGTTAATTGGCTTTGCAATCTTTCACCATGCAACTTCAGTACAGTTGGATTGGTGATGAGTACAAGTTTTTTACTTCTGGCGGAACTGCGCAGAAAAGTGGGCAACTCGTTTATGGCCCCGGCTCCGATATATGCGTTATAACTGCTGTTTTCCAGAGAAAGTTTTACAGTGTTCATACTTTTATTTAGGCGCTGTCTTTTTCTTATTTTCCGCGGCAATGCTGTAAATATGATTGCAGACGTTTATGATGCGCTCTAATTCATCAGCGGTAATGGCCTGTGCCGCATCCACCCATGATTCTGCCGGGTTATAGTGTACTTCAATAGCCAAACCGCTGGCGCCTGCCGCAATTGCCGAACAACTCATGGGGTATACCAGATCACGGCGACCGGAGGCATGGCTGGGGTCGACCATTACCGGCAGATAGGTTTCATTCTGGATAGCGGGAACGGCTCCTAAATCAAGAGTGTATCTAGTGAAGTTTTTTCCTTTCCCGATAGGTAATACTCCTCTTTCGCAGAGGATGATATCTTTATTCCCCTCTACCGCAATGTATTCTGAGAACGATAACAATTCTTCAACACTGGCTCCAAAATGGCGCTTGTAGAATACGGGTTTATTTAGTCTGGCGACTGTCCCTAATAAATCTTGGTCGTACATATTGCGAGCACCAATTTGAAGAATGTCAACAAATTTAGCAATCAGTTCGGCCTGTTTCTCGCCACGGATCTCAGTGATGGTTGGCATTTCATATTTCCGGCCGGCGTCATGTAGCCAAGAAAGGGCCTCAAGGGCTTCGTCATTACCTTGTGCTCCCAGCCCTTGGAAAGAATGCGCAGAGCTACGAGGTTTGAAAATTCCTCCACGCAGAATGTGAGCCCCTGCTTTTTTCACTTCTTCCGCAATACGGAACAACTGTGCTCTGCTTTCTATGGCACATGGACCGGCGATATATACAGGTTTGTCTCCTCCGATTTCGACATTTCCAACCCGAATTATGCGGTTGTTATCACGGTATTCGCTGTATTCACGGCTAATCAGTTTGTATGGGGTTTCAATCATGCGAGCTTCTTTGACCCCGGTGAGAATTGACAGCCGCTGGAACGGGATTATACGCTCATCGCCCACAATCCCGATAATGGTTATGGATTCCCCCTTGGAAACATCAGCCTTTAACCCAAGCCGTTTTATTTCATCAATGACGGCGTCAATCTGTTCAGCAGTGGCACCCTTGTGCATAATTATCATTTCGGTTACTCCTTATCTTTTCTATATTTATTAGTTCATAGACCGACAGTTTGTATTTTGCAATAGTGGCGAGATGTTTTCTAAATATGTTACCAAGTTTATGGGCATCCTCATAATTATCCCCCAAAAAAGAAACCTCCCGTATTGGGGAGGTTTTCAATCGCTTCTGATTTAATCGGCATTCCTACATGGATAACGCCACACTCCCCTGGCGCCAAACGGCGTCAGAAAAGTAATAGTAGTAGTGTTGGTTGCTTATGCTTATGTTTAACATTGCTCTTGGAGAAAAATATAACACCGGTTGACAATAATGTCAATTTATCCTATTGCTTCAGATAATAATTAAGGCGAAAGACTCCGCACTGGTTTATTAGAAACTTCTTCACTAATAATATATAATATGCAGTTGTTAATTGCGGAGAGGTGCTGGAGTGGCCTAACAGGCACGCCTGGAGAGCGTGAGTCGGAGCAATCTGACCGTGGGTTCGAATCCCACCCTCTCCGCCATTGGTGAATAATCCGAAACATTTTTTGGCTCCTGTCGGTGACGGATTCGGCTTTGTGCGTTTCATCAAAGACATCAAAGGGTTGTAGTACCACATGAAAAATGTTAAGCCCGGACGAGGTCCTTCCGGTTTAAGCGCAATCGTTGGAATAGTAATTGCTATTGCCGGTATATCCATGGTCATGCAAGCTGCATCCTTTGGAGCGCCATCGTTTTTTATCTTTTTCGGGGTTGCCTTTGTTGTTGTCTCTATTGTCATGGTTATTTACAACCTCATAAATGCTACTTCAAATAATCGCTTCTCCTCATTCGATATTACCGACGAGAATGAAGAACCGGATCCTATATCGAAACGCTTTCGAAGTGACACTCCGTCTTCTGACTCTCCCGGTAACTTCTGCCCTTATTGCGGTACACCAGCGGCGCATGATTACTCATTCTGCAAAAAGTGCGGAAGACTTATTCAATGAGCTTTGTATCAGAGGTTGTTTTCTAAGACCATGGGTATAAAAGAAGGGCTAGGCAGTATTTTCTACCGCTTCGCCCTTTTTGGTATCAGCTAGTGAGCTGATTTGTTTTGCTTGGCTTCCCATTCCTTGAATGCCTGTCTGCCTTCTTCTGTCTGGTAATACTGCTGTATGATTGGCAGTAATACGTCAGCCATTGCCTTGTAAGCGTAATCAGGAATATCCATGCCGCTACTATTCAGTTGTGGTTGTTTCTGCTTGGTTGCCATTGTGGTCGTGTCCTTTGAGTAGATTGGTTGCTGTATTCAGTTGTTAATGAGCGTGTGGGTGCCTAAATCCTCCTTTATCTTTCGTGTTCTATATTGCGTGATTTAACTTGGTTCTTGATTTCCGGCGGTAATTTATCTACAAACTGCTTCAGATTGTGGTAGCTTGCTTGCAACTCAGCATGGTCGAATTCTCTGTCGAGACTAAGTTTTCCACCGGCTTCAGCTCTCTTAGTCAGTGATTTGTTCTGGGCTTCAAGATAGTTAATCGTTTTCTGGTACTTCTTAACTTGGGTTTCCAGCTTCTCCATGTTGGGAAAGAAGGTCTTCAGCAGTGATATCACTTCATCTCTCTTCTTTCCGGCATTGAATGGATTGATAGAATCAAGAGTGTCTTTTATCTTCTCGGCTTGTCTTGTCAGGTGTACAGCCTGCTTGAACACTCTGGGCGGTATATGCTTCCTGTGAGTTTTGGAGGCTGATTCCCCGCGTTCCAAGTCGGGATATTGCTTTACCATATGTTCATGGAAATTATCCTGCCATTTAGTTAGGTGGGTACGATTACCGATAATCTCTTTGGCACATAATCTCCCATCCGATGTTATAGGTGTGAAGCATAAGTGCATGTGAGGTGTTTTCTCATCCATATGCACTACGGCAGCGAAGATGTTGTTACTGCCGATTTTCTTTGACAGAAAGTCCGTGGCCTCTTGGAAGAAGGC
>WRNG01000063.1 GCA_009776735.1 Dehalococcoidia bacterium | reverse complement strand
CGGTGTTATGGCGATTATCGATCCGCGTCGCGATGTCGAGGTCTACCTTAGCCTGGCGCGAAAGAACAATATGCGTATTACGCATATCATTGATACCCATGTTCATGCCGACCATGTAAGTGGCGCCCAACAATTGCGTGCCGCAACCGCTGCCGATATTTATATACACCAAAGCGCTCCCATCAAGTATGAGGCCAAGAAACTGGCGCATGGGGATGAGTTTAAGCTGGGCAATGCCTTTATGCGTATACTGCATACCCCCGGTCATACTGCTGACTCGGTGTCAGTACTGATTTCCGATCTAGCGCGTTCACCGCAGCCTGAAATGATTCTGACCGGCGATTTGCTGTTTATCGGCGATATCGGCAGACCGGATTTACCGGGAGATGAAATTTTGGATGAGCAGATTGCCAACCTTTACCACAGTCTACATCAAACGCTGGGAGAGTTGCCGCAATACCTCGAAGTCTATCCAGGGCATGGACAAGGCTCCTTGTGCGGTCAAGGTATAGGCGCTAAGCCTTCCTCAACCGTTGGCTATGAGTGGTTGACTAACCCCATGTTACAGCATTTGGCGCTGGATGAATTTAAAAAAGCGATTATGGCTAATCTGCCGATGCGCCCACAAAGTTTTGCCTCTATCATACGCGGAAACAAGGATAATGTGTTGATTATTCCACCCTATGAGGATTTGTCGAAATACGCGTTGACGGTAGACGAAGTAAAAGAACTGACTAAAAATGGCGTCAGCGTACTTGATTTGCGTGACGGGATGGCTTTCGCGGCCGCTCATATCCCGGGCAGCATTCATGTTGATGCCGCGGCGGGGACGATGCTCAACTGGATCGGTATTGCCGTCGCTGCGGGCACACCCCTTGTGCTGGTGCTTCCGACNGGCAAAAAATTCGAAGAAATACGCCTTGAGTTGCAACGTATCGGATACGATCAAATAAAGGGCTGGCTTAAGGGTGGACTGTCGGCTTGGGTTGAGCAAGGGCTGGCAACGCAGTCGTTTGCGTATCTTTCGGCAACTGAGCTGGGCAAACTGCTGGCGGGGACGGACATACCGATTTTGCTTGACGTGCGCAGCGCGCAAGAATTTGACAGAACGAGTATCGACGGCTCGATCAATCGACCTTTTGCGCGTATATTGGCGCCGGATAGTTGTGCCGATTTGGCGGGCAAAAAGGTGGTTGTGGTCTGTCAAAGCGGTTTTCGCTCCAGTATCGCGGCCAGCTTGCTTCAGACGCGGGGATGTAGCGATATTGGCATCCTTGCCGGTGGTTTGGGGGCCTGGAAAAAGGCTTTTGCCAAATAGCCATTGAAGGAAAAAATTATAGAAAAGAAACCCAGTTACTTTGCGGTAATGTTGTCATTTCTGAAACTGGGGCTGATCGGTTTTGGTGGCGGAGTGGCGTTGCTCCCCGTGTTTGAGCGCGAGTTGGTCGACAACAGAAAATGGGTAGATAAGCGACAATTTGATTTATCAGCCATAATAGCCAGCCTATCCCCGGCCTCTTTGCCGGTGGCGCTGTGTACGGTTTGGAATATACGTTACGCGCTTGTAAGCGCCTTTGCCTTCGCCTTGCCGGGCGCGCTGATTTATTTGATACTGTTAACCGGATTTTCGGTAGTTGGTGAAGTCGGTACAAAGTATCTGCAGTTCGTTTCGGTTGGTTTCATCGCCTTTGTATTGTTTCTACTTTATCGTTTTGTCAGAAAGAGTTATTTGGCCAGTGCGCAAACTGGCCTTAAAACCCGTCATCTGTTGGTTATGGCGGCGGCTTTTTTGCTGAGCGGCGGAAGTGTGCTGAGAAGGTTGGCTTCCATGCTGTTTGGCTTTGAGTTCTCACCGGCTTTCTTGGCCGTCAATATGCTTACTCTAATGATAATGACCTTTTTTATCATTATTGTGATGGGTAGTTCCAAGTCTAAAATCAGGCTGCTGGGAGCTGTCGCACTGGCTGGATTTTACGCGCTGACTAACGGCAAAGCGGCTATTCTGCATGAGTGGTCAGTGCCGATACTGATTGTGATGTTGATTGTGGCGGCTGGTTCAATTCTAAGCGATTTAATCAAGAATAAAGCGCTGATATTTAAGGCCAACTGCTTTAAAGCGGATTTCAAACCATTGCTTAAGCTTTTGTTGTTTGTCGTTATGGCGGCCGTGTTGGTCTCTACAATATATATAGTATGCGGTGACACCAATGTTTGGGATTACGCGGGCAAAGTGGTAACTTCCTCGTTGACATCTTTTGGCGGAGGAGAGGTGTATATCGGCATTTCAGAGACTACTTTTGTACAAACTGGCTTTATCAGCGAACAAGCCTATAACACGCAGATTATCGGCATAGCCAACACCCTACCGGGTCCGATTCTGGTATCAATCGTGACTGGAGTGGGATATATCTACGGCAGCACGGCGCATGGTCTGGGGTTTGGCTGGTTGTTCGGTTTTTTGGGACTGGTCTTGGCGGTGGCGGTTACCGCCGTGGGCGCTTTGACTTTGGCTGTGTTCTTTGAAATCTTGAAGGATAGCCGGCGTCTGCGCCTGATTATCCAATATATCATGCCGGTCGTGTGTGGAATGCTCGTATCGACGGCTATTTCATTGCTCATTCAGGCATCATCGGTGTTGGTCGGCATCGGTATTAATGTGTTCATATGCTTTATAATAGTGCTGACAGTATTTTTTATTGTGCTGATTTTACACAAAAGATTTCGCTTAAATGACTTGTTATTACTCTTGTTGAGCGGTGGCGCTACGGTCGCTGTACTCAGTATCATGCAAGGGGTTTGATGTATAGCAGTTTTAGTATCCTACCCACATATACTGGCGAAGCCGCGCATACACACATCAGCATACACATAACTGTATATGTTTAGCAATTGTCTCTTTGAATCATTCTTTCAAGAAGCCGTATTCGTAAACCTTTGGTTCTATTTTCTTAGCCAGCACTTTTATTGCCGTGCGAAGGTTAGCATTAAGTTTGTTATAGGTATCATCTGCGGATGTTGTTTTCATGCGTCCACTTTCATCTCGGTTTTGGAAGTGCTCTCGAATATCGTAGAGGCTGGCATTAACATTACACGCCGGCTGCTTGTGGTAGTATTTCCATAATTCCCTGCCGGCATCAAAAACCGCTTTTGCTTCGGTTGAAAAATATTCCTGATAATTGATCGCAGTGGTAACGTTTTGGGCAAACATTGAAGGAGTAATTTCTGGTTTCTGTTCCTGTTTGATTTTGCCAGCTATGAAGCCGGTCATGAAATTGCTTGTAAACTTGTCTTGTGCACTCACTTCCTTTTCTAGGAAGGGAATCCAATGATTAGTGCCATATTTAGATTGGATGTTGTTGTTGAACAGTGTATAGGTAAGACAATCGGCCTGGAACGTGTAATCTGTTTCCCACTTTTCGTTAGGAAATAGAAACTGGTCGCGATCATTGAGCCAATCAGCAGGAATGCAATGCCTAACCGCAACATAAACACTTGTGGGGATTAAATTATTTGAAGTAATTATATTAGTGTGATTGTAATTGTTCTCCGTTGATACGCGAATGTAGTTTTGATTTTGAAAATCATTGCCTCTTGTGTTTAAGACACCAATTTCCTTTCCCTTGTTGTCATAATGGTTTTTATACCAGTTGTTAATATATTTGTAATTGTCATAATTCCGAACCATTTTTTTGCGAACTAAGATGCCGTTTTTATCGTAAACACAAGCCGGAATCTGTTCGAATATCTCGTCTACTTCTGTATCCCAAACAAAAAAACCTATTGGGAACTCTCCTTTCACATTGTCAAAAGTGTTTGCAGGAACTAAAAAGATGTTATCAAGTTTTGCCTTAAAAATTTTTCTGAAATCAGAAAAATTAGACGATTGCAAACTTTTCAAAGTTGAAAAGTTTGCAATTATACACTTTTCGATCTCTTTGTAAATTCGAATAAGAAACTGGGCAAAAAGCTCATTCGCTGCATTACTTATCTCTTTCTTATATTTTATGTGTGTTCTATTTCCTTTTGAAACACCAATTTTGTTGATACCAGTTCCTTGTACTGTGCCTGCTGTCGCAGCTTCAGCATAAGGCGGATTGATATAGACAACTAACTTTTTGCGTTTCTCTTCATCATTGATAATGTCTTGTAACCCTTTGGGTAATTTCTCAAACTCATCGTTCAGAAAATCGAATTGGAATACTTGGCTTGGCCAAAGGTTCGCACCATTCTGTATCCGATCTAGCATTACATCAACATCAGCCTGATCCAAAGTGGAAGCCCAGATGTTATTCTTGTTTGTTAGTCCAAGAAGCAAGTTTCCTGTTCCCGCGCAACAATCCCAAACATAGTACTCATCTTGCCAGTTCTCGCCTAGTGCGTCAGCAATATACTTCTGAGATAATTCCACCCATATTTGTGGTGTGTAATAAGAGCCTTTGCGTTCTCGTATATCTTGCGGCACAAGTAAGTCGCGCCTATCAACAATATAGTCCCAGTATTCAGGCAAGGGTGGACGTTTGTATTTCGCCCAAAACTGTTTGTGTGCTTTTTGCCCATCTCGAAATGATACGGTAGATGATTCTTCTAATCCCAAGAAGTTTATTTTCCTACCGACTACGTAACGATCTGTTTGTAGCAATACGTAGAGTTTTTCTCTGATGGTTATATTTTCTTCCGAGAGTAAGTCGGCCAAATAGAAATCACCATCTATTATGCCTGCTTTTTTTGCTGCGTCCCAACCAAGCCCAATACGAATAGACGGCTGCACATCTTTGAGCCACTTATTGTAAACGTTCACAAAGTTGTTTTTATTGATTTGTATTTTGCTTGTCTCAGTGTTGCTAAGAGTAAAATTATCACTAATGAATTTCTTTAGTTCTTTTTCATCTTTTTCAAAATTGAAGAGGACTGTTTCGTCTTTGCTGGCAGGGTTCAAGATACTACTAATTTGTGTATATACTTGCTTGAATTCTTTCGTATTGCTGTCGGATGGAGCAACATTCCAGTTAAAATCATTTTGGCCGAAGATGTTGAGCATGGTATGGTAAGGAATAAAAGCTATATTTTCACAATCAAAGCAACCCAAATAAGGTGGTGGTAAGTGATTATCGAATGTTTTTGCTTTCCCAATTGTTAATACGAGCTGAGTGAGCATTTTAGTGGTATCAGTGGGGTTAGCCTTGGCCTCAGCCCACAGTAAATAGCTGTTGATTAGCACAGGTTCAACAGATTTTGGCTTAACAGAGAAATCAATGGGGTCTGTCAACAGTTTTGTGCTAATGCCTCCACCTAGGCGATATAAGCCTTGACTCTGTCCGGGAAAAATATACTGAGCTGCAAGAGTATTTGACCCCAATTGTGGATTCGACTTGTCCACTTGAGCATAACATCTTGCGTCACCAGATAAAGCATTTTAAGTAACGATTCATCGTTGGGGAAAACACTTTTTCCTTTCGTAAC
>WRNG01000062.1 GCA_009776735.1 Dehalococcoidia bacterium | reverse complement strand
TATCACAGACCCCATCTCGGGCTAGAGATGAAAACCCCATTATCTTATGTCAGTCAGGAGGGATGACTGGTAGATATTTACGGAGAATATTTCGCACGCGAAGCAGAGTTTTGTACAAAAACCAAAAAAAATACGGCCACTGAATTATCGCTATTGATGGTCGAAGAAATCAACTGGAGACGTAATGCGGAGGAATTCTTCCCGTGTCAATTGCATGATGGTATAAATTCTGCCTGTTTCTAAAAGGCTACCACAAGCACGGAAACCGCACTTGTAAAAACATTTTTGAGCGCGGATGTTATCGGACAGCGTCTTGAGATACAGGAGGCTTAAGCCTATTTTTTGGAAGGCGTAGTTAAGCAAAATCCAGCATGTTTCAGTCCCATAACTTTTTCCCCAAAACTGTTGATCACCGATAGATATGCCGATAACGGCACGCTGGTTCTCCATGTCTATGTCATAGATGCCACAGTTTCCAATTTGCTGTCTTTCCGAGGCGGTAAAGATAGTGAAGAATTGGCAGATGTTTAGAAACTGTTCGTCAGACAGTGTTTCTTTGAACTGCTCAAAGTACTCCTCATAGCTGTATTCAAGTGGCTCTTCACCATTTAAGTTTGCCAATTCAGTGTCAATTAGCCATGCGTAGTCAAGAGGAGCATCTGTGAGGGATTTTGGCTGGAGCGTGAGGCGTTTTCCGTTAATTGGCATCTGGTTCATGGTAGTCATGCATATGTTGGCTGTCAGGGACCTCATAGGCTCCAATTTCTGCCAGAGCTTGCTCTGTGACGTCGTGTACGGTACTACTTTTATCGGTCAATAGAGACAGCAATTTTTGTTTGGCTTCCTTCCCTCCGATTTTGCCAAGAGCGGAAATTGCTGCCAGCTTTACTTCGGTGTCCGCATCTTCTGTTAGTGATAATAGTTTGGGCACAGCTGCCATTTCTCCCATTTCACCTGCGGCTGTTGCGGCTTCATATCGCATCGCTGGCTCTTCATTTTCCATTTCTTTTAATACGATGGGCGTCCATAATTGATCACAGTTACGTCCCATGGCAAAGACTGAGCTGATCCGCATTGCCTGTTCCCCGCTGTGATATGCTTCTCGTATCGCTTGTGTTACCGCGGAAATGCTTAGCGGTGACACCGCTTCAAGAGCTCGGCGACGAACTTCCAATGCCTCGGATGAATCCTGAATGATTCCCAATAACGTTTGTGCAAGTTTATGGCGGTTTTCTTCAGTGGTTTGTTGATGTTCGGCAAACACGGCAAATTTCCCTAAAGCGGTGGCGACGGCACTCCGTACTTCGTCAGAGGGGTCTTGTTTTGCTAGTCGTAAAAGTGGTGGTAACAGTGAAGCGTCAGTGCTTTCCCATAGCCCCTCAACGGCCATGCGACGAACCGAGTCATCAACAGAGTAGATAGCGTTGCGATAAATGCGGTCAAAATTTAACTCAACATTATTCTTGGCAAGTTCGTCCAATCGAGACAGAATCTCACATTTGCGTTCGGTCGTGAGAGCACTCCAAACGTTGTCAAAAATCTTGATTTCTTCGGCGCTGAGGTCGGATAACTCTCCGAGTAGACTATATGACAACTCTGTTTCCTCAGAATTTAGAACTCTCAAAATTTCAGTTAAAGCAATAGCCTGTTTG
This sequence comes from Dehalococcoidia bacterium, assembly GCA_009776735.1. Lineage (GTDB taxonomy): Bacteria > Chloroflexota > Dehalococcoidia > Dehalococcoidales > UBA1222 > WRNG01. Next base: position 3,901 of record WRNG01000062.1, on the reverse strand, counting down.
GTGAAATCTATCTCGTCATCCGTCATATTCTGAATCATCTTCATCGCGTTCCCAAATAGGTTCGGTAAAATAGTCGATGTACTCTCCCATTGCCTCAGCAGCTACTTGTTTCATACCCTCGCTGGTGGCGGTGGCGGCCAGCTTCAGTTCAGTAAAATCAATATTAACTCCTAACAGCTTGCTCAACACCCGAGCAACGCCTAAAGCAGCAATGGGGTTTTGCATTCTAGTGGTGTAAGTGGGTACTTCTCCAAGCAGGCAGGCGCCTTCCATGTTGCGCTCCATCGCAACCCCGAGCAATATGCCGTTCATGCCCGATATCTGTAGGTTGCTGGCATTTACATCACAATAATTCGCAAGTTCCTCCACAATACTGGGGTTGGTTCCTACTCCAAGCACACGCGGTTCCTCAGTATGATGAATACGAGAGATAGCGGCGGCACAGGTATATACCCTTTTTACATTGAAGTGTTCGGCTGCATCAATAATGCAGTTAGCTAAGCTGTAGCCGTTGGTATTCGGTTGAGCCTCTCCAATGAACAAGACAAGATCTTTTCCGCGAGGGTTTTTCCAGTAGAAGAAACGGCTCTGTGGAAATTGCGGTTCCTCAACTATGCTGTTACGCACCATGACTCCTATAGGGTCAAAAAAGAACGGCGCACGTACGGATGCTAGTTCTTTAAACTCCAACTTGCGAGCTATGTAGGTTGCAACTATCATGGCTACATTGGATATACCGGGCCAGGCGGCAAATAAATTAGGCTCTTTAAGTTTAGGTCTGGCACGGATTTTAATTATATCGCTTAGTTTGTCCATACAACGGATTATACTATATGTTGCTGATGCTGTCTCGCATTGCCGCTTTTTTAATACTTCTCCGAATGAACTAATCAACCATGTTATTTGCTGGAGACCGAAAGCGCTGGAAAATAAAACGAAGGAGCAAAAAAGTTGCTTCCTACCCAACGTCCGTCGCTTCCGATAGCAGTTGCGTTTTTTAGCAATTCGTAAACATTGCCGAAAACCATGGTATCCTTTACTCTCCCAACCAAACGCCCATTTTGAATTTTGTATCCCAGGAGTATATTCCCAGAAAAGTCGCCTCCTAAAATGTTGCCTTGGGTGGCCCCCATAACCTGCTCAATGAAAAGACCCTCTTTGATATCGGCAATCATGTCATCCGGTGATGTTTTTCCGCACCTGAAAACAAAAGCTTTTGCCGACGGAACCGGTAAGCCGCCGCCACGTATCCCGTGCCCGGTGCTTTTTTTCTGGGCTTGCGCTGCCGTCTTTAGATCGTACAGGAAGTTCTGCGGTGCGCAGTCTTTGATGAGAGATAAGCACTGGCAAGGGGTGCCTTCGTCATCGAATGGACTGCTGGATGGACGAAAAGGAACTGTGGCATCATCATACAGTTCAATCTTCTCGTCAAACATCGCCAGTCCCAATTTACCCTCCAGCGGCGAAGCCCCCTCAAGTACTAATTTGCCGTTAAAAGCGGCGAATAGAGGTGAAACAAGGGCACTCGCTACACCATTGGGAGAAAAAATAACCGGCATTTTATCACTCTTGGTGGTAGTCAGTGTCTTGGAGCGCTCCAACTGCAAACGTATTGATTCTAATATTCTTTGGGTATCAACAATGGGATGGCAGGAATTTTCGCCGTCGCCCACAAATAGCATATCGGTGCCGCTAATCAGTGTTCCTTCAACATCCAACGAAAATGCACTACGAGTATAAGATGCTGTTAATCCTTCGCTATTGACGACGATGACTGTGGATTTATGGCGGTTAAGGTGGGCATCGCACACCAACTCAGGGGTATGCGCCAGTAGATAGTTAATCATTTGCTGTCCTGTTTCTACCATTTGAGAAAGATTGATTTGTTCAACACCGGGATCGTAGCTATCTACTGTGGGAAAAGTACTCTGTACAGCCAGATTGTAGTCAGCCGGTGCCCCAAATTGTGATGTTTCCACAGCGGTTTGAACCAGCCAATCGAGGTTATCAAGTTTATTGCTACTGGCAAAGCCGACGCGCCCATCCTTTAAGATGCGTAGTGCGATGGTGCGGCCCTCTTTGTTCTGTATGCCTTTTAGGCGATTCGCTTCAAATATCACCGGAGTATTTTCAGATTGGGTAATGAACACCTCAGCAGCAGGGGCTACAGCGGTCGCTTTTGAAAGGATTTCAATAGCCAGGTCAGACATCATTTCCCTCCTATCAAACATTTTTGCAGTCGGATATGCGGGCTTCCGTTTGAAACCGGTAGAGGATATTGGTTGCCTTTACCGCAACCTCCGCCTTGATTCATCTCAAGGTCATTTCCTATGGCATCAATGTTTTGCAGTGTTTGAAAAACGTTTCCACTTAAGACGACGGGGCGTAACAAATGCCCGATTTTGCCGTTTTTGATGGAATAAGCCTCGCCGGCTGAGAAGGTAAACATTTCCATGCTGGTTGTACCGCCATACCAATTGCGAGCGTAAATTCCATCTTTAATCTCACTAAGCATCTCTTCGAAGGAAGATTCCCCCGGCTCAATGTAGGTGTTTGTCATACGCACGATTGGCGCATGACGATAGTCAACCGCACGAGCGTTCCCGGTTGGTTTTTCATTCATTTTGGCGGCTGTTTCTCGTGAATGTAGACGACTGGTAAGAATACCATCTTTAATGAGGTATGTTTTGCTGGCTGGAGTTCCCTCGTCATCATATTGGTAGCTCCCTCGCAACCCGGGAATCAGAGCGCCATCCACGATATTTAATTCTGGGCGACCAAACTGTTTTCCCAGTACCATTAACTCGCGCATCTTGTCATTCTCGTAAATAAAATCAGCTTCAGAAAGATGGCCAAAAGCCTCGTGAACAAAAACCCCGGCCAGGACTGGATCCAGTATCACAGTGTGTTCTCCTCCTTTGGCTTGCGGCGCAGCTAGCAATTCAGAAGCGCGTTCGGCAATTTCTTTTATTTGCTCATCCAGTTGTTGGATGGCACTGAATTCACCCAAACTACCGACACTTATGCTTGCTTGCTGAATTTGATTGCCATCAGAGGCTACAGCGGCGATATTAAGCGTAACATCACAGCGTTCCTGCAGTATTAAGCTTCCGCTAGAGTTAACGAACATACTTTTTTTACAACTGTCACCATAAACAATAATGGATGTTTGAAGTTGGGGCTTCTGCCACATGATGGCGTTATATCCCTCAAGTAATTCTTTCTTCTGTTTCAGTGGAATTTGGACAGGATTGTCTTTGCAGGTAGAGTCTATTTTTGCTATTGCTTTGGGAATATCGGCAAGGCGAATGGATGGATTGTTACCGGCAAGCCTTGCTCCCTCTAAGGCTATCTTTATTTGGTTGTCGAGATTATCAAAACTGTTAAAACTAACGAACCCCCATCCCCCGTTAATTAACGCACGGATATTGCCTCCGATTGATGCGCTTTTACCCAGCCCTTCCAAATTTTTCCCGCGGTAGGTGATATGGCTTGCCACGCGATCTTCGAAGTGGGCTTCAATGTAATCCGCCCCGCAAACAGAAAATTTGGAAGCTAATTGTCTTGCGATATCATCAATCTGTGGCATGGGAATACTCCTCATACGAATAGTGCAAATGAGTGTAAAGACATATTGGCAAACTGTCAATTTAAATTCAGTACGTAAACTCGGTATTGCAAATGCTCCTAGTACTCTGTAACATCTTATTATTTACGATACTACAGGATAAAGCCTCTTGAGTTTATCACGGGCAGTGTCAGCAGTAAACTGCCAGTCAACCCCTTTCTGAGTCTGATTGCGCTGGGTATACCATGCTGAAAGTTCTGTGTTCAGCATTTGAATATCCGGTATACGCCGCTTTCCAAGACACTGTGCCGCCAGAGCAGACAATTCGATTTC
>WRNG01000061.1 GCA_009776735.1 Dehalococcoidia bacterium | reverse complement strand
GGAGTAACTTTAGCCAGTGCCAGCAGTGCCACTACCACTTTCACCATGCCCGCCAACAATGTCACTGTTACAGCCAACTGGACGCAGAATCCGGCTCCAACCACTTATACTGTTACTTACAATGGAAACGGTAATAGCGGTGGAAGCGCTCCGGTTGACTCAGCCAGTCCTTACACCGCCGGCAGTACGGTTACAGTAATAGGCAATACCGGTAATTTAGTCAAAACAGGTTATACATTCTTAGGCTGGTCTACCAACCAATCGGCTACGACGGCTCAATACACCGCCGGCAGTACCTTCATCATTAACTCCAATACCACCCTTTATGCCGTATGGCAGGCAACAACACCGCCTATTACGGAATATACGGTTACATACTCACCCGGTGACCACGGTACATTTACCACTCAAGTTACTACCGGACTGAAGATAGGCGATGCTACTCCGGCAGCTCCCGACGTGACGGGAGAGACTGGCTGGAAGTTTGTGGGCTGGTCACCAAAACCAACAGAGATGGTAACCGGAGACGCTACCTATGTGGCTCAGTGGGAAGAAGTTAAGACTGATGGTCACTGGGCTTTACTTAACCTAATCTTGGCAATAATGGGAGCAGTGGTAGCGATTGGCGCAGTGGTATATGCCTTTGTACGTAAGAACAAGCAGACTAAGATGCTATGGCTGATAGTAAGCATTACACTTGCTATTGTCGGGCTAATAGTATTCTTCCTGACCGAGAAGATGAATAATCCCATGACTTTCGTGGACTGGTGGACGATTGTCAACGCCGTTATCCTTGTGTTGGGAGTAATCGGTGTGAAGTTTGCCTTTAACGGTAAAAAAGACAATCGCCAGAGTATACGGTAGACTTTTGTATAACCTATGCAAGATGTATCGAAAATATCCTTAAGAAGGCCTCTCGTATGACAAATTGCGAGGTATTTAGACCCGCTCAGAACAAAAATGTGAGAAAGGTTGTTGGACATGAATCTGCTTTGGCTACATAACTTGATTACATGTATTTTATTTTTGTCCACGGTTTTTTTCTTATACGTCTTCGTACCATTCATTGTAATTCGTATTCTGGTCAAGTATTTCTATAAGCGTGAAACGTCCAAGGATTCAGTAACAAAAATAGATATAGGCATAATTTTAAAAACTGATTCTGAAGATATGAGGGGCTCAGATCAATGAGATGCCGCTGCAGTAGCAGAACACAATGCCTAATTGCTGAATTTATTGATTGTTGCTGTACCAATCGTGAGACGTTAACTACGAGAATAAAGCCAACAGGATATAGAGTTCTCCGCTAAAATAAATAAGTGGAGGGCTTAAATGAAAGCCAAGCATTACACAGAGGAACGAATAATCCGGATTCTCAAAGAAGGAGAGTCTGGAACCTAAGCCTCATACTATAAAGGGTGTTTTGTATAAAGCACCAAATTTATAATATGGCAACCGACTCGTTTGCGACACAACCGAATGATTGCCAAGTGAAAGGAGGTATTCATAAAACAAGGCTTATTGGGGTGCCCCAAGCCTTGTTGGCATTTTAGCTCTGCCTGACATATAACTTTACCACTCCAAAGGGATTATCGTCCATGGAATCGCGTTGTAGTGCGACACGTCATACTACGCTTGTCATCAGCCGGAAATAGATATTCATCGTGCTACCAGAAGTGAACTGAAAGCTCTCGGAATAGAGAACCTGCCGACGATGGATTCACTGCGAAAAGAGCATGTCGCTCTTGAGGCTGAGGGGAGAACTTTGGTACACGCATTCAAACCTGAGCGCAACGAAATGATTGCTTTTCTCAGAGCCAAACACAACGTGGATAACTTTCAAAAGAGCCGAGACAACACCATGACAAATCACTCAAAGAGCAGACCGCTACGCTCTCGATTTATTCACCTTTTTATCGGGGGCTTGGGGGTTGGAAAACCACCAACAAGCGGGGATATGCGCGCATATCCCCCTGCTTGCCACTTTTTGCACCACGCTTAATATGGACACGTAGGTTGTTATCAATTTCGATAGAATAGCTCGCGCTATTGACAAACTGTTGTATAATAGAATGGTCGCATAGGATAAATGAAATCACTATTTCTAAGCTTTATATGGAGGTCAGTTATGAAAAGTTTCTCGATGGGTTTGTTCATTGTAACTTGTTTGCTTCTTCCACTTACGGTTTTTGTATCTTGCGGCCCTCTTATCATCAACACTGCTACGATAAGTATTAATGATAAGGATCGTTACCCGTATAAGATTGCTAATATTACATATAATAGCCAACTGGCGGAGATGATAGAAAGCGGTGAAATACCGACTGATGTTGCTACGTTGGGTATTTCTAGCTACATACCTGTTGATTTGACTCCATTAAAAGATCTAATCAGTTTGAAATACTTGCATATGAATAATGACCAAATTAGCGATATTACTCCATTAGGTGGCTTAACCAACTTGAAAGAATTGGACATATCCACTAACAACATTATTGATTTATCTCCGTTGAGTGGCTTAATCAATTTGAAATGGTTGAGAGTAGGAAGTCAACAAGGAGGCAATCCATCTTCATCAATAATTGACCTAACGCCATTGAGCAACTTGATTAATTTGGAATATTTGAATTTGGGGAGAACCCCTATTAACGATATAACGCCTCTGAGGGACCTAACGAGTCTTAAAGAGCTGAATCTGACTACTGTAGAAGGGCAATTTGATATCTCTCCGTTGAGCGGCTTAATTAACTTGGAGATATTATCTTTGAGTGGCAACCAAATCAGTGATATCTCATGTTTAAGTGGACTTACCAAATTAAAACGGCTAAGTTTGGGCTCTAACTCTATCAGTGATGTCGCTTCGTTGAGTTCATTGATAAACCTTGAGAAGTTGGGATTACATAATAACCAAATTAGCGATGTATCTTCTCTACAAAATTTGAGAAATTTGAGAAATTTGAGTTTAAGTGGCAATCAGATTAGCGACGTATCCTCACTATATAAGTTAAATGAATTGGAATTTTTAGAAATAGATAGGAACCCACTTAGCGAGAAACAGATTAATGCACTACAGAAAGCATTGAAAAAATGTGAAATATTATCAGATTATTCAGAGTACTAAGTTAAATATTGCAAAGGAGAATTAGCCATGAAATACAGAATAGGACGTATTATCTCAGGACTGTTGGTAGCAGTATTTCTATTTACCTGTATAAACCCACTTCTCACGCCTCTATCGGCTACACAAAGGGAATACTTCACCATAGATTTCCTCTCTGATTTGAGAGGCATTAATTTGTCGGGTATTAAAGTCGATATTTACGAATCCACTATCAGTAGTTATGACGCAATAACAAGTTCTTCGGGGTATTCTCACTCGTTTTCGTATTCGGCTTATTCTGATACGGAAGGTTCAGTAGCCTTTGTGAAACCATCCGATTGTTTCCTTGTAAAAGTTGATTTAGAGACGCTTCCTTATGACACCGGTGTTGATAAAGACCTTGTGTTTTATGGAGATGCCTCCCAAGAGTATGACTCAAGATTCATCTCACAAATTGCAGAAGTTGTTATTGATAGTAGCCTAAGCTCGTTGGATTTCGTAAAAGTGGATATTTTCAATGCGCTAGGCAACATCATAAAAGCCCACTTTTCTGTGACTCCAGACAATAATTATGTTGCTAACGCAAGGGCTTCCATAATCAACAATGCTGTAGATGTAAGTGGCTATGTAACAGTAGGAAGCCATGTTGAACGTTATGAGTATACAATCGTGGACAATACTGATCCAGTTATTCTCGTCGCAAATGCTTTGGAAGCAGGTCGTATATCCAAGGAAGAAGCTTTGGATTTGTTCATGGATACACGATATTCAGATTATGCCGAAGAATGTGGAACATATCTAGTAAGCCAGCTTGTAGCGCTGTATGAAGACAAAGCGTTCTATAGCCAATTGCCAATAGATAAGCAAGAAGCTTTAGAAGCGATCGTAACACCGAAAAGAACTCGCGGAGACGCAGAATACCATGTTCCAAACAGTTACTTCATCATCTATTTTAACCATCCAAACTATTCTGGCGTTACTGCTAATCCACCACAATTGATTCAGGAGATAGGAGAGGCGTTCAAAGATGCCTATGCTTTTTTCATAGATACGTTGGGATATCAAGAGCCAGGTTCAGTATATCCTTTATTGTTCTGGATGAACAATGAATATCACGTGTACATCCGAGACTATCTGTGTCCAACCAATAGTAACTATGCCGCATGGTGCCATCCTGATAGTGGCGCAACCTCTTTCATAGAAGTATTTGATACACCATTTTTAGATAGAGCTATAAATGATGCCGAAAAATCAAGGATGGCCCATGAGTATTTTCATTCAATAGAGTGCAAATATAGGCCAGGGTTTGTTGGATTGCCAGAATGGTATATTGAAGGTTTTGCGGTTTGGGGACAGGCAATGTGTTGCCCCAGTATAACTTCTTCATATTATGGCCGCATGAATCAACTTTTGTGGGATCCAGAGAAGTCTCTCTTGGATTGCAAATACGATGCGGTACTCCTATCTGTGTATCTGTACATGAATTATGGCGGATATTCGACTATCAAAGCTATTGTACAGGGAACGTCTTCATCAGCCGATGTTATCGCCATAATCAACTCTGTTACACAAAGCTATAGTGGGAAGTCGTTCAAAGATGTCTTTGCGCAGTTTTGGGCAGATAACTATACTCCTCAGGGGACTTATAGCGCATATGCATCGGGGTTATATTATACGCCTTACATAGCCAAGTATTTCAACAGTTATCCTACCAACGACCCAGTTGAGGATATAATCCCTTTATCAAGTCGTTTTCTGGAATTTGATACACCATCATACAGTGCTACCTCTTGGAATATTGAAGTCACGATTGATTTAACAAAAGGGTTATATTCAAATTTTGCATCATATCTACTTTTGCGAAACTCCAATACTTTTGCAATACAGCAAAAACTCATTCTGGAGCCTTCATCATCCTTTTGGACATTTGCTTCACCTATTACAGTAGGTAATAATTCCATTGATAGAGGATGTGTTATGCCGGTGAATCTCGGCACATCTGGTAATATTGATTGTACCCTAACAATTGAAGTAAACGCAGCCTATGCTGTAACCATTAATGATAGTTATGTCAGTAACTCTGGCGCTGGAAATTATCAAGTTGGTACCACAGTTAATATCAATGCTGGAAACAGATCCGGCTATGAGTTTAATGGTTGGAGTGTACAAACTGTTGGAGTTACCCTAACTGATTCAAGCAAAGCATCAACAAGCTTTACAATGCCGAATAAGCCTGTATCAATTTATGCCAATTGGAAACCAATAGTAACAGTATACGATAGTTACGCAAACCCTACTGGTGCAGGTTCATATGCACAGGGCTCAACGGTTACCATCAACGCTGGTTCTCGGTCCGGGTATACTTTCTCTCACTGGAGTACGAGTTCAAGCGGGGTGTATTTTAATAACCAGTATAGCGCTACTACCACTTTCTCTATGCCTAACAACACCGTAACTGTTACTGCCAATTGGAATCAAGTCAGTACTCCTAATTGGGTAACATACGCTGAGTCAATTCTGTATCCATACTCCTCTGGTTATGAGTGGATGGTTCCAATTGAAGTGTACTACAATGGGGTTTTCTCAGACTCGTATTCTTGCTA
>WRNG01000060.1 GCA_009776735.1 Dehalococcoidia bacterium | reverse complement strand
CCCAATTGCTCTTTATTCCCTTATTTGATCATGAGCCAAACGGGATTGATGATTTGCTAAAACTTTCGCAGAATTTTTTGGCTTAGCAAATGATGAAATCCATTTACCTTTGCCAGAATTGTATGAGTTTACTGAAACCGATAAAACCTAATTCGGCCGCTGGTTTTGAGCGCAGTTGACAAGCTAAGGCGGGAAATGATACCTTATCAGCGATTATTTGAGGCTATGGTTTTGAGCGAAAGAGAACCCCGGTCAATCTTTGGTATCGGTGACAAGTGCTTAAACAGCGCTCGTGTGAGTGTGGGCATTTTGTCGTGTATTGTTTTGGCGAACACCCGTGACGAAGGGTGTTTTTTTGTATAAACCGTTAAATAATTAGGCAATAGTTGGCAGGCATAGAGCCAATTTTTGAGATTAAAAAAATAATAAGGAGGAGTACAAGATGCAGCCAATTAATGTAATCTGGTTGCAGGGCCAAGGGTGCACTGGTGATACGGTTTCACTCATCAGCGCCAGCAATCCGTCACTTGTTGACGTGATTACCGGTGTGTTGCCCGAGGTCAGCGGGATTAACATCGCTTTCCATCCTACCATAATGGTTCCGTGGGGAGAGAAAGCGCTGGAACCACTTGAGGATGCCAAGGCCGGCAAACTGGATCCTTTCGTAGTGGTGCTGGAAGGAGCCGTTCCTGATGAAAGTATCGCCAAAAAAACCGGCGGTTACTTTTGTGGGATTGGCGACAAGCATGGAAAAATCATCACCTTGAATGAGGTTTTGGACGACCTCAAACCGAAAGCGGCAGCCATGGTGGCCATTGGCACCTGCGCGGCCTACGGCGGCGTAGCCGCCGGAACCCCCAATCCGACCGGTTGTCGTGGACTGGGTGACTATTTGGGCAAAAGCTACAAAAGCACTTTGGGGTTGCCGGTAATTAATGTTCCCGGCTGTCCTACCCCTGGCGAGACCACTCTTAAATTCTTAGCTAATTTAGTATTGGTTGCCCGCGGCGCTGCTGCCGTTCCGGCGCTTGACGAATTTAATCGACCGAAATATCTGTATGGCGAACTGGCGCATCATGTCTGCCCACGTGCTGGTTTCCTGGCTGAAGGAAAATTCTCACATCATTACGGAGAACCGTATTGTATGGGTCTTTTGGGTTGCAAAGGTCCTATTGTTCACTGCAGTGTTCCTCGCACCGGTTTTGCTAACGGCAAAGGTGGATGTCCTTCAACCGGTTCCCCTTGCATCGGTTGCACCGAACCTGCTTTCCCTGATCCACCGATGTCTCCGTTCCTACAGAAATCTCCGATCAAATCCTGGGTGGTTGAAGGTATTTTGGATAATATCGGCAAAGTTAAAGCCACTCTCCACAGATTCCATAAGAGGAGCTTGTAATTATGGCTAATAAAGAACTGCATATTGAACCATTAACTCGTATTGAGGGCCATATGGGCGCTCATGCCGTGGCTGACATGGAAAACAAGAACTATTCCGACGCTCATGTATATGCCACCATGTTCCGTGGTTTAGAAGACATCCTTATCGGTCGTGAACCGGCTGATGCCATCTGGTTAGGACAAAGAAGCTGCGGCGTCTGTCCCACCCCGCATGCCACAGCTTCCGTTTTAGCTGTTGATATGGCTTACGGCGCACCGCCGCCGCCATTGGGTATTGGGTTACGCAACTTAGCCTTAATGGCTGAGGAAATTTATGACGGAGCCTTGGGTTGCGGAATTTTGGAAGGTCCGGATTATTCCGAATCAGTCTGTGCCAAATCCAATCCGGAAATTTTGGCTAAGGCCAAGACGACTCCTGCTCCTAATGCGGCAGCCCATGGATATGCCACTATAGGCGATATCATGACTGCACTTAATCCAGTAACTGGTAGCTTATGGCTAAAGTGTTTGGAAGCTGGCAAAAACGGCATTGATATGGCCACAACACTATGTGCCAAACATCCGCATCAGAACAATTTTATCCCTGGCGGTATTGCTCTTACCGTTTCAATTCCGGACATTGAGTCGGTTTATGTCAATTTAGCCAAAGGTATTGCGTTCACCAAAGAACTGGTACCCGCTTTTGATGACCTGATTGATTTCCTTGGTGCCAATGGGCTGGCAGGCGTCGGCAATTTCCCCTTTAATTTAATTTCATACGGTATTTATGATGATCCAACCGCTTATAACGCCAAATATGCCGACATGAGCAAATGGGGCGAAAAGCGTTGGATGGTTCCCGGTGTGGTTATCGACGGCAAACTGGTAACCAATGATTTAGTCGAAATCAATGTCGGTGTACAGGAAACAGTCACTCATTCCTACTACAAGGATACTGTTCAAGCTGATTTTACTAAGGATCCACTGGGTAATCTGCTTACCAAAGATCATCCTTGGAATGAATCCACCAAGCCGGTAGCCGGACCAGAGAAAGATTGGGACGGGAAATATACTTGGGCCAAGACTCCGCGCTGGTTTGATTGGAAAAAACGCGTTGACGGTAAAACCCATGTCATGCAAGCCAATCCTCTTTCCCGCATGTGGGTACAAGCAGTCTCTAAGAAAGCGCCGGAATCAACCGGTACTTCGGTCAAGTTCACCTTACCAGCTGGTAACGTAGCTGGTTTCCGCGTGCCGGGTGAGGTTACCATGGAATGGAAACTGCCGGCGAAAAATAACTCCATTGAGCGTGTCAGAGCTCGCGCTTATTGGCACGCTTACTCAGCTTTCTTAGCCTATCGAATGGTTGGCAAAGCTCTTGAGCTTCTTAAGAAAGGTGAGACTAAGGTTTGGAATGAGTACAAACGACCACGCACGGGTATCGGTGTCGGTATGGTTGAGGGTATGCGCGGAGCTGTAGCTCACTGGGTAGTTATGCGCGAAGGTAAAATCTACCGCTATCAAATCATCACTCCCACCGCTTGGAATGTCTCGCCTCGCGACGCTGAAGGCCGACCGGGTGCTTATGAAGCAGCTATTATTGGCTCTGACATCACAGAACCAATTGACGGCGATCTTGACGGCGTTGATGTCGTGCGCACCATCCGCAGCTTTGATCCTTGTTTGGGTTGTACTGTACAAGTCTTTAATCCTGATAATCGACTGATTACTGAATGCGACCTTGATCATCTGCATGCTGACGAAATGTTACATCAGTGGGAGCACAGCAAAGAAATCGAGCACTCCCATGATGGGCATACTCATATTCACTAAAACAGAAAGAGAAGCTTGTGACCCGAATTTTGGTATGTGGTGTTGGCAATAAGCTTAAGAGAGATGACGGGCTTGGACCATATGTCATTGAAGAGTTGGAGCTTAAGAACATGCCTACTGGTGTTGACGTTGCCGATTTTGGGATTTCAGGCTTTAAATGCGCCCTAAAACTAGAGGGTTACCGCAAGGTAGTGTTTGTAGATGCAATTAGTCTGCCGGGCTCTGAGCCCGGCAGACTACATCGTTTAAGAATTAACAAAGATGCCTTAATGCGCAGTCCCAAACTTTCTGATTTCAGTGTTTCTATGCATGAAACAGATTTGGAACGCATCATTGCCACCGCTGCCGTACTCAATATTTATCCAGAAGAAGTGGTGATTGTTGGTTGTGAACCATCTGATACTGAAGTTGGTTTAGGGCTTAGCCCTGCTGTAAAAGCTGCTGTTCCTCAAGTTATTGATCTTGTCATGCAAGAATTAAGCTGATTCATTCCTCCACCACGCCCAACTTATACAAAACCCTCTGACCTATTTTTCGTGAGCAAGACATTTGCCATGCTAAAAATGAGCATTTTTTATGCACTGCCGAATCTGTCCTGCGGGTTGATATGCGCGCTACTGGCAATTGTGTTTCGCACAAACAAAAAAGCATATCTTTTGATTGCAGGATTTAACACTTTGCCCAAAGCAGAGAAGGCGAAGTACGATTCAAAAAAACTGTGCCATTATTTTTGTAAACTGCTATTGCTATTGGCTGTCGAAATGGTTATCCCAGGCATTATCATTTCTCAAAACATTGCTGTGCCGGCAATGCTAATTAGTTCGTGGAGCATATTTATCATTACGCTTATTGTTTCACAAATCTATCTTAAACAACAGGGAAAATTCAAGATATGACAATCCCACATTTTTACTGTTTCTTTACAATATCACTGTCACAATGCCAATAAATTGATTCCCACATTACGTCCAATAATGTGGAGGTTAGCTCAAAATGAAAAGGAAACTTGTTTTCGCGGCGCTTAGCGCCATATTGGTTGTCTCGCCTTTCATCATACCTCTTTCCGGTTGCAAGTCTTCCGTTGATGACTTAAAACAAGAGCGAGAGAAATATCCTCCAAGAGATGAAGAGCCCATTTCTTCAAATGACAAAGTCTTAGTTTTTATCGACCCCAAATATACGCATTTGCTGGAGGAAGAAGCATTAGAATTCAATTTTGATGACATCGATAAAATTAACTATAACTATAAAGAGGTAACAAGAAAACTCACACTTGGTTGCTCATTAGGCTTATCAACTTGGGAAGAGATAAACGCAAAAGTTGATATCATTAAATCAAGAGAGTTTGTGGAGAGCGCGGATTATATTCTTGGTGGTGCCAGTGCTTTTACGGTTATTGTTAAGGAGGAGTATAACAAAAAATTTGATGAAGAATTGTTTAAAATCAATGATTTTGGCATTGCTGAAGCAACGTCATTAAAATATATCCACTACTCAAAAACATATTTCCATGAAGTCACTGTAACACTAAAATCACACGGGCAGCAAAACGTACAACAAGCCATTGAACATTTCAAAACTCTCCCATTCGTGAAAAGTGCTCGCGCTCTATCAGAATTCTCCGAATCAAATGGAGCATTCAGTTATGATACCGTGCTAGTTGTTCTTACACAAGCATACTCGCTACCAAAGAATATTGTTCTTACTCCTACTGATTTTAATTTTACCAATGTAGGAAGTGTTGTATACCTAACAACGCATCCAAACGATATTCCAGGCTACCAAAATAGCGCTAGTTACCGCAATATTCTTGCTATACATTTAATCGAATGTAGCGAGCAAAATATTATAGATGCAATAGAACATTTTAAACAATTACCTTTCGTTGAATACGCGGAACCAAATTACATATTGCATATGGACGATTCTGTCTAAGTATCAGCTCTTCGGTAAGCAAAGCTACTACAACCCCGCTCAAATATTAAGAAGAAATGCTTGAAAGTTCACCGTTACTGGAAACATTTAATTCGCCCGAATTTAAGCAGCATAAAAAAGAGAATTCAGCCGATTTTGTGCTATCATAGTTGGATGAAACAGAACAAAATTATATTTGTGTTTCTCTGTATTTTAATGCTCAGTTTGTCACTGAGTACTACTCGCGTAGCAGCAGATTCCCCGGCAACTCCTATACCTTTCCAAGTCATTTTTGATGAAGGGAAAAAAATATTCTACTATACTCCTGATTATTATACTCCAGAGGATAGTGAGACACTACCTAAGACTGGGTTATATTACAATACAAGTCCACTGATTAACATCTACTATATTGATGAACGTGACTATGACTTGGGTTACGGCATATTTGAAGGAAGTACAGTCTTCTCGAGTGATGGTATGCAATTTGCGCATTTCCCGTGGGCAAGCAATACTGGCGTAAGACAACCTTGGGGATTCGGATGCTTATCATACAACAGTAGTCAAACCGGAACAGCAATACTCTTTTTTGACAATGGTCGCCGTATTAAAGAGTACCAAGTATCAGACCTGTTAAAAGATGTTTCTAAAGGAACTATCTCTGCCTCTCATATCATTTGGCAGAAGAGCCGCGAATTTGATTCGGAACAAAATATCTTAACCGTTGATACACTTGATAATCATGTATATCGTTTTGACCTTTC
>WRNG01000059.1 GCA_009776735.1 Dehalococcoidia bacterium | reverse complement strand
AATCAGTGGTAGGAGACAAAGGCTCGGTCATCGCCGGAACTGGCTCGAATTCCACGGAAGAGGCTCGCGAAAATACAATCCGCGCCGAGGAGTGGGGAGTGGATGCTTGCCTGCTGGTCGTCCCTTATTACAACAAACCCACTCAAGACGGACTATACCAACACTATAAGAGAATTGCAGAAAGCACTAACCTTCCCTGTATTATATACAATGTGCCAACTCGTACAGTAACCAGCATCTCATCTGAAACAGTTATTCGTTTAGCGCAAATAGAAAACATTGTCGGCTTAAAAGAAGCCTCTGGCGACATGGAACAGACTGCTCGCATTATTCGCGGAGTAAACGAAATCCGTCAAGATTTCGTTGTTTGGAGCGGAAACGACGGCGATACCTTACCAATGATGGCACTCGGGGCATACGGGGTAATCAGCGTGGCCTCTCATTTAGTTGGCAAACAGATCAAAGAAATGCTTGAAAGCTTTGTTGCTGGCAATTCTTCGCAAGCGGCTGAGATTCACCGCAACTTGGTTCCACTGTTCAAAAGTCTTTTCCTTTTATCCAATCCAATCCCTTTGAAATACGCTTTGAATTACATTGGGTTCCCGGTAGGTGGTTTACGCCTGCCGCTAACCGCCATTGATGAAAAAACGGCCTCAATAATGAGAGAAACTCTCCAAAGCTACCAGATTGACCTGCCATTAAAATGATTTTTCCATCAGTACTGTAGCACTGGGTGCTTTTACCAATGCGATTTAGTTATCCAAAAACTGCTAATTGTGAGTTTGCAAGGTTACACTAGTTAAAACTGCTGAGGCACTTCTTGAAAAAGCATCCTTCACTTGTAGACGCGCTTTCGAGATTGACGCTCTCAATCGGTATATAATTCGTAACCCACGAAAAAGAGTCAACGTCCGTTGCGCCATAGAAGTGCTACTACGTATACATATTATTATGGCAACAGGATTAGGGAATAGTTTACCCCTCACAATCACTTCTACTTTGCGATATTGGCTATATCACCAAAGCACAAGAAAAATGATTTGCCATCCGCCAATTAAAACGTTATATGTATCTGATAGGATAACTGCGCACTGATGCTGAAAAGCAAGGAAACAAAGGCAAAAACAGTCCCTTTAAATGGGTTAAGAATGCTATTTTTGGAGCTGGTGACAAGAAAAATTGACAATTTCGCAAAAATAATATCTTGCCTATCGGGATATGTGGTAGTATATAATCAGTTGCCATAGGTCACCTAAACTTTTTAGGAGTGCTAAGTTGAAAATAGACAAAATTCTTAAAGTGTTGCAATTAATAGCCCTATTTGTACTTGCTTTCTTTGTAATCATATTTGCTATGATGGCTTGTTTAAGTAGCCCCAAAGCAATAACTGAAGCCAATTTTTTGAAAAAAATGGAGCAAGCTGGATACAGTTTAGGTGGCGGTGCTACCCGTGAGCATACAGAGAAGGCCATATCGTCTGTAACGGCTTTTGAGCCAAACAGTGGTTATACAATAGAGTTCTATACTTTTTTGTCTTGGGAAGATGCGCGTGAGGCTTTCAGAGGCGTAAAACCCGGTATGTTTATGTCCATACCCAATCAAAAACACTCTATAAGAGGTGGTACAAGTGGAAGTCCACCTGGGACAAAAACGTATTATGTCTTTACATGGATTCAAGAAACATTGGTTGGCGTAGAAACCGATAAAGCAAACGAAGAAGCTGTAAACAAGGCGCTCAAGTCGATCGGGTACTACTGGTTATAACTTGAGTATAGATAGAGTACTTTGCTGTTTGCTGATAGAGTGATTCAAGAACTGATGGTGACGTGAGTTTATTAATCGTAACAGGAATAGCCTCTCTTCTAACTTCCTAGAATAATTGTGAATGGCCCCAGAAATCTATCAACAATAACAATTTCGTGAAATTGATGGGCACATTATTCATGCCATTATTGACAGCTTGCAAAGTTTCAGGAAGTTGCCAATAACCATTTCGGATTTTAGATGGTACGCCAAACCACAATCAATGATGGAAGCGACACAATGCATATACTCATACGACAATGATTTCCCCAATTAATGGGGTTGAAGGTTTTTCAACGAAAATTGTTATTTACACAACGTAAGAATAGCTGAGAGCTGTATTACATGCACGCTCAAATTTACGCCACTCTCGCCGAAAGCGTCTAATTTAATTATTCAGCAACAAATGCTATAATCACTGGCAAAATTCATTATAGGAGCAATGCTCGCATGTCGTTCAATAGCCAGTATCTAGCCGATGTATTTGACAAGGTATGTACAAGAAATCCCAACGAACCCGAATTCCATCAAGCTGTAGAAGAAGTTCTCAAGTCATTAACACCTGTAGTTGAAAAGCGCCTTGACATTGTGAAATCAGGAGTCATTGACAGAATCGTCGAACCAGAGCGTCAAATCTTATTTCGCGTTAGTTGGGTAGACGACAAAGGCGAAGTACAAGTAAACCGTGGCTTCCGCATCCAATTCAATTCAGCCATTGGCCCATATAAAGGAGGGTTAAGGTTACACCCTTCTGTAAACGCCTCTATTCTAAAGTTTCTGGGCTTTGAACAGATATTTAAAAACTCTCTTACTGGACTTCCTATCGGCGGAGGAAAAGGTGGCGCTGATTTTGACCCCAAAGGCAAAAGTGATTTGGAAGTCATGCGTTTTTGCCAAAGCTTTATGACCGAGCTCGCAAAACATATTGGAGCTGACACGGACGTACCGGCCGGTGACATCGGTACCGGAGCCCGTGAAATCGGGTATATGTATGGACAATATAAACGGCTCCGCAATGAGTATACCGGCGTTTTAACAGGGAAAGGCCTTTCGTATGGAGGTTCTCTCGCTCGCACAGAAGCGACAGGCTATGGACTGTGCTATTTCAGTGAAAAAATGCTTAATGACAAAAACAGTAGCTTCAAAGGAAAAACTGTGGTCGTCTCAGGTTCTGGCAATGTCGCAATTCATGCCACAGCAAAAGCAACAGATTTAGGAGCTACAGTTATAGCAGTTTCAGACTCAAGCGGTTATGTCGTTGATATGAATGGCATCGATGCCAAAATTCTAAACCAAATTAAGACCATTGAGCGCTTACGGATTTCCGAATATGCCAAACGCGTTTCCAGCGCCAAATATACTGAAGATTGCAAGGGAATCTGGCAACAAAAGTGTGATATTGCCCTTCCATGTGCAACTCAAAACGAAATTGACCAAGAGTCAGCTGAAATATTAGTCAGAAATGGTGTTTTGGCCGTAGCCGAAGGAGCCAACATGCCTTCCACTCCGGAGGCTATCGCTGTTTTCCTTAAAAATGGTGTTTTATTTGGCCCTGGCAAAGCGGCCAATGCGGGTGGAGTAGCAACATCCGCTCTTGAAATGTCACAGAATTCAGCTAGGCTTTCCTGGACATTTGAAGAAGTTGATACCAAACTGAAAAACATTATGGTTAACATCTACCAAAGTGCAGCTAAAGCTGCGCAAGATTATGGTGCTGAAGGTAACCTTGTAGTAGGTGCCAATATCGCTGGCTTTCTTAAGGTAGCTGAAGCCATGATGGCGCACGGGATATCCTACTAAAACTCTGTTCTGTGGTGGTATTAAGATAGGGCGGAACGTGATTTTGCCCTATCTTAATTGAATGACTTGTTGGGGTTTGACGCTTCCGATTATCCGTTGCGTTGGTCTTTCTTGTCTTTACAAAAGTCATCATATTCGAACCCGACTTGGCCAAATTAGTAACCACCAAAGAAATGTCATAGTTGGGCAATAATAGAGCATCCCATAATATGCTTGAATATGAAGATTCTAGATAAAACTCTTTGGAGTTTTCTTCGGGTAATCCTAAAGCTACTTGATTTTCATATTGTTTAGCATAGTCGTACAATTAAATCATAACAACAGGAGAAGGAAGTGCAATATTTCGGTGCTATTATTTTTGATGCATCACGGAGCCGCCGGGGAATAATCATCTACAATCACAAATAACAACAACACCAAGCGGACATGAAAGACTGTTGCATGTGTGCAAAGTTATTGTTCTTGAACAAAGCGTGTCTATATCACTGATTTAAGGTGAATCACTTGCTCACGAGAAGGGCCGCAACAGGTCATACCCACTTCACAGCCCATCAACTCCTCAATACGCCGTACATATCGTTGTGCTTCAAGCGGTAGATCTGTAAACTTACGCACATGGCTAATTGGAGAATTCCAGCCAGACAATTCCTCATAGACTGGTCGGCACTTTTCTAAATCAGCGACACTAGCTGGAAAATAATCTATTAACTCCCCATTAAGCTCATATGCCGTACATATTTTAACAGATGGTATCGAATCCAATACATCCAAACGAGTCAAAGCCACTGAAGTTAATCCATTAATAAAACAACTGAAGCGGGCTGCAACAGCATCAAACCACCCTATGCGGCGTGGGCGACCTGTTGTAGTACCAAATTCATGAGCAATATTGCGAATCTCATCACCAGTAGCATCGAACAATTCCGTCGGCATAGGACCGTTTCCCACACGAGTACAATAAGCTTTAAAGATACCCAAAACTTTATCAATACGATTGGGCGCAATACCAGCACCCAGTGAACCTCCCGCCGACAGAGGAGAGGAAGATGTCCCGTATGGGTAAGTACCAAAATCAGGGTCTAGCAATGCCCCCTGCGCTCCTTCCATGATAACCAATTGTTTTCGGGCAAGTGCCTGAGTGAGCAACACGGAGGTGTCCTTTATATACGAGGCCAAGAAATCAGCGTAGACACAGTATTCGTCATAAATCTTATCCAGTGACATTGGAGGCGCATCATACACTTTGGTAAATAGAGTGTTTTTGCTATCCATCACCATTGTTAAGCGTTCTTTTAAACCATCCTTGTCCAATAAGTCGCAGGTGCGAATGCCCAAGCGATTAGTTTTATCGGCAAAGGCCGGACCAATACCGCGCTTGGTTGTGCCCAGTGCCTTACCGGCACGCGATTTTTCTTCCAATTCATCCAGCAATAAGTGGTAAGGCATTACCAGATGCGCACGATTACTAATCACAAGATGTGAGGTATCCACTCCCGCCTTGTTAAGCATTTCAATCTCACTCATCAGAACAGCTGGATTTATTACCACACCATTGCCGATTATGCATAGTACACGACTGGTAAAAATACCTGCCGGCACCAAATGTAGCTTAAACTCTCCCAAATGATTAATAACCGTATGCCCTGCGTTATCACCACCGGAGAAACGCACCACAACATCCGCCGATTCAGCAAGTTGATCAACAACTTTACCCTTCCCCTCATCCCCCCATTGACCGCCAACTAACGCGAGTACTGGCATTGAAATCCCCCTTCTGTATTGTTCCTATACAAGATATAGTAACCTATCCCTCTTGCCGTAACTTTCTTCTTACCACAAACAGCCTCTGCATTGAAGTTAACAAGCTGAGTGCAGCAACAACAGCCAAAGCAATAATGACTTGACTTATAATTAAACCCAAAGAAATCACCACAACCCTTTCAACCCTTGTAAACCATCCTTCTGAACAAGTTACCCCCATTCCCTCAGCTCGCGAACGAATATAACTTACCGAAAACGACATCAGCATGGTAACACCGCCCAAGGCGGCCCCCCATGCTGAGCCATCAACAGCCAAAGCATATATCACAGCAATCAGCACTATCCCCTCAGACCAACGATCAAGCGTTGAGTCTAAAATCGCTCCAAAACGGCTAACACGCGCCGTTAATCGTGCCAACGCTCCATCGAAAGAATCCATTAATCCCGCTATCAGCACGACGATACCGCCCCAAAGAAAATAATGTCTGGCGACGAGGAAACCTGCTCCGCAAGTTAGCAAAAAACCAAGCCAAGAAACAGTATTTGGCGTAAGCGGAGTATGCGAAAGCACTCTCGCTACGGGAGTAGCAAACAAAGATCCAATCCGATGGCGAAAATCAATGTCAGACATAAAAACGCTCTATAATA
>WRNG01000058.1 GCA_009776735.1 Dehalococcoidia bacterium | reverse complement strand
TATCATTATCACAGACCCCATCTCGGGCTAGAGATGAAAACCCCATTATCTTATGTCAGTCAGGAGGGATGACTGGTAGATATTTACGGAGAATATTTCGAGGTGTTGACTTTTGCTGCCATGTCTGCGGAGGGGGAGAAGTATAACATATTTCTCACTCCTGCAATTATGGTAGATGATAGGGTTATTTCTTCAGGGAAAGGGATATCGGAAAAAATAATTGAAAAAGCTGTCGGTCAAGCAATGGGCAATGTATAACGCTTAACATCAAGCGTAATGGCTATTGTGCTTGAAAAAATAATTAGGAGGGAAAGTAAATGAACACATTACCAACGTGGTTTAAAACATATACTGATGCCAAAAAAGAAGCTTTTCTGAGGATGAAGGATCTTAAATGAGGGTGGGTGGTAAAGTCGTCGGGGTATTCTGTCCGTACACCCCAAATGAACTTGTTATGGCCGCTGGAGCTGTTCCTATAGCTATACTCTACGAGGTTTTCCGCAGATTCAGCACAGAGTTTGTTTTTGCGATTGAGTGAGTATAAACACTTGACGATTACGTAAATTATGTATTATTATAGTGGCGCAATGAAACGCGTAGATTTGATTAAGAAACTAAAAGTATTGGGGTATCACCTAGCTCGAAAAGAAGGACATGATATCTATGAAAAGAAAGTAGCAGAGCTGTGCAAGTACCTCACCATCGCGAAGTAAGCAAATATACAGCGGAACAAATATTGAAAATTGCGGGGTTGAAATAACCCTGTTAAGGAGGCAATAGTCATGGAGTATGTATTTCCAGCTGTTTTTCATGCTAACGATGATAACGGTAGCTACACTATTACCTATCCAGATCTTCCAGGGTGCATAAGTGAAGGCAAGTCTCTTGGAAATGCGATGTATATGGCTCAATCTGCATTATCTCAGTGGCTCAGCTATCTTGAGGAAAAAGGCGAGAAAATTCCTTCACCATCATCCGCAAAAAGCATAATGGTAGAGGCTGGTGAGTTTACCAATCTTATCCGTGCTGAAGTTAAAGATGCTCGTGCTGTACGGCGGACAGTAAGTATCCCAAAGTGGCAGGATGAGAAAGCTACTAAGGCAAGGCTTAGCTTGTCACGGGTTTTGCAGGATGCGTTAAACGAAAAGCTGCCTGTTTGAACTCGCTTAAATAGCTACGAGGAGGCATTGTGAAGTACGTATACATTGCTGTATTTACGCCAGAACCAAGCAAAACTAATAAAAATCTACTGAGCGTCCGCTTTCCCGATTTGCTGGATTATACCAGTGGCACTTGTGGAGATAATCTACAGGATGCTATCTATATGGCAAAAGACTTATTGTGCATGTGTTTGTATCAGATGGAAAGAGACGGTAATACCGTTCCAACAGCAACATCCCCGCAGGATATTAAGATTGCTGATGGTGAGTTCATCTCTGCGATTGATGTTGACACAGAGTTTTACAGGCGTTTAAACGCTAATAAAGCTGTTCGTAAGACATTGACTATTCCGTCATGGCTGAATACGGAGGCGGAGAAGGCGCATGTCAACTTTTCAAGTGTTTTGCAATCTGCGCTGAAAGAACATTTGAAAGTTGCTGAGCCAGTCGGCAAGTAGCAGGTACTGACTTCGTGTTATCACGCAGGACTGAGTTTCTCTCAGCCGTCATAGTTCTTTGGGAGGTTTGTCACCTATCGAATTCTTGGAAACAAGCGGAAATCTCTAGATGACAATGGCATTGACTTTGGGGTAAGGTCATTGTAAGTATAATATTATGAAGACAGATGCAAAAATGGATACCATCACGCTTATTCTTTGGATAGCAACCATTGCTATTCTCGTTTTTTCTCTGCTGTGGTTTCTATTCGGAACAACGGCTTTATTTCAACATGCAATTGATCTTGAAACAACCGTGTTATATGGAATATTCTGGATGCCAGTGTTAATTCTAACGTTGGCATTGATTCTTGTGCTTGTGTTTAAACAAGAGTGGTTGTTAAGTATTTCAGGCGCTGCATCTATGCAAAGAATTGTAGCACTTTTGTTATTACTAGTTGCAATTAGCACTGCAGTTTATTCTATTCATCAGACGCCAACTGCTGGGTGGCTAAATGAGAGAGTAGAAATCGATGTCATACAGACTACCTCTGACGAGAACTTTGAGTATTGGGTTGAAGTGATAAACCAGTTTCAAAAAAATGCTTATATACGCCTATGTATTAAAAACACAACTACTGGGGAGACCGCTAAGATTCGGCTAGATGTGCAACCAGAGGATACAATTATTACATCAGCATACTATACATATCCAAGACGAGCATGGTTTGAAATGAATCCTACAAGTCAAAGCGATATATATATCCTTTCCACTACAAGCTTTTATCTTACGATTCAGGAATCGTTTGAGATAGATATGTATACTAAAACTTCCACAAAAATGAAATAGAATTATTCATTTACACAAATGCGTCTTGTTGATATGGGATTCAGCATTCGCTATAATCAGCTTCTCACCTTGCGAAGAGTTCATTCTATGAGTGCAATCAACGAAATTTTAGCTAAATACAATCCAGAACGTAGCAGTCTAATCCCTATTCTGCATGAAGTACAGACTCATTTTGGCTATCTTGTCGCGGATGCGATGCAACAAACAGCAGAGTATTTACATCTCAGTGTCAGTCAGGTTTATGGGGTTGCCACTTTTTACTCTGTGTTTAGGCTTAAACCAACCGGCAGGCATTGTATAACAGTTTGTTGCGGTACGGCCTGTCATGTCAAGGGTTCAGGCAAGATTCTACGTGAGATTGAAGAGGAATTATCCGTAAAGGAGGGTGAGACTTCTGCCGATGGCGAATACTATTTGCAATCGGTGGCTTGTATGGGTTCCTGCGCTCTGGCGCCGATGGTTAGAGTAGACGAACAGGTTTATGGCAGGGTTACTCCGCAAACAGTATCACGATTCCTGCGGAGTGACAGATGAGTTTATTAAAGGCGCGCTTTGACGCTCAAGTAGAGTGGGAGGCTTTTAACAATCCGCAAAAACCGCAAATCCTCATCGGGAGAGCAACCTGTGGGGAAGCTTCCGGCGCCAAAGATGTTTACCAAGCCGTATTGGATACCATTTCCCGATTGCCGATTGATGCAGATGTCCATATTACTGGATGTTTAGGGACCTGTTACTGTGAACCGTTA
The DNA here is from genome assembly GCA_009776735.1 of Dehalococcoidia bacterium. Lineage (GTDB taxonomy): Bacteria > Chloroflexota > Dehalococcoidia > Dehalococcoidales > UBA1222 > WRNG01. Next base: position 2,842 of record WRNG01000058.1, on the reverse strand, counting down.
GTGGATATTATAAAACCCGGTATGCCTCGTATCAGTTATCACAGCATGATCGCCGAGAAGGTTTTGCCATTGTTAAGTGATTATTTGCTCAATGATAACCCGCGAGCGGATTGGGCTCTCGGCGCTTGGGGGCAAACCTGCGGTGATATTCCCAATCTCTTTGACATACCGATGCTCGCTCAGCAGAAACGGATTGCTTTACGTAATATAGGAGTAATCGATCCACAAAATTTCAACCACTGTTTGGCACGTGGTGGCTACAGCGGATTGGAAAGAGCTTTGGGGTTAACGCCGGATGAAGTGATTGACGAAATCGAAAAATCGGGGCTCCGTGGACGAGGCGGTGCTGGTTTTCCCACCGGGCACAAATGGAGGTTATGCCGCAACGCCAAAGGGGATTCCAAGTATATTGTTTGCAATGCCGACGAAGGAGACCCGGGAGCATTTATGGATCGTGCGCTACTGGAAAGCGATCCTCACGCCGTATTGGAAGGCATTCTCATAGGAGCATACGCCATTGGGGCAAATAATGGTGTGATATACATTAGGGCGGAGTATCCACTGGCAATTAAAAGGCTTACAATCGCCATTGAGCAGCTCAAAAACAACGGGCTACTGGGCGAACACATTTTGGATACGGATTTTGCTTTTGATTTAACGATAGTTCAGGGAGCCGGGGCTTTTGTCTGCGGTGAGGGAACAGCCATGATTGCTTCTATCGAGGGCAAGCGTGGCACACCAAGACCCCGTCCTCCTTTCTCAACCGAAAGCGGTCTTTGGGGCAAACCAACTAATATCAATAACGTGGAAACCTGGGCTTGTGTTTCGGCGATTATGGCAAAAGGGGCGCAACAGTTTAGTTCGTTGGGAACAGGAAAAAGCAAGGGCACCAAGACTTTCTCTTTGGCGGGAAAGATTAAGCGCACGGGGTTGATTGAGGTCCCGATGGGGATATCATTGCAAGAAATTATTTTCGGTATTGGTGGCGGTATCCCCAACAATAAAGCTTTTAAGGCAGTACAGACCGGCGGCCCGACCGGAGGGTGTATCCCGGAGAGCAAGCTTTTGTTGCCGGTGGATTTTGAGGCCTTAATTGAAGCCGGTTCTTATATGGGTTCGGGTGGAATGGTGGTTTTGGATGAGGATAACTGCATGGTGGAAATTGCCCGTTATTTCCTATCCTTTACGGTTGCGGAATCATGCGGAAAATGCATTCCTTGTCGCTTGGGAACGCGTCAGCTCCTGACCATTCTCACTGAAATTACGCAGGGAAATGGCAATGTCAGTGATTTTGATACGTTGTACGAACTGGGCAAATCAATTCGTTTGAGCTCGCTTTGCGGACTTGGGCAGGGGGCTCCGAATCCGGTCCTCACTACATTGGCCTATTTTCGTGAAGAATATGAGAGCCATATCAAAGAACACCGGTGTCAGGCGGGTGAGTGTCGATCACTGGTTTCGTATACAATTACAGCTGAGCGTTGTAAAGGTTGCGGAATATGCTTGCGACAATGTCCGGTGTCGGCAATCAAAGGAGAAAAAGGGCATTCCCACGTGATTGATTCGGCCAAGTGTACGTCATGCGGGAATTGTCTTGAGGTTTGCCCGCCACGATTTGGCGCGGTTTGTCGGGTGTAGACACTATGAATCAAACAGTTAATATAACCATTGATGGAAAGACTATCAAAGCTCCTGCCGGCGCAACGGTGCTGGAAGCGGCGCTTGGCGCCGGAATTTATATTCCCAACTTATGTTACCATCCTGACCTGTCGGCCAGTGGCAATTGTCGTTTGTGTATTGTGCAGATCCATGGCATGCGTGGTTTCCCAACGGCTTGCACAACCAGTGTGGTTGAAGGGATGTCTGTTAATACGAATGGCGATGAATTGACGGGGGTTCGTCGTAACAACTTACAGTTAATAATCGCCAATCACCCATTGGATTGCCTGTCTTGTTTTAAAAATCAACGTTGTGAATTACAGAGAGTGGCTGTTTTTATGGGAGTAAAAGAAGGCAAGTTGCGTTCGACCGTTTCTCCTCAGGTTACGGATGACACCAATCCTTTCTTCAGACTCAAAAGGGACTATTGCATTTTGTGTGGTCGCTGTACCCGCACATGTGACGAAATCTGCGGCGTAAATGCCATTGAAATGCTACACCGAGGCGATGCCACTCATGTGGGGGTATTTGGCGACAAAATGCTGTTCGAGTCAAATTGCCACTCCTGTGGGGAATGCGTTGAGCACTGTCCGGTCGGGGCTCTTGCTCCTCATGAGCCAGTTGTTCCAGACGTAGAAACCAAGACTACCTGTTGTTATTGCGCCACAGGTTGTTCCATCTATCTTGGTGTAAGCGACGGAAAGATTAAAACCGTGCGCGGAAATCGCGAAGGTCAAGTCAATCACGGCCAGTTATGTGTTAAAGGTCGTTATGGTATTTCAGAGTTTGTGCAACATCCGGATAGACTTAGGACGCCTTATATACGCGATAAAGAAGGGTTGCAACCCGCCACTTGGGATGACGCATTGTCTCTTGTGGCCCGCAAACTGGCGACATTCTCAGCGGATGAGGTGGCAATTGTTCCTTCCGCGCGAACAACTAATGAAGATGTTTATGTGGCCCAAAAATTAGCCCGTGCCGTAATTGGCACAAACAATGTGGATAATTGTGCCCGCCTCTGACATGCTCCCACGGTGGCCGGTCTGGCCACCCAGTTTGGTAGCGGAGCCATGACGAATAACATTGGAGACACCCTTAACGCTGCTTGTATTCTTTCCTTGGGAGCCAATACCACGGAGGCACATCCTATTATTGGTTACCGTATCAAACAAGCCGTTAGGCG
>WRNG01000057.1 GCA_009776735.1 Dehalococcoidia bacterium | reverse complement strand
GTTACGAAAGGAAAAAGTGTTTTCCCCAACGATGAATCGTTACTTAAAATGCTTTATCTGGTGACGCAAGATGTTATGCTCAAGTGGACAAGTCGAATCCATAATTGGGGGCAGATTCTTCTTCAACTCAACGTCTTCTTCCCAGACAGAGTAAAGGCTTATATCGCCTAGGTGGAGGCATTAGCACAAAACTATTGACAGACCCTCTTTTCAGTTGTTTTATAGCCAATAGAGGCTAAATGACGTTCAACCTCTGCAAACAATGGCAGGGTCATTGGGCTGCTCCATTTGTTTCAGGAACTCTTCAGCACTTTTGCGAGTATCTTCACAAATCTCTTCGGAAGTCATACCTTTTCTTAATATGCCAAAGTCAATGAACTTGCCGGCAAGCTCCACGGCAGCTTTGTCGGCTGTTATAAATTCATAGCGAATTCTGCTAAGGCTTGCCATAAGAAAGCTTTTCTTAGGTTCTTCGCATTTTCGCAATTCATCAAACACAACATCGGACAGCACAACATCATACAAACCGTCTTGAAGCTGCTTCCAATTCGAGAGATGGTAGTGTACAATCAGTCATCTGAGGCCGCCTAAAGCAAATAGGTTCTCCAAAATACATGGAACAGAATATCTTGCTCACAGGTGAGATAGCCGCAAAAGTTGCCGAAATTATTTTACGCGAACTCAGAATAACTATAGAGGAACAGTCTCAATATGTTTAATGAAATATGCATCTACGAAGCAAAAATTGAAAAGCAGGATGAGATTGAAGCCCTAATGCGTGAAGTTGCAGAGTTTTATCGTTCTCTACCAGGTGTAATTGATGTGCGTTATATCAAACGAACTCATAGACAGAAAGACTTTGGTGCTGTAAAAGCGGGAGAACCGCCCATTCGCCTGACGCGCCAGATTGGTAAAGTCACATACATATTGTATTTGGTCGTTGAAGATGAAAAAGCCCATGCCAATCTGTATAAGCCTGCCCTTGAGAAATATTATAAACGGTGGAACCGATGTCTGCTCTCTATGCCCAAAATATTGCTTGGGGAAAACATTGTCTAACGCCTTGCCTTACTGCGTTTTGAATCAATCGTTGAAGCAAATTACAACTCGTTTGTAAACAGTACTCATGGATGCTCTTAATGGAAATCCTTGGCAATACGATATGTCGAACTTATACAAACCCTATCGGATTGCTTTTTTTGGCAAGGCATTTGAATAAGCTTTTGCCTTGACTAGATAGAACAGAAAACATATTATGCTATAGTTTGCGTATTGCCCTAGGAGATTGGAAACAAAAATGAATTGGCTGAAAATGGCCTCAATTAGGATCATAGTTGTATCTATGATTTGCTATGTGTATGTCTGTTCCGTAGTTGTTCCATTTGCGAATAGATATGGATTCTTCAGCGGAGCGTCTTCTCCACCAGCAGACAGAACCACTCTCTACTTCTTGATGACAACCCCTATATTTATAGCCTATATCATACTTGTGATTTTCAATCTATTTAGATTGGAATCTCTAAGAAGCATTGTTTTCCCTTTGATAGTATTCAGTTTATATTCCGGTTTCTTCGGTAGCCTAATGGTTATGGGAGGAACAATCCTATGGCTGGCAGTATTTGGTTTCCCGCTCTTTTTTGTCGCTTTGATCGCTAGTGTTATTATCGGAGTTGTCATGGACATACGAAATAAGAAATCGAACAATTCAAAGGTATTATTCTGCAGAAATTGTGGCAACCAATTACCATATAGTGCCGGGTTTTGCACAAACTGCGGTACTAGTATCTCATAAAAGAATTTGAGCGGCTAAAAGAATAGATCTCTTGCTAAATTACAATAGGCGTTCATAATTACAGATGCCGGCAATGAGATTGAAACGTAAACCAAAGCGTTTTCTGCGGTTACGGTATTGGTCAGACACTGTTCCCTGCTCAAAGAATTCTTTTTGGTGCGTTTCTTGTGCGCACACGGAAGATATCAACGCGCACCTCCTCTACGCTTTATAAAACTATTTGTTATAATGTCAGACATGGCGACGACAGAGGATTTTATTCAATACGTCTGTGAACAGATTGAGGGAGCAGGTACAATAAGATACAAAAAAATGTTCGGGGAGTACTTGGTATATGTTGACGAACGCCCGACTTTGCTCGTTTGCGACAACACAGTTTACGTTAAGAACAAGTCGTTTTTAGATGGCATTTTGGAAAACCCTGAAAAAGGTTTTCCCTATGATGGTGCCAAAGAGCATCTTGTTCTTGATATTGAAGACAGCGAAAAAGCGAAGACCGTCGCTGCAGTTATCGTTCAAAACACACCAATGCCAAAAAGAAAATAATGACGGCTGGAAAGACAGCAAAGGAGAACAAATATTGCAACAGAAAATTGTAGGTCAATCGTTAATCTTGATTTCCAGTATGCGCATCGTTTCATGAATTACCCCGGCGAAGCAAGCTATCTCCACGGACACTCAGGCCTGCTCACTCTTGAAATTGAGGGAGAACCAAACGAGCACGGATACTCATACGCCTGCAAAGAAGCACTCAAGCTTGCTTGGGAAGTCGCGGACAATTTCCACCATGCAACCGTTTTTCAGGAGGGAGATCCGCTTCTTGAATTGGTGCTTGCTGGCTACGAAAAAACAGGGATGAAAGGAACTACCGACAGATTCGGCAAACCAGCAAAGGCTCTTAAACATCAACTGGTATGGTCGTTTCCTGAAAGCCGTGTCGCCGTTACCAAAAAGCCATCGACTTGTGAGAATTTTTGCGAGATTTTCTACGAACTGCTTAAGGATAAGTTGAATATCAAAAAGGTTACTTTCCGTTCATCTTCACTTAACTGCGCGACAAGAAATTACTAAAACTCCGCACAGGAAAGCTACAGGCGACAAGCGTAAAACCTTGCGCCTAGCCTCTACTTGATTTCTAATAATAGGTATTGGATTAATCCTTGCCATAATTTAAAGTAAACTGAAGACAAGGTTTAAAGTATGGTTTATAATACTCGGGGTTAACAAAAAGAAGCAGTAACTATTCGCAGGATCAAGATATATGAAATCCGCCCTTTGGCTATAAACGAGGGGCGGATTTCATTTGCTAGTGTGAATGGTGTTTAAAAGCTGTTGCTACATGTTCTTGCCCAAAGATATGCGTAGCGTCGCTTTGGTGACCAGAATAACCATTTCAGCTTAAACAGCGCTTTGTTCATTTTAATTCACCAGATTCTTACTCATTGGAAGCAATTGGTTCGTCTTGATTACCTGACCAAAGCGACATAAAGCAGCCAACTTGTTCCAGTGACAAGATTTGTGCAGGTGTGAGAATCATGATTAGGGAGGGATAATGGCTGGTTTCAAATTCAGCATCTTTTATTCCTAAATCCGAAACTGCTTTCTCAAGAAATGCCTGTGCCGCCATCTTTTGTATGCATTCTAATTTTTCATATAACTCTTGAACGTAATCACGTTCGTGCTCACCATTCTGTTTGCCAGTGCTCACAGTGCCCATTTCAATGTACATCTCCCAATAGGTCATGCCGTCAACTTCAAATCTATCGAGATACTCCCAGAAACCAGGAACCATAACCACTGTTTTTATTCTATCTTTATCTTTGGCAGAATCCATAGCTTCTTGTAACTTTGGGGAAATATGGACCGGGCCGATATATTCCATAGAGATATTTTCCCAAAAACTATCCTTTTCCGCTCCAACAATTACTTTTCCACTGATGTTAAGTAAATTAGGGGCAGCAACTGTTGTAAGTATGGCAATCACCAAACAGGCTGCCACGGGCGCAAGCCATTTAACATTGAATAATTTAATAATTCGTTCCATATAGTTTCCCTTTCTTACTTGTTGAGTTTCAGCAGAGTGTGCTCTGCTCATGATTTGATTAAACATACGCTTTTGCGCTTCTTCAGTTGGTTCAATAGGCTTAAAAGACTGTATGTATTTATCGTTCTTCATCGAGAATTCCTCCCAACTTTTCTTTGAGAATATTTCTTGCTTCATGGAGATAATTACGTATAGTAGATTGCGGTTTGCGAAGAATATTGGCAATTTGAGTGCTGGTATAACCATCATAGTAATAGAGATGCACTACAGTTTTATATTTGTCGGGTAGACTGTAGACACTTTCGACTAAGCTGTCTGCCTCAAGTATAGTTTCACTTTTCAGTGTGTCTGCATAGTTTGCTATGTCTACGTTGTGCCTTGACCAGTGTTTTAGAAAGTCTTTACAAACATTTGATGCTGTCCGAATAAGCCATCCCTTTTCATGCTCCTCACTGTTAAACTCCGGAGCTTTTTTTATCATTTTTACAAAGGTACTTGACACGGCATCTTCGGTATCGGCTGCATTCCTCAAATAAGTGTAACAGACCCGATAAACAGTTTTAACATGGCGTATGTAAATCTGTTCAATCTCTCTATCCGTACGCAATAACGCTTTTCCCACTATTATCCTCCATTACTAATAAAACGATTGGGGAACCCAAAGTGTCGGATATTTACAAATATTCTCATTGACATGTTAGGCTAGCACATCTATGTCATCCAAGTCGGCAGAGTTAAGCCTTAGTGTGTTTTCAAATACAACTTGTAGATTGGCAAAGAATAAGCCAACAGCGAACAATTCTTTTGCCTGTCGTTATGAGGCTATTGACTACTTGAACCTTTCGGAGTGGCTTAACGATTGAGAAGCCAAAGTGGCTGGCATCTTTGATGCTGTGGAAAACTAAAGTTTTACTTTAGAGCCCTCTGTTCGAAAAAAGTGTTGATAATCCATACAAGCTGCGGTATTTTGCCGATATACGTAGTTGCATATTAGCCAACAGTCATGCCGCTATTTATCCGTTTTTCGAATAGCATCAATTGGGTCAACTCTGCTGGCATTATACATAGGAACTATTCCTGATATTACTACCAGGCCAACACAAATTATAAACCCGACAAGAATTGAGAAAGATGTAATCGAAAACACCGCTTGATTGGATATTTTATTTCCTACAATCGTAAGTATGGCGGAGAGTATTACAGCAAAAAGAAAAGCTGACAGTGCCAATCTCAACATTTCCGCCATTGAGAGCGTTGCAATGTTTAATTTGGTAAACCCAATAGCTTTCAGAATACCGACTTCCTTCTTCCTTGAGCGATTTTTCATGTAATACATCATGCCAAACAGTATCGCAATAATCCCAATGAATACTCCGGTTACGACAATCAATATGCTTCTTGTCGTGGACAAGCTGTTTTTAATAGTCTCAACATCGCTTGAATTATTTGCTACACTGAATGCTGATGCCATGCTTTTTAATTCCGCCGCAACGATGGGAACATTCTCATATGAATTGGTAAAAACGACTAAGGCACTGGGTCCCAATGCTTGTTCGGGGAACCCTGGATATGCTTCCCCGATATTCAGGTCTTTATTTTGAGTTATGATGTCAATAAACTGATCATAATTTAGAAGCGCAACGTTTAATTCGCGTGTTTTCAGCAAGGTGTATGAACTGGAAAGAATACCTGTAATTGTACCTTCAATTGTGACAAGTTTATGGTATGCGTGCTCAACAGCAACCTGCTTTTCGTCGTCATTGCTTACTACGGTCATATCAAAACCAAACAGTTTTGTTGGTACAAAACACTGTATCTCGATCTGTTTATCAATCAGCTCCGAAGGATTTGCTGATAGTTTATTCGCCAGTGCCATTGTTAAAACTATCCCGTCACGAATGTTGTTGTCAGTTTTATAGTCAAGCACAAACGAAAAATCCTCTTCATCATATAACGGATTGATTGTAAATTGGTCACCTGTGGCGCTATAGGAAGGCGCATTAACATAGCTTTTGTCCGCGATGAGTGTACTGCCGTCCCAAATCTTGATGTTGGCTTGCCTTGTGTCGTCAGGCGAAAGACCATACGATAAAAAGGTGTACCATGGGTATACAACGTTTACTCCCGAGATTGCCTCTATTTGTTCTATGACTTCAGGAGATATGGCCAGCGCTTCCTCGTAATCGTATTGGCTTAAAAGGTTTTTGTGATCCATGGTATTGTTTACAACAAAGATGCTTCTGCCGGAAATCGCATTCATTAGCTCTTCTTGCTGGGCCATAAAACCAGATCCAAAACTAACAGATACGATAGCGGCCGCGACAACTACCGCCGTCACCGCGATGAACACTCTGTTTAGAACTCTGTCCCCACGACGTTTTTTGGTGTAGTACCTTACAAAGCGCATTAAGCTACGTTTCTGAGATGGTTTGGTTTGGACGCTAGAGATATCCGGTTTGAC
>WRNG01000056.1 GCA_009776735.1 Dehalococcoidia bacterium | reverse complement strand
GATGATTTTCGATACTTAATTCTACTTCTGGCAATAACTTCTCTTCTTGTTGCCATTGTGGCTTTTTTCACTGTCTGCCCTCCGGATTCCTTATCCTAATCAGGCAGATTTTGGGTGCTATTTATTTTTGATGCAACGATTCACTTTTCGGTGCTATTATTTTTGATGCAATGCGCTGGCTTCCATTTTGGGATATGGCAGTGTATAATTAGACATCGGAGGTCGCCTAGTGGCTATTTATAAAAGATAAGGGATAAGGAGTAGAAAATTGAAGAATAGTGTGGTCCTGTTTACTGTCCTACTGATGATTTCTTTTGTGTTTTCTTCTTGTTTAGCAGTATCGTGCACAAGATCTGAAGAGCCGAATAACTCTCTAGTCACCGTTTTCTACAATGGTAATGGTGGAAGTGTGCTCCCTGGACAAGCCACAGCTGAAATAGGTGATGAAATAATTCTTCCCAAACCCACTCGGGGAGGCCATTTTTTCCATGGATGGTTTTCGGCACTGACTGAAGGTGCTAAGATTGGAGATTCGGGAGATACCTACAAGATTGAGAAAACTATCACCTTGTACGCTCAATGGGAACAGGGGATTACAGTTTACTACCAACCAAATGGCGGAAACGTTTCTCCCTCAAGTGAAGTGGTTCTTTCTGGAGATGTTGTGACTCTTCCTGAGCCAAAATTTCTTGGTTATACCTTTGATGGCTGGCATAACCGAAAGAATGATAAAGTAGGAGATGCTGGTGCCAAGTACAGCGTGTTAAGCAATAGTTCTGATATTGCTGTCGATTCTACTGGCAATCAAATAATAGAGTTTTACGCTAAATGGTTGCTTAATGTTACGGTAATATTTAATTTAAGTGGTGGTAGTGATCAAATTGATTCTCAAACCACCACAATTGGAGCAGTTATAACTCTTCCTACGCCCGCTCGTGCTGGTTACATATTTAACGGATGGTACACCAGTACATCGGGAGGAATTCTTGCTGGCAATGGTGGAGCAAACTACGCCATCCCAATGACTTCTGGATCAAATCACACTTTATATGCCAGATGGATAGCAAGCGAAGTGACAGTCACCTATGATGCCAATTTGGGAACTGTTACACCGTCGTCACAAGTGGTTCAACCAGGTATGGATTTCATACTTCCTGCCGCAACACGTGAAGGTTTTATTTTTAACGGATGGTATTCTGCCATAAGTGGAGGGACAAGGTTTGGTGGTGCTGGTGACAGCAAAAGTGTTACCACGAGCGTTACTCTTTATGCTCAATGGGAGCCAGTAGTAGTTTAAAATGACTATAGCTTGTTCAAATAAGGGAGAAAGGAGTTGCCGATGAAAAATAATACAACACTCTTATCTTTGTTAGTCGCTGCAGTATTTGCAATTACATCAATTGCAAGCTTTGTTGGTTGCGGATTTGCATCACCTGAAGTGGTTATTACTTTTGATGCAAATGGGGGGGAGTTATATTTAGATAATCAGGTGGTAACAAAAGGCAGTAAGATTATTCTTCCCGAACCTGAATATAGTGGTTATATCTTTACCGGATGGTTTTCTTCATCCGGGAAAAGCGTTGGTTCGGTCGGTGATTCATTCATGGCCAATCTTAACGAAGTGCTTTATGCTCAATGGAGGCTGGGTGGTTGGTATGACGATTGGGATAATTTTCAATACAACCCTGAAACATCCCTTTACTACGTCAACTATGAAATCCAGTATTTAGTGAATGACTATGTATTCAACACCTATTACGCAAAAGCCTTTTTTGATAGTTTTGCAGCAGCTTGGGCTTTTGCTCAAACAGGCGGACCATATCCCGTCCCACACATCGAAAGAGAGTTCACAGAAAGTATCAACAAATGGTATGCCGAAATGGAAGATTCAGCATATGAGGTTATTGTATATGATGAACATGATGAGGGTTTCTATTTATATACCGGAGGTAACGGATTTTGGTGGCCAGCAACTTACATACCAAAACCGTATGAAGAGGTATCAGCTAATGGGTATGTAGGTTTCATAATAGGGGTTAATGGACCAGTTTTAACTGAAAGGTATGAATACGAGATGGATCCTGGCTTCATTCCTTCTGATGGTCCGGTTGTGGTTGAGGTTTCCGAGTGGACTGTTACCTATTCAGGTTGGATAGAAGGGATTCCGGATATAAAAGCAATTCGTTATGTTCCAATTGATGGAATTATTTATGATTGCCGTTAGAATAGAAAATTATTAGAGAGTTTGCCAGTAAAAAGGAGGTATTAAGTGTTAAAAGTTCGCAACCTTAAAATCGTCTACGGCGATCGCCTCATCTTCAATAATGTGAATGCTGAGTTTAAGCGCGGAACAATTACTGTCATACAAGGCAAGTCAGGCTCCGGAAAATCATCCTTGCTCAATGTGTTAGGCCTGATGCAATCCGCATTCAATTATGAATACACGTTTGATGATACCGATGTTACAAAATTCAACGAAGCCCAACGAGCTGATTTTAGGCTTCATAATGTCGGATTTGTGTTCCAACGTAGTAATTTAATTCAAGAGTTTACTGCAAGGCAAAACCTCATTGTACCTATGTCAATAACTAATCAGCAAGACATTGAAAAAAAGGCTGACGACCTTATTAAGTATGTTGGACTAGAAGAGGTCAAGAATAACTTCCCTGGTAATTTATCTGGAGGAGAAGAGCAACGACTAGCTATTGCAAGAGCAATTGCCAACGATGCTGACATTATTCTAGCTGATGAACCTACAGCATCGCTTGACGTAGATAATTCAAAGATTGTGCTTGAACTCTTCAGAAAATTAGCTCATGAACTTAATAAAATCGTTATTTTGGTTTCTCATAGTGAGCTTGTGCCAAAGTATGCCGATGCAATTTGCGAGATTAAAGAACAGGATATCGTTATCACAAAAACGGCAGAAACAGTAAAATCACCATATCCGTTAGAAAACAATAAGGCTACCCTTAAAAAGAGAAATCCTTTCCGTTTCGTAAAGTTTTACTCCATGAAACGTAGCGGTGATAAAATGCTCAACAGAGTATTTATTGCAGTAACGGCTTTGGTAGCCGCAGCTGCAATACTATCAACCAACTTTGGCTCCAATTTGGTTGCACAGGAGATGCAGAGAGTTAACAGTATTGCTGACAAAAGCATTTTGGTGGTTAACAATACTCTGGACCTGGAAGGCAAAGCAGGACGTATGGGTTATCAAGAAGCATTACCCATATCCGAATCCGAAATAAATGGTATCAAAGGTCTTAAGGATGTTGGTAGTGTTTATGAGTGGTATACCTTCTCTTCGGAAGGGGTAGACATGCAGAAGCAAACCTCATTAGCTCGCATTCGTGTCGGGACTACAACGAGTAGCATAGCAGAGAAAGAATACAGTAATTCTTTCTCTGGTGGCACTGCCATACAAGGTGAAAGATTCTCAGTTGTTCCTCTCTATGCCGAGGAATATACCAGTATATATGATATCTTAGAATATAAAAGCGCTTCAGATGCCAAAACAGGCCTGTTATTAACAGAATCATTGGCTTTTAAACTAACTACTAATCCACAAACCTTAGTAAACAGTATCATTGATGTTACCTGTTTTGTTCCGTTTAAAATGGCTGATGCCAAGATCTCTGATTCAAAAGGGGAAGAAAATACAGTCTCACTAGTATTCTATAGATTGGTTACAATTCGTAGTACCGTCACAGGGATTATTGCTGGCAATTATAGTCCATGGAATTACGATCGGATTGCTGAAGCGGACTTAATTTTTATGAACTATAGTTTGATGCAAGACACCATAGCCAAAACCATAAATGAAAACTTATCTTCAGACGAATATGAAGGTGTTATTGAAAAGGCACTTGGGCCAACCTCGCTGGTAATATTCGCTGACGAGTTTTCTGCAGTGGCCAATTTGAAAACTAAAATCAACGAGATTAGCGAATCTTTTAATGTGATAAGCCACAGCACTACTATTGGCGACATCGCTGACAACAGTGCCGGTACAAAAACTATTTTAATTGCCGTAACAGTTGTTTTTATTGTAGTGGTTGCCATTCTTTTTACAATTCTATTCTTCCTGAAAAATCGGGCGAGAAAGAAGGAGTTTGGCATCCTAAAAGCAATTGGACTCACTAAAGCTAATATAATGTACCTATCAGCAGCTGAAATGATTAAGCTAGCATTACCGGCATTTGTTGTCTCAATTGTATTAGCCGTGTTATTAATGATACTAGGAAACAGTGTCGGAATTTTCAACAGCGAAATCACAACCAATCCGTTCTCTATTACTACTATTTCGATTTTGATTGGTTTCTTGGTCTGTGTAGTGTTAGTGGTTATCTCGGGGGTTTTCCCTGCGTATACCACCAGCAGAGTTGAGCCTATTGAGGCAATACGCCAAATAAGTAAGTAACTCGAATATTTCTGACGCTTTCTCTCATTGTTATTCATCAGCAAAAAGAGAGTAGTGAAAATGAAATAGAAGGTAATGGTGAAGTCGAATGTTAAAAGTAAAATCCTTAACAATTGCGTATTGTGGGCGTACTATCTTTGAAAATGTAAACGTTGAATTTAAACGCGGAACGATTACGGTAATCCAAGGCAGGTCCGGTTCGGGCAAATCATCTTTCCTGAATGTAATTGGTCTTATGCAAACTGCAAAAAACCATGAGTACATTTTTGATGATCAAATAATATCGAATTTTAACGAAGCCAAGCGGGCTGACTTCAGATTACATAACATAGGCTTTGTTTTTCAGCAGAGTAATTTGATTCAAGAATTGACGGTTAGAGACAATCTAATTGTTCCTATGTCAATTACTGAACAAGATAACATCGAGCAAAAAGCTGATGAGTTGCTTCAATATGTTGGTCTTGAAAGTGTAAAACATTGTTTCCCATGCAGTTTATCAGGTGGAGAAGAGCAGCGTTTAGCAATTGCCAGGGCCATTGCCAATGATGCCGATATCATACTGGCCGATGAACCTACCGCATCACTTGACGCTGATAACTCCAAACTTGTTTTGGAGCTTTTTAGCCGACTCGCCCACGACCTCAATAAAATAGTTATCCTTGTTTCGCATAGCGAGTTTGTGCCAAAGTACGCAGATGTTATTTGTGAGATTGTTAATAAGAATTTAGTTATAACTTCTAAAACAGACCCTAAAAAGGCTGACACTATTTCACCTCTCGCGCAAAAAACTAAAAAAAGAAAACCTTTGCGATTTATCAGGTTTTATTCGCAGAAAAGAAGAAGTGAAAAAGTATTAGATAGAGTTTTCGTAATGGTAACAGCTCTCGTGGCTGCTGCCGCAATTCTAGCAGTTAATTTCGGCGCCAATTACGTTCAAGCCGCTGACTGGAGAGAACAAATATCCGATAAAAGCATATTTGTTGTTAATAATAGTATGCACCAGCCTGGAAAGACTGGGGAGTTCGATTATGAAGACGCCCTGGCGCTCACACCTGCACAGATTGACCAAATTAGCAGCATCCCCGGTGTAACCAAAGTTTATCCATGGTATTCTTTCTTGTCCTTTTCTGGTAGTGGTGTATCATCCGATATAACCCAAATAGCCAGTATTAACATAGCTGGCTTGCCAAAACCAATAGAATATGAAAACTCTCTTACAAATTCCGACAAACCAAGGGAAAGATTTAGTGTATATCCAGTATTTGATGAAGATATTAACAATTTAACCAAATATCCTGATGGAATATATAGTGAAAGTGGACAGACCGGAATGATTCTGTCATTAACCTTAGCCAAAAAGTTGGCATCCGACCCAAGTGATTTAATTAACAAAGCAATTGAGATCAACTGCTTTGTTCCCACAAAACTTAAAGAATCAAGTGTGAGTGTACAAACTCTAAACTTCACTATTGATAAAGCCTACTATAAATTAGTTACGATTGAGAGTACGATTACTGGAATTCTGCCCGGTGATTACGATTATAAGAGAACCAATGAAAACAATTATATCCTGATGAATGAAACTGACTTTGACGCGTATATTAAAGGAAGCATGATTCCAGAAAAGGAATTGGAGGAAGATGAAAAACTCCTCGCTCCCAGTGCGCTGATTGTAATAGCTGAGTCATATGACATGGTAGAAAGTGTGGCTGACCAAATCAAACTTATTTCACCGGAATACAGTGCCGTAGTTAATCTAAAACCAAACACTGATTACGGTGATAGTTTAAGAGTTGCCAGGGTAGCGCTGACAATTGTCACCATAACCTTTATTGCCATTGTCATGGTAATGTTCTGTTTGCTTTATCATCTTAGGAACCGCACCAGAAAGAAAGAGTTCGGCATTCTTAAAGCCATCGGTTTTACTAGCGGTAATATTATTTCACTTACTTCATTAGAAATGCTTAATATAGCCATTCCTTCTTTCCTTATATCACTGGTTATGGCTTTTTTGATTCTATTAGCGGGGAATGGGCTTTCCAATAACACGCTGTTTACTATCTCTTTCTTTTCTGTATTTGTTGGACTTATCGTTTGTATAGCAGTAGTAGTTGCGGCAGGAATGTTCCCAGTATACAATGCAATTAAGGTTGACCCAATCAAAGCTATTCAATGCATTAGTAAATAGTTAAGGACCGTTAATTCATAATTTTGAATATTTCGATTTTAGCAGTTATTCCGCTTAAAACTAACACCCTATGCGCATTAGTTTTACAGTAGCAGTGCCTCAATGACCTTACCCCAAAGACAATGCAATTGTCATCTAGAGTTTTCCATTCGAGACGGAGTGGTTTCAGTAAATGGTGTTTCGTTGCCTCTAAAACCAATTATCCCGTTGATGTGGTTGATACGCTCAAACTACTAAAATTTTGATGGAGTTGACCTTTTTGGTACATTGGGCTGGGGATTGCAGTTAGCGAGGGGTATTTTGAAACAGAAACAAATCGGTAATTGGGAAATTGAATTTGATAAAGAAGCAACACAGACGGCATATGCAAA
>WRNG01000055.1 GCA_009776735.1 Dehalococcoidia bacterium | reverse complement strand
TGGTCAATCAGATATACTCCATCCGGTCCTTCCGCAACGATATATTTGTTACGCACCTGTCCCAATAACCTAAGGGCGGGTAAAGCATCACGGGGAGTCGCGCGCAGGGCACTATACGGCTCATCAGCCAAAGACGCATCATGCGGCCAAACACTTACCGGGTTCCGCACGGTACCAAAAGCACCTTTAGGCAAGAAATCGGCTTGGGAAACAATCTGAGTTGGGGACTGTGCCGGCGAGGGAGTAACGGAAACAACCGGTGCCGTTTGCAGCAAAGTTTGGCGGACAGAACGCTGAACCATGCCGAATACCGCTGACTCGTCACTCATTTTAACCTCGCTTTTGGTTGGATGAATGTTTACGTCAACTTGATCGGGCGCTATCACAATATTGATTACCGCGATCGGATGCCTGCCAGTCATTAATAGACCGTGGTAGGCTTCTTCCACGGCATAAATCAACCGACGTGAGGTTACCCAGCGTCGGTTGATAAAGAGTGAGATATAACTGTTGTTTGAACGGCTCACGGCAGGAGAAGCTACCAACCCGCTAATTCTAATTGAGGAAGCTTCATCGCTAACAAAGGGCTCAAGGCTAAGCAGATGGCGCGCCACTTCGGTTCCGTAAATTTGCAGAACAACATCGGCCAATACACCATGGCCATTCGTGGACAGCTTTTCCTTGCCATCACAAATCAAACTGAATTTAACCTCAGGGTACGCTAGTGCGTATTGGCACAAAACCTGAGCGATACGAGACTCTTCGGATGAGCGTGATTTAAGAAATTTCAGACGTGCAGGTACCGATTGAAACAAGTGGGATGCACTGATACTGGTGCCTTGGGAGCGCCCATGAAGACTCTTCTTGTGAACAACCCCTCCGCGAAACTCCAGTTTGCTACCGATTGCTCCGTCTTGGCAAGAGGTTATTTCCACATCAGCCACAGCCACTATTGACGGCAATGCTTCTCCACGAAACCCCAGCGTACTCAGTGCAAACATATCATCAAAAGCAGCTATTTTACTTGTCGCATGGCGCTCAAATGCCAATTCCAAATCGTCAGGGGCAATACCGCAACCGTTATCCGCCACATGTATCGTTTCCATTCCGCCACCGGCCACTTGCACAGTAATTTGTGTCGCGCCGGCGTCAAGCGCATTTTCGACAAGTTCCTTAACTACCGAAGAAGGCCTTTCAATCACTTCCCCCGCGGCAATACGAGCGATCACCTGCTGAGACAATAAGGCAAGACTCATTTTCTAATCCACCCTCTCCAAGCGAGCTTTTCTTAAGGACATTTTTTTCACTCCGACATCACTAAAATTGACTATCACCGATACGTCACCGTTTTCGCATCTGGTGTCAACCACAATTCCGTTGCCGAAGCGATGATGAGTAACAGCGTCTCCCGCCATAAGTTCGGGCAATTGGTCTTCAAGCTCATACTCCGTATCCATTTCCCATTCGATGTCTCTTTCGCGCCTACGTATCACAGGTTGTTCGGTCTTCCAAGGCCGGGCACCGGTTGTAAGAGATGGCGGAATCTCTTTCAGGAAACGCGACGGGGGATTGGTGCTGTATCCACCCATCATACTGCGATGAAAAGCTCTGACCAAATAAACCAAATTCCTAGCTCGCGTAATACCCACGTAACATAAACGGCACTCTTCTTCCATCTGAGCAGGGTCATCAAAAGAACGAAAGTGAGGCAAAATCCCTTCTTCCATCCCGACAATAAAAACCGTATTAAACTCCAGCCCTTTGGCTTGATGTAAAGTGATAAGCGTAACCGTCTCACTGGTTTCTTTGAGTTCGTCCACATCTGAAACAAGCGCTATCCTTTCCAGTAATGTCGACAAAGCCTCACTTGGCTCAAATTCCGCTCCTACTTCCTGCACCACTGCCTGAAATTCAATGATATTGTCCCAGCGTTCCTCTCCGTTCGAGGATGCAAGTAGGTACTCTTTGTATCCAATCCGCTGAATAAGTGTATCAAAAAAAACTGTCAGCCTTTGGTTGGCAGCCGACTCACGCAGCCCGGTCAGCATTTCATGGAAATCAAACAGCAACTTTCTTGTTCGCGGGCTGAAAAGTTTGAGTTCGCTCTCAGGTGTTAGCCTGATTCTTTCAATGGCATCGTAAAGAGGTAGTTCTTCTTTTTTGGCAAAAGAAGACAACTCAGCCACTGTGCGTTCGCCTATACCGCGTAGCGGAGTGTTTATTACTCTCATAAATGAAATATCGTCAGCCGTATTGTGAATCAAGCGTAAGTAAGCGATAATATCCTTCACCTCACGCCGTTCATAAAAGCGTGTGCCCGCCACCAGTTTGTAGGGCATGCCGTAGCGAACAAAAGCTTCCTCTAACGCTCGCGACTGAGCATTAGTTCGGAACATTACCGCCATGTCACTTAGTTTGGCATCGTGCTGGCTGATGAGTCTCTCGATTTCGCTCACGACATACTGGGCTTCTTCTTGCTCATTATAGGTTTCAATGATGGTAATCGGTCGGCCTTGTGTATTTTCAGTATGTAATTTTTTCGGTTTGCGCTGTTTGTTGCTGGCAATAACAGCCGAGGCTGAATCAATTATAGTTTTAGTTGAGCGATAACTCTGTGCCAAGGTAACCACTTTAGCATCGGGAAAATCCTTCTCGAAATTCAGGATGTTACGAATATCCGCCGAACGCCATGAGTAAATTGATTGGTCAGGATCGCCAACAACACAAAGGTTGCGGTACTTTGCTGACAACATTTTGACCAAGGCATACTGAACAAGGTTGGTGTCTTGGAATTCGTCTACCATAACGTGCAAATAACGATTTTGGTACTTGGCAAGCACATCTTTATGTTTGGAAAACAATTCCGTCGTGCGCATCAACAGGTCATCGAAATCAAGGGCATTTGATGCCTTTAAAATCTCTTGATAACGCTCATAAATACGCCCCACCACCTCCTCAAAATAACTCCTCCCTTGCCTGATAAATTCCTGCGGGCCCAAAGAATGGCTTTTGGCAGCTGAAATATGATTCAGAACTGCCGATGGGGAGAACTGTTTTGCCTCAAGGTTTTTTTCTGCTAAACAACGCTTGACAAGGGCTACCTGATCACTTTGGTCATAAATAACGAACCCCGGCTTGATATCAATTGGACCGCCATCAACACGCAATATTTTGGCACAAATAGAATGGAATGTCCCCATGGTAATGCCATTGCCTGTAATGGAAGACAGTTGGCAAAGTCGCTCTTGCATTTCACGGGCTGCTTTATTCGTGAAAGTAACAGCCAATATATGGCGAGGACTAACACCACAAATATTTACTAAATACGCAATGCGGTGAATGATTACCCGTGTTTTACCCGAACCTGGTCCCGCCAGAATCAACAAAGGACCAACGATTGTTTCGACTGCTTCACGCTGAACAGAATTGAGGTTTTCAAATATATCAACCATAGGGCACAGATTATATCATCTCTTTGCCTCGGATATCATTTTCATACTTTTGAGAAATGGATTTTGGAGACTGCTTATCTATGGTGCCATGATTGCTTTTTGGGATACTACTTAATTTGATACAATGCGAAACCTTCTCCAATATATAGTATAATTGACGGAAACTCCCTCATGGTGCAGGAGTACGAACCTCTACAGTTCTCCATTGATAAAATCCTACCCCACGGCATTTTCATCTTTGCGAGAAGCCCAAAAGACGGAAAGTCATAGCTTACGCTTGATACGTGCCAAGCCATATTTTTTCATCTATTTTATGGAGCTAAGTAGCAAACTCGGATTGCCAACGCTTTGGTTGACTAAAACCATTGATTATTCTTTCGTAACGTGCTAATATCAATCAACTGAATACTTTCGACCTTTAAGTCAGCACCGAGAGGCTGGCAAGGGAGTTAACAAACGCGTAGTTTAAACCTCTTGCTGGCAATACAGGCAAGAGGTTTTATTTATGCCGATTAAAGTAGTAATGACAGCCGATGAGATACGGCGCGCTCTAGCCCGTATGGCACATGAAATCGTAGAGCGGAACAAAACTGTTGATAATCTTATTTTGGTTGGAATGCACACCCGCGGTGTTCCACTTGCGCAACGCCTTGCCGAAAAAATCAGCGCTTTTGAAAAAAACACTGTTCCCGTCGGCATGTTAGACTTCTCAATTCACCGTGACGACCTTAACCACCATCGACCAATGGTAAAAGGTTCTGACATGCCCTGCAGTGTTGACGGGAAATCGGTTGTGTTGGTTGATGACGTGCTTTTCACCGGGCGCTCCGCGCGAGCCGCCATGGACGCCATTATTGATTTTGGACGACCTAACGTAATTCAATTTGCCGTACTGGTTGACCGCGGACATCGTGAACTTCCAATCCGTGCCGATTATGTGGGAAAAAACATCCCTTCTTCACATTCCGAAGATGTACAAGTAAGGTTGGCAGAGACCGACAACAGCGACGAAGTATGCATAGTGAATCAGGAGCATATTTAAATGGCCAATACCTTACCTATAAACATTTCTGCTTGGAACCATCGCCATATATTAGATGTTCAGGATTTGAGCCCGGCCGAAATTGAATTGGTGATGGAAACGACCAAAGTAATGCAAGAGCGCCTTTTAAGAAACTCAAAAAAGAGTTCTGAGCTAAGTGGCAAGACAGTGGTAACCCTTTTTTACGAAGCCAGTACCCGCACCAGAGGCTCTTTTGAGATTGCCGCCAAAAACTTAGGTGCCGACGTAGTTAATATCACCGTCCAGACTTCGAGTGTTGCCAAAGGCGAAAGCTTAATCAATACCATCAAAACACTGGAATCCATCGGGGCCGATTTTCTGGTTATGCGCCATCCGCTCTCCGGTGCCCATATCAGCGTCGCGCCTTTTATGCGCGCCGGTCTTATTAACGCCGGGGACGGTTGGCATGCTCACCCCACTCAGGCGCTACTTGATCTTTTCACCATGCTCCAACATCTCAAAAGCATGGAAGGACGCCGAATTGTTATTGTGGGAGACATCAAGCACAGCCGGGTTGCTCACTCAAATATTTGGTGCCTTAGCAAAATGGGAGCTAAGGTTGTGTTATGCGCGCCACCCACTCTACTGCCAGCAGGCTTAGGACAAGCAAGCAGTCATTTTCCCTCAGTCGAGGTACAGCACGATATTCGAACGGCAATCGCAGACGCCGATGTAATTATGGAGTTACGTTTACAAAAAGAGCGCATGAAAGGAGATCTGTTGCCTGGGGTGGAAGAATTTACCCGCTCCTATCAACTCAACACCGCTCGTCTTGCGCTAGCCAAGCCACAGGCAATTGTGATGCACCCCGGCCCAGTAAATGAAGATATTGAACTGGAGGCCAAACTACTGCATAACTCGCGTGTTGTCGTTAATGAACAAGTCGCAAACGGAGTAGCCGTACGTATGGCACTCCTGCAATTATTAGCTTGGAGAGAAGAATATGCATGATATTTTGATTAAAAACGGTCATATTATCGCACCGGGAGAAGGAATCGATCAAATCGGCGATATTTTCCTCTCTGATGGACGCATAAAACAGCTGGGACAAAACTTGCCAGCCACAAATGCGGAAGTAATTGACGCCACTGAGCAAATCGTGAGTCCCGGATTTATTGATCTGCACTGCCACTTGAGGCAACCCGGTTTCGAGGCAAAAGAAACTATTCAAAGCGGTACTAAAGCGGCAGCCAAAGGCGGTTTTACGACAGTCTGTTGTATGCCGAATACCTCACCGCCGCTAGATAATGCACCGCTCATTACTTATGTAAACACGATAGCTGCTAACGAAGCTTGCGTCAGAGTCCTACCCATCGGATGTATAACCCGAGCCCGCAATGGTGAGGAGCTATCTGACATGGTATCAATGGCACAAGCCGGCGCGGTAGCTTTCACAGACGATGGTAATTATGTCAGAAATCCCAACATTTTGCGGCGCGCCATGCAATACAGTCTCCCATTGGGGCTTCCCATTATTGAGCACTGTGAAGATGCCGATCTTTGTGACGGAGGGCAAGTTAACGAAGGCATAATTGCCACAACGCAAGGACTTTGCGGAAACTCATCAGTTGCCGAAGAAATAGCCGTAGCCCGTGATATCATTCTGGCTGAACATACCGGTGCGAGATTACATATTGCGCATGTCAGCACAAGAGGGGCTGTCGAGCAAATCCGCCAAGGAAAAAAACGAGGAGTGAAGTTAAGCGCGGAAGTCACCCCTCACCACCTAACTCTCAGTGAGGAAGCCTTACTGGGATACAACACTCAAGCCAAGGTCTCACCGCCACTCAGAACTCCAGCCGATATTGAAGCGCTTATTGATGGACTTAATGACGGCACAATTGACGTGATTGCCACCGACCATGCCCCCCACCGCATTATTGACAAGCAGTGTGAGTTCGCCAATGCCGCTTGCGGAATCTCGGGATTGGAAACAGCGCTGGGTTCACTGCTAAAAATCGTTCATAACGGCAAGTTGTCACTAACCACCTTGCTGGCCAAATTAACATGCGCACCAGCCTCGATCTTACGCATGAAAATTGGTTCCCTGCAAGTAAACGCTCCAGCGGACCTCACCATATTTTCCCCCCACAAGGAATGGATAGTTGATTCATCCAATTTTGTTTCCCACGGTCATAACACCCCCTTGGAAGGGGAAACACTCCACGGACAGGTAAGCACCACCATTTATTCGGGTAAAGTCGTGTATCGTAATACTTAAAAATACATTTGTGACGAAGGATAATGCTATGACTAAATGCGCTATGTTGCTATTGGAGGACGGCTCTATCTATGAAGGGCAAAGCTTTGGAGCTACGGAAAATGCCTGTGGGGAAGTGGTTTTCAACACCTCCATGTCAGGTTATCAGGAAATGCTCACCGACCCGGCCAACCACAGACAAATTGTCATCTCTACTTACCCCCTGGTTGGCAACTATGGAACTAACGAGTATGATAACGAGTCAATTCGCGCCTGCTCATCAGGGTTGGC
>WRNG01000054.1 GCA_009776735.1 Dehalococcoidia bacterium | reverse complement strand
CAGACTCAGTACCACCCAGTGCAATCACCCGAATATCAGGATGAGCGAAAGAAGCAATCCGCTGGCACACCGAGCACACACCGCAGGGAGCTTTCGGCTGCAAACAGTTTAGCGCCTGCGCCAAAGTAAGTGCCAATGTCAGTTTCCCTGAATGCGGCGGACCGCAGAATAGGTAGGCATGACCCAACTTCCCCTTGGCTAACGCTTTCTCAAGGCAGGATACCACCATTTCGTGCCCGACTATCGGCCACATGTAATTCTCTCCGGTTCTAAATCAAGTCGCAAAGTGTCAAATCCTGATAAGTCTCTCGTCGACGGATAAGTTGCTCATTCCCGGAAGATAACCACACGATAGGAGCTTTGACAGTGGCATTGTAATTACTGGCTAACGGCAAACAATATGCTCCGCACACTGGTACGGCAAGCAAGTCACCGCCTGCTACTGGTGGTAGATATATATTGTTGATTAATTTGTCTCCGGATTCGCAAAAGCGCCCGGCAATTGTGACCTTTTCGCTGTCCGCTTCATTCATCCTATTCGCCAGTACCGCTTCATAACGAGCATCATAAAGTGAGGGGCGAATGTTGTCAGCCATTCCACCGTCAACCATTACATAGCGCACAGGGCCTTCAGCATCCTTAATGTACCCCACGCGATAAAGAGCCACACCGGCTTGAGCAATAAGCGAACGCCCGGGCTCAATCGTAAGTTTTGGTAATTCCAAATGCAAGGAAGCACATTTCTGCATTAAGTGCGGGAAAAGAGCCTCCGCATAGTACGATACTTCAACATTTTGGTCATGGCTAGTATAAGGAACCGCAAAGCCACCGCCTATGTTTAATTCCAGAAGCGAAAAGGAATTTACGCCCTGCATTTTGGACACTAGCTCGAGTACGACATCCAATGCTTCCAGATACGCTTCCGCCTCATAAATCAGTGAGCCGATATGGAAATGAATCCCCTTTAGCTTTAAGCAGGGAAGCGTCATCGCGTAAGTTATCGCCTCACGAGCATCAGCCAGCGAAAACCCAAACTTGCTGCCAACAGCCCCGGTAATGATATGGCTATGTGTATGGGGATCAACTCCTGGAGTTACACGCAGCAGAATTTCCTGAGTAATGCCTTGGGATTGAGCCAGATTTGCCAAAGCATGCAATTCATCCATTCCATCAACCACGACCCTTCCTACATGGCACTTAAGAGCATACTCCAATTCATCAGCAGACTTGTTGTTGCCATGAAAGTACACATTTTGCAAAGGAAAACCCGCTGTTTCCGCTAAAAAAAGTTCCCCTCCGGAAACAACATCCAGCCACAATTCTTCTTCTCTAAGCACATGAAGCAAAGCTTTATGTAGAAAAGCCTTGCTGGCATAGGCCACCACAGTATTGGCATAACGTTTACCAAATTCTGCTTTGAACTCTCGACAGCGATTGCGAATGGTTAGCTCATCAAAGAGATAGAGCGGAGTACCATATTTGTCAGCCAACTCAGTGACATCCTGCCCGCCAATTACCAAATGATGGTGACTGTTGACTGTTGTACCCTGCGGAAAAAGAGAAATTTTATTATTCATAACTTGAATATGATAGCAACGGCAGAGAATCTACGTCAATTAAGTATAATCAAGAGCTTCCAAATCAAATAACACCCTAGAAATGTTTCAGCGCTATTTAAGCCCACAAAAGTGCTGGATGGTATAATGCTAAGTAATACAAATCGCGTAAGGAGCAAGCAACTATGTCAGAAATACTGGGTAAAATAGATAAACCGGAAGCCGCTCAATTCAAAAACGGCCGAAAACTATTCCTTGTACCTTTGGTGGTTATTCCGCCAAATGACAGTACTTCCCTCACCACACTCGCGGCAAAATACTGGGAAGAAACCCAAGAACAACTCTCTAATTTGGAAACCAAACTCTCCCCGATCAAGCGAGTCTATCATGAATTCCTGCCAAGCAATGAGGGAATAAAACGTCTGGACAGTATGCACATCGGCAGTTATAGGATTGTAGATAGTCTTAGCCAGCAAGGAGCTTTGGTGGAAGAAATTGAGGACCATGCACTTTTAGGAGAATTTCTTGATTGGAATCTCTGTTTGTCAATCCGTTTACAAAATGCCAAGGTTATCAGCAAAATCCTCGAGTCTTTCCAAGAAGTTCAAGCTCAACGCAACTCGCATATAATCAAGCGCATTGATGAGACACTTCAAAGCGATGAATGTGCCGTGTTTTTCATAAGAGAGGAACACCATTTGCAATACCCTAGTGACATACAGCTTTTCTACGTCGCGCCACCAGCGTTAGATACTTTCAAAAGAGAACTGCGAAAACAACAAGAGGAACGTCAAAAGCTCAATTGCAAACCAGTCGAAACTCAGAATATTAGTGCCGAAAACACTTCTTCATAAGTCTATTTTGATAAATGGCGATAGTATTGACAGATAGCAATAAGCGATATAGAATTAGGTTATTCTCTGCTGAAGAGACGCGGAGTTCGTTGGTTATGTGTCACCATTCGTCGGTATGGCCACTGGGCGTAGCGCGGTAATGTGTGCTTATGTCGTGGTAGTGGTATAATAAGCGCATAGACTTAGAACTTCGTTTTCTGTATCTGTTTCAGTACACTTAAAAAGGATTTCAAGAGGAGGTGATGTCGAGGCGCAATGTAACCGAATCATGGTATTAGTAAACTGTAAGTCGATTCTGTTTACTATTTATGTCGGACTTAATTAACATAAGGAGGTTTTCAACAAAACATGTCCGAAGAAAAGAAAATAGGACTATCTCGCCGAGAATTTCTCAAAGATGCTGGGTTGGTAGTCGGCGGCGCGACAATCGGCTCAATGGCCTTTTTGTCTGCCTGTGGTGATAAACCAACACCAATTAAAGATCCTACATTTGTTTGTCCCCTTGACGGGAAAGAGTTTGAATCAGAGGCTGCTTGGAGAGCCCATTTTGCCAGCGCTCATCCTTTCGCCGAAGCCCCAGACTTAACCTCATTTGATGTCAATGGCACCACTTACGCCTTCCAAGTCGGTCCAATGGAACTTTTATCCTACACTTTGCGTGAAAGATTGGGCTTATACGGTCTTAAAGTTGCTTGCGACATGGGTGCCTGCGGTGCCTGCACCGTCCTCGTGGATGACCTACCGGTTTATTCATGTTTAACGCTCAGTATCGAGTGTAGCGGTAAAAAAATTACTACGCTTGAGGGGTTATCCAACGGACTTGAGTATGGGGAAACCCAAAAACGTTTCTATGCCCAAGATGCATTCCAATGCGGTTATTGCACACCAGGCTTCATTATGGCCGGTGAAGGATTGCTTAGAAAGAACAGTAACCCCTCTGCAAAAGAAGCCGCTGAAGGCATTGCAGGAAACATTTGTGTGTGTGGGAACTACAAGAAAGTCATTGATGCTTTGACAGGAACAGGAATGGAAGATCCTATCGTCAAAGAACTAGGAGGCGTATAGCAAATGGCTACTTATCCGACTTTAAAAGCTAAGTACCAAGTTGGTCAATGGAAAAACCGTGATAAGCATACCGAGCAGATTTTGACTGGTACTTTCCCCTATTATCCAGATATGTTGGCTGGAAAAAAACTTTTCGCCGCAATTAAAACCTCCAAGTATGCCAAGGGTCGCGTAGCGATGAAG
Source organism: Dehalococcoidia bacterium (assembly GCA_009776735.1). Lineage (GTDB taxonomy): Bacteria > Chloroflexota > Dehalococcoidia > Dehalococcoidales > UBA1222 > WRNG01. Next base: position 3,638 of record WRNG01000054.1, on the reverse strand, counting down.
GAAACCGACCGCGGTGTTGATAGTATTGCTGTTAACCTTGGCGGAACCGGTTATGTTTCCACTCCGACCGTTGTCATTACTGGCGGAGGCGGTAGCGGCGCTACTGCAAGAGCGTTTATTCACAACGGTATGGTTGTTCAGGTTTATATGCTTAATCGCGGTTCTGGTTACACCAGTGCCCCATCTGTTAGATTTGACGGCGGTGGTGGTAGCGGTGCGACCGCTACGGCAGCTGTTGCCGCTGAAGAACCCGTGATCGATATCAGCAAAGCTCTCGCTGTCCCTGGTGTGCGCGGCGTTTATACCTACAAGGATCTTGGTCTGTGGTCTAACGAAATTTGGTATTTCGGTTCTCCTCTAGCGGCTGTGGTAGCCGAGGACTGGGGAACAGCCCAATACGCCTGCCATCTCATTGATATTGATGAAATAGAGAGTCCCTCTTCAACAGACCCTTGGCTGTCCTTAAATCCCAACTCACCAGTGGCGACTCGAACTGGCGATACTAATCTTCGCGCTTATGGCGCTTGGAGTTATAGAATTAATGATACTTGGGAAGACGGGGACGATTTTGACGCTGAGTACAGGAAGTGTACGGCCACGGCAGAACTTGATCTTGATTTCAGTACCGGCTACCAACATAATATGCTTGAACCGCACGGACAAACAGCTTGGTGGGTTGGTGATGACGTGTATGTTTGGAGCGGCAACCAAAATCTTCACAGCGGCTATGAAGGTATTCTTTCGAGCCCTGCTATTGCTCGAAGCACCACCGGCTCTCTTGCCAATCCGCTGGCAACCAAGATTCATTATTACTCCCATGGCACCGGCGGTGCCTGCGGTGACAAAGGCGGCGCTTCCACCAGTGTTTGTGCGATAAAGTTATCCCTATTCAATGGCGGGGCTCCCGTTTGCCTTGTCCAGTCGCGACCTGTCAATATGACGATCAATACCCGTCAGGCCGGAACTGCCGTAAAGGTAAGAGCGGGAACTAGCGGAACCGGTAATAACGCCAAGGTCTCTTGTTTAGAAATACAAGCCACCACAGTGCAAGGGGTAAGCGGTGGTACCGCAAGTGGGTCTGCTGCAGGATGGACTGGAAGTGATGGCTCTTTTACAATTCCCAACTATCGCCGTCGCGTACGCAATTTGACAACAACCAAGCCTGCTCATGGTCCATATCGCTGTGTAGGTGATCCACCAGCTACATATGGTTACGATCCTGTAATTGATATGTTAGCGGAACAGGTTGGCACCAATCCATATCGTCTGCGTATGAACATGGCTCGCAAAACAGGTGATAACACTGAAACTACCGCTCCTTCTGCCCCATCTGGTGTAAGTTTTATCAGCCGAGCCGCTTACCGCAGTCTTGACCTTCCCGCTATGTTTGAAAAGGTTGCCACCGAAAGCAATTTTGTTGAGAAATGGCATGATGCTGGGAAAGGCACAGAACGAGCGGATGGCAAGAAACATGGCATTGCCATTGCCGGTCATGTCGACGGACATGGTAGTTCCGATGGTTCAAGTCGTTGGGGTATCATTACTCTCTACTACAACTCTGGCGACGTTAGAGCGCGTTGTTACGTAGCCGGTCCGCGCGGCGGGGTCGGCGGTGCCACTGCCATGTGTAATATTACCGCTGAAGTACTCGGTTTGCCTTATGAGAATGTTATGTTGGAAATGGGCAATGCCGAGACCACTAAAGCCGGTGGTATGCAATCCGGTTCTCAATTTACCTCAGGTTGCGGTTCCGCTTTCTACAACGCAGCTTATAAGGGACGACTTGAAATGATGGCAGTCGCCATAGAGAACGCTGCTTTCACGGGAAACAATGCACCTCCTATGCCAAGTGATCGAAAACTGGCTACAGCTACAGCGATTGTCACCGATGGTCGTATTACCGGTTTCACAATCACCGATAGTGGCGATGGTTACACTGGTACGCCTCGCGTAACTATTACCGGCGGTGGGGGTTCGGGTGCCTCAGCTACCGCTATAGTGGTAGCTGGCAAAGTAGCCTCAATTGGCGTAACTAATCCCGGCTCAGGCTATACTGGCAATGTTACCGTCACAATCGGATGGCTGTCATCTGGTGATCTTGACGCTGCTAATGGGTATATTTTCTTAGCCTCCAACCCTTCTTGGACTACTACCACTAACCGCGTTGCTATTGCTACACTACTCAATAATGCTACCAATTTATCCAGAATCAGTTGTGCATGGCAAGCTCGAGGCTGGTCACAATCAAATGGTAACGGGAGTGCGTGTACTGTCACTGAGGTCTTAGTTGACCCAGGAACTGGAATGGTTGATATAACCGGAATGTGGAATATCGTTGATACCGGAGGTACTCTTTATAAGAGAGGCACCATCAAGGAACTGCTAGCAGGTTGCGAAGTAATTGTCACTACAACAATGTACTATGGAGACATATATGACCCGGATTCCGGTGTCATGCTCAGCGACTACTTTACCGAATGTCTGATTCCCACCTCATTGGATGTGGGTGACACCACTAACTATCACGTCTATGACTTTGAGTCGCCGGCTGGCCAAGGTGTTTTCGGTGCTCATGGTATCGGTGAACCTACTTGTACCAATGTCACTTCTCTCTATTGTGCCATATATAACGCCATCAAAAAATGGCCCGACAGGGAATATGGCGCAGTAACCCCAGACAGAGTCCTCAATAAACTATACGACTTGTATAGTAAGCCGGCGATAGATTAGGAGGAGGAATAGAAATGTATAGATTTGAACATGTAAATGTCTATTCTGTGGATGAAGCCACAGAGCAACTAGCAAGAACTGATAAGAAAGCGGGGATTATAGCTGGCGGGACTGATCTTTTGACCACCCTCAAGGGGATGTGTATCCCTAATCCTCCGGATCTATTGGTCAACATCAAAACCATCCCTGACTTGAATCAAATTGATGTCCAAAACGGTGTTTTGAAAATCGGTGCTTGCGCAACGTTAACTGAAATTGCCGAATCCGACAAAGTCGCTCCTTGGGCAGTACTGCAAGAAGCAGCTCTAAAGGTTGCCTCTCCTCAACTGCGCAATAAGGGCACTATCGGTGGTAATATCTGCCAACTACCTCGCTGTATTTACTACCGCAAGCATAGCAATCGCTTTTATTGCACCCGCAAAGATGATGCCCCTACCTCCGATTGTTTCGCCTCTAAGACGAACGGAGTTAATAGGTACCACTCGATCTTCGGAGGGGTTGGCGGTTGTTTTGCTGTTTGTCCATCGGATATTGCCCCTGCTTTAGTCGCGCTGGATGCCAAGATCAATACTAACAAAAAGACTTGGGATGCCGAAGACTTCTTCTATACCGAGGGAGAACAAATCAATAGCCTTGAGAAAGGTGAGTTTGTTACCAGTATTGAGGTTCCCGCATTAGCTTCTGGTACTAAGAGCACCTATCTCAAATTTGCTTTTAGAAGATCTTTTGACTTCCCATTGGTAAGCTGTGCGGCAGTCGTGACTGTTTCTGGCGGTTCGGTAAGCGATGCTTCAATTGTTCTGGGCGGTGTTCATAATCGTCCACGTATTGCTGAAGATGCTGAAGAATCCATCGTCGGAAAGTCAATCAGTGCGGCTAATGCCGCTGCTGCAGGAGAAGCTGGCGTA
>WRNG01000053.1 GCA_009776735.1 Dehalococcoidia bacterium | reverse complement strand
CACAGACCCCATCTCGGGCTAGAGATGAAAACCCCATTATCTTATGTCAGTCAGGAGGGATGACTGGTAGATATTTACGGAGAATATTTCGACTGCTTGACAACCGTGAAGAATTGTGTTACTGTAGCCCTGAGAACTATGATGACTTAAAAAACTGGGGTGTCATATGAACGCTAGCTGTCTCGTAATAAACGAGAGCAATAGGGAACAAACCTTAAATAGCTCATATCTCTGTAAAAAATTGCAGGATGTGGGCTTTTTTGTTTTATTAGCCGGAATAAGGCTGAAATATAGCGAATTACGATTCGCAAGGATGGTGAGTCCAATGAATGAGTAAGCAGGTGCCTATTGGTGGTAGTTCGTGAGAAACGACAAATCTACACACGTTGGCAACTTCAGAATATTATTAGGAGGATACAAATGGGAAATGAGGGTTTGGAATCCAAACTTAGAGAGTTAGGTGGCAAAGGAACAAAGGTATCAAAAGAAAGTTTCCTTGAATTGGTTGATCTTGGGCTAACTCCGCCATCAGCAGAAGATATCGCAACAGCGGAAGCGATGCGACTTGATAGTGTGGCACATGCAGAGGAAGAGTTCCGCAAGAAAATGATTACCAGAGTTGCTGAATCGCGTGCGTACGATACCGTGTACCTTGGCACGGATAAGTCTTTTGACCGTTTTAATGGTGGATCTACATGGGACGACACCTTGATAAGTGGCTCATGGTTAGGAGCAACAAAGAGAGCTCGAGCAAATTTCACTAACAGATATGCTGAGGCCAAAGTAGCATCAACTTCTATTGACTTTGGCGCAGCCACTGCAATTGCGTGCGTAGGGAATCAATTTACTGTCGCAGGGTCAAGTGGAGGGAGTCAAGTAGCAACCATAAGGGAGATAGGGGTGCACAAAGGAGAGATATCCGCAGGAGCGTTAGGAGGTTCATCGGCAGCTGTTGAGATTTGGTTTATGATTAAAGACGAAACCTCTGGGGTTGAGTATAAAGAAGAAATAGTTAGAGAATCAGTTGGTTTCGGAGGGTCAACCATTTATTCAACACATTCCGTAGGTAGAGATACTCTCTTGAGGGTAGGTCGCAACTATACTGTTTACCTAAAGCTAGTAGTTAGTGCGAGTTTGTATGGTATTGGATTTACCTATTCTGACTTCTTTGAAGATGTAGAATATTTCAATGCATGGTATGCACAAATAATGGTAGAGTTTTAGAAAATGAGACCTTGGCAATTTGGCATTGCATTTCTTTTGATAATCATGATTGGTACACCAATTGTTGCTGTTTGGGCGTTTGTTAAGTCTTTCAGGAAAAAATAATCGTGGGAACATAAGTAATCATGGTCTTGCTCAGGTTTAAAGTCATGGTCACACCCTCTAGAGGATGTTATAAATAAAGATGGGGAAAGACAAAAAGGTCGAAATATAACAACAAGATTTGGCAAATTAAGACCCCACCGAAGCAAGTTGCGCGGTGTTTGACCCGTCAGAGCAAGTAGCCACCGGCGTAGCCGGTGGCTACTTGCTGTTGAAATAGGAGTAACGAAGGGAGTACAATCCTAGCACATCCGGAGTATCGGTGACCTTACCCCAAAGTCAATGCCGTTGTCATTTAGAGTTTTCCACTTGATTCGAAAAATTCGACAGGTGATAAGATCCCAAAGAACTATGCGGTGCAACAGTATTATCAGAAGTAAAAGCCTTCTTCCAAAAGGCCATGGACTTTCTGTCACAGAAAATCGGCAGTAATAACATCTTCGCTACCGTAGTGCATATGGATGAGAAAACACCTCACATGCACTTATGCTTCACACCCATAACATCGGATGGGAGATTATCCTACATGCTGGTATGTGCTTTCTTCGTACTTCTTTTCTTTCGAACAGTAATCATAACTCTCTTAAGATAGTTGTTTTCATCGCTCATGCAAAATTCATTGATGGGGTGTTCTTCATAGGCATCACCGCATATTTCATAACCGTTTTCATCCACATACTTGAGCATTCGCTCATATAAATCATAGCTGTTGCCGTACCACCCCTTCATATAGCCTATGGCATACAATGCCGCAGGTCTGCGGTCATAACCTTCCGGGTTGTAGAAATAGAAACGGTCAGCCAAATCCCAATTTCCTTGCTTGATGCTGGCTTGTGAGAATTGTTGCCAGATAGGATAGTAAACATCCAACTTGGGATATCGTTTTTTCATGGTTTGAAGAAAACTGATTAGTGCGTCGTAGCCTCTTCTGCCATTACTGTAATCGTTCAAATCTCCGAGTATTATGGCTTCTGCTGGTAACTGACTAATGGTTATTTTGTCCACATCAATGTTTTTAACTGAAAGCACGATTTGTTTGTATGTGTACAAGAGCTTCTTGGCTCGAGCCCATTGCTCCATTTTTTCATCTATCAGTTCCATTTGCTTAATAAAGAATCCCTCCGACGTTTCCGCATTAAGCTTCCCTAAAGTATCTTTGATTTCGCCCAGTGACATGCCGAGTGATTGAAAAGTATGGATTAAGTTCACATATACTTCTTGTGTGCCAACGTAATAACGATATTTGTTATCCTCTCCACGCGACATTGGCGATATCAAACCAAGTTTGTCGTAATGGCACAACGTAGCACGGGTTGTGCGCGCAATGCTTGCAAATTGGTTTACAGATAAAAGCCTGTTATCTACTTTCATTTTTGCCACAGGAATCCTCCTTCCAAATGAACTGTGCTTCACTATACATGAAGCAAAAACTATTATCAAGAAACCAGCACCTTACATACAGGATTTTGGTACATCCAACTCCATCATTTATTAGTATTTGTGCGTAAAATATTTTTTGAGAAAGGTATTGACTTGATTCTTACATGTGGGCTTACGCTATGAGACAAATCAAATTAATGTGTTTTGATGGCAAAAATGATTATGAAGGAGGCAAGAGGTGTCTATGTAAGTTAATGGTTTACTCCCTGTATCTGGTAAAAAAATAAATTAAGGAGAGACGATATGTCGAAATTCAGAATTTTCAAATGGCTATTCCCCGCAATAATGTCCTGTTTACTTTTAACTACAGCATTCGGTGGAGCTGTATCAGCGGCAGAGGATAAGAGTGTACCAAATGGTATTATCGCTTCTGTCCAAGTTATACATGACCCTGCAATGCTGGCCTTATATGATGAGGAAGCACTGGTTGACAACGAGTACTTTAATGCTGATTCGCTTGAGATTCTTTATGCTGGCTTGGAGCAAGCTGTTGATCAGGAAGCTTATTTTAATAGCCTGCCTGAGGATGCCAAATCAGCTATTATCGCTAGCTATGTTACATCGGAGGGTTACGTCGAATTTGATCATGGCGTAACACGCGGTTCTGGGTGGGCAACTACTTCATATACTGCAAAGAACGTATTTGGTGGTACGCTTTATTCATATTCTCTTAAAATGTACTGGACTGGTACTGGAACATCGCCAAGTAATGGAATTGTTTCCAATGTGAGTGGCGAGACAACAATTGGTGGTGGTTTTGGTTGGGGCTTCAAGGGAGAATATCTTAATCCAACAAGTGGATATAAGAATTACAGTAGCCATTTTTGGGTACAAACCGGAGCTGATTTTGCTAACCTAGGCTTTCATCAATATGTTAGTATAGAGATGAGTCTATATTCTGATGGCACTACGGAACAGCCTGATGCTCTAGTCACAGGCTCTTCCCCATTATGGTATACTCTGCTCAATGCTTTTTCGTTGATTTTACCAATTTAGTTCGGGGCATTATCAAAGCCCCCCACTCAACAGCTTCATAGCGCGGAGTATATACTCTGCGCTATGAAGAGTTCGTAACATATAGGAGGCAACAGTGAAAATCATTGCAATAATACTTGCAACAATAGTACTTGTGGGTAGCTTTGTTGGTGGTGGAATCATGCTGGCAGCACGCTCAACCAGTGTTAATGAAACCGATAGTGGTATTTACAACATTGATGACATACCTATAAGTGTAGAAAGCATGTGGATAACTAACTCAGAGGGATATCTTTGTTTGCAACTTGATATCACAAATAATGGAGAAAATACTATCAAAGATATCCAAGGGATATTTACCTTTACTGATTATGGCTCTAGCGATACTATCATACACAATTATGGATGGCCATCAGGTCAGTCACTTTACTTATATGATAGCGAAGGTAGAGATATTCACAATAAACAAAAGACAAAAATTAAGCCTGGAGAGACTCTTTCTTTAGTCATACACAAGATGTCTCGACACGATGTATCCTTAGTATTTGAATCTCATGGCTACATAACGTGGATTGAATTTGAGGCAGGAAATAACTGGGGGACTAAAGATTATAAAGCTTCTGATACAATACTAAATCATCGGGCTTTCCGTGTAGAAATTGAGGCAGTATATGGATACAGCCGTTAGTTTTGGTTTCTAAACCAGCAAGCAGGGCATGTTTGAACACAAACATGCTAAAAGAGAAAGAGTTCCGCCATCGGAACTCTTTCTCTTTTACTTGCTGAGGCTATCGCCCCAGACCCATCAAACTTCGTGTCAACTTGACTCTAGGTTGCAGCATAAATGCCTTGTTTTGAGCCTTTTTCCTATCGCTCGACTTCCATGTTTTTACCTCGATTGCTAATACCAAACAGATAATCAATGTTACCTTTTACTGTGATTACCTCTCTCATCTCTTTTCGAGCCGAACGGTACTCCGAATATCCGGACTTTCTTGCTGTTTTCAGGGATTCCCACTCGGCTTTAAGTGAATCAATCTTCGGCAGTTTCTCACCGTTCAACAACTCACCAATTGATGATTTTGCCGCTCGGTGAATAACGATTTCCGCTTCATGTTCTGAGAGATATTTGTTGCTGTATTTTTGCGCTTTATACTGCTCAAATACAGCTCTTGTTCTGGCATAATCCACAATGGCAGTTTTTAACTTTGAATTGCGTTTCATGGCGGATTCAATTACCCTCAGTTTGTCTCCGGCACTGTGAAAACGTTCCACCGATGCCTCTGTTTTTGCCGCCAAATCATCGTAGTGAAGCAGATTGTTTTGTTGCAAATATTGCAGCGCCTCCGCCATTTGTTTCAGATTAAATACTGAAGCCCAGCGGGCATAAGCTGGTCCTTTCCCTTCTTTCAATTTTTGCTGTATGTCAATAATCAGATTGACCTGATGATATTTAGGAACTGGCGAAGCTGTATGTCCTTCTATGACGGCCAAAATGCCTTCTAAACCATAACCATTCCCGAGGGTGGAATCACGCAGTCTGGTAAACTTTTTCTGCCCTTCGATACGGAATGAAAGACTTCCTCCACGTCCCCATTTATACTCAAACCCCTCTTTGTTCATCAGAGAAAGAAAGCCGTTCAAGTCCATGGGATGAGACAACAAAACCTTATCAATGGCAGTTTTGAGCCGCTCCTTAAATGATACCGGTTTATTCTCACCCAGCCATTCTCCGTAATGCTTATATTTACCTTGGCTGTGCAATTTCGGATTTATTACGACGGAGAGATTATTCTCAAGGCAAATACGATCAGACAAGTGGCGTAATGCCATTGCCGAAGCATGAAAGTCACGGAACTTCCGTGTGCAATCAAGCGTTGTGGAATTGTAGTAAATATGGACGTGTGGGTGAGGTCTATCAATATGCGAAACAACAAAAAAGGCGTGTTTACCTTTGGTCCAACGCATAGCGAGGTCAAAGCCTATTTTTAATGCAGTCTCGGCGTCCGTTTCTCCTCGCTTGAATGACTGCCTGATTTGATAACACAGCACATCGTTTTCAAATTGTCTTCTGCCGGTTATGGAGAGGTATTCGGCCTTAGAAACGTTAAACTCAGCATCAACTGTTTCGGGGTTGCACATATAGGACGCAATCAATTCACCGCCCAGAGTTTTGAGTGGATTTTTGCCGTAATCGAAGCGGTCCTTCAAGGTTTCCGCTATTGTATGACCAGGGCTGATGTGATGTGATATAAGGCGTGTGGTAGCCAAAGAGTGGCCTCCTTTTTGATATAAAAAACGCCTGCTGTATGGCAGACGCTATGTATGTGAGGCAGCAATAACTGTCAGCTTTTTACAAAATCGTCCAAAGAGTCTTTTAAATCGCAAAGCTTATCAATCAGCCAATCTGCGACAAGAGGAATTCCGATTGGAGAAATTAGTAATGCGGTTATAGCAAAAGCAATTCCCGCAGGGATGTTTTTTACCAGAAAGAATAATCCTAGAGACAATAATATGAAAAGTATCAGCAAATAATTCAAAAGCAGCTTAGCAGTACCGAATATAAATGCCAACACAGGACACAAGATAAACAGCACCATAACAAATGGCATAGCAAGAATTTTGAAAAAAGTACGCATCAGTGACTCCCAACATGTCTTGTTTACGTATTGTATAAGGGGAACTGCCCAATATCAATTTTAACTCTGCGTGGGAGCGCAAATTATTTGTTGAAACATTTACCGCTCAATATCGTGATGGCGATGCTGAGACGGACGATTTGCAAGTTTTTCATTGTGGTGTGCGGCTTCTTCGGCGGCAGCCGCAAATTGTTCTTCTATTGACAAAAGTCTATCTGATTGGCTCTTTGGCAATTTCTCATGGTTCAATTCTGCCAGCATGACGCGTTCAATACGAAACACATCAGGACGCTTCGGAGAAAACTTAACATCATACCGCAAGGCAGTAATGACTTTCTTGGCATTTTTCTCAAGTTGCTTTATCAGCGTTAAATCAGGAATATTGTAAAGTCTGCCGGCTCTTCTATATATCTTGTCGATATTTTCGGGTAAGAAGGATATGTTACATACACCAGAACAGATGGAACTACCTTTCAATACTATCTCACGGACACTTTTTTATTCAGTAATCCAACTAACTTTGGCGATAGTGGCGGACCCTTTAACAAGAAGTTCAAATGTTAGCCAGTCATTTGACCTATTTCTTGGAATTATTGTAGCAGGATGTTTTAATCAACAAGGGAATAGTATGGGGGGATTAGGGATTAAACTAAGCCACATTCTCTTAATGTTAAATTTGCAGATCGTTCAAGTGCCCATAGGGCCATAGCCGACACATTGGGATACACAAACACCGAAGTTTTTTAGAGTCATATCGAATTGTGTGATTGAATGCTGTCGGAATAAAATGTCATCAACTTTGCAATAAATACGTTCGATTTATACATTTAACACTATATCTTTTGACTAATTTTGCAGCTAGGAGACGAGTGATATGTTTCTGAGATGCCCCCTGTCTTTGGTCCAAAAAGTAAGTTAGTTTCAACCGTGTTCAAAGCACTTCTGCCCGGCACTCTTGTATTTTAACAC
>WRNG01000052.1 GCA_009776735.1 Dehalococcoidia bacterium | reverse complement strand
CATAAAAGGATTGGGAGGCTTTCAACTGGCTTGTGACGCTACCAATGAAAAGAGTGTTGAGCAATTAAGACTGCGCAAGAACCGTCCATCAAAACCGTTCGCTGTTATGTTATGTAATCTAAATAATGTCCATTACTACTGTGATTTCGGGAAGACAGAAGAATTGCTGCTGACCTCTCCACAAAGCCCAATTGTTCTTTTAAAGTTGCGTGACCAAAACGCTTTAGCTTTCGGTGTTGCGCCAAATTTGAAATATTTAGGCGTAATGCTTCCATACACCCCACTCCATCACCTTTTGATCAAAGAAGCCGGTTGTCCTTTAATAATGACCAGCGGAAACATTAGTAACGAACCAATCGCGGCTGATAACACTGAAGCCTGCACACGGCTTAATGGAATCGCCGATTACTTTCTTTGCCATAACCGTGACATTTATGTGCGTTATGATGACAGTGTCGCCATGTGTGTAAATGAGCAACCTTCACTGATACGTCGTGCACGCGGCTACGCCCCCTTTCCCTTGAAATTGCCGTTTAAACCTTCTCGCTCGATTTTGGGTTGCGGGGCGGAAATGAAGGGTACGTTTTGTCTTTTACGCGATGAACACGCTTTTTTAAGCCAACATATCGGCGATATGGAAAGCATTGAAACTTTACATCATTTCGAAAACACGTTGGCTACATATGCGAGAATGTTTCGTATTGAACCACAGGTTATCGCCTGTGATGCCCATCCGGACTATTTAAGTACAAACCTAGCCCATCGAATAGTTGAGAGAAATCCCGTCTTAGAATTACATTCTGTTCAGCATCATCACGCCCATGTGGCGGCTTGCATGGCCGAAAACGGAGTCAACGAACCGGTCATTGGCATCGCTTTCGACGGCACCGGATACGGAAGCGACGGCAATATTTGGGGAGGAGAGTTTTTACTGGCGGATTACCGTTCCAGTCAGCGTTTGGCTCATTTGGAATATATGCCACTGCCGGGCGGAGACGCCGCCACTCGTCACCCTCTACGTATAGCTTTATCCTATATTTATACTCTGCTTGGCCCGGATGCTTTACTTACCTCAGGCCTGACCAAACGATTTTCTCAATCCGAACTGGAACTACTTTGCCGCCAAATTGATCGCCGTCTTAATTCTCCCTTGACGTCCAGCGCTGGTCGTTTATTTGATGCGGTCTCGGCGCTTCTTGGAATCTGTTGTGAGGTCAATTATGAAGGACAGGCAGCCATCGAGCTCGAAATGGCAGCCACCGATATCATCAACCCATCCAAGCGTTACAGCCTGGATACCGGTGTTGAAAACGGTAGTAAAATATTTGGTCTTAGTAGCTTGTTTAATGCTATACTGAAAGATATTGTGGCCGGGATTGACAAGACAGTTATCGCAGCTTGTTTTCACGCTTCTTTAGCTGATTTCATTGCCATGGAAAGCCGCAAAATGGCGCATGAGTGCGGAGTTCGTAGTGTCGCCTTATGCGGAGGGGTATTCCAAAATCGTTTGTTGCTAGGCTATACAACCGAAGCACTGCAAAACAGCGGGCTTACGGTACTCGTACATAAGCAGGTGCCGGCCAATGATGGAGGCATTGCCTTGGGGCAGGCGGCGGTTGCCGCTTACAAGTATTCTGAATAATTGGAGGAAATTGCATAAAATGTGTGTAGCCGTACCGGCTCTCATTGTCAGTATTGACGGGACCAAGGCGCAAGTCGATATCGAAGGAGTTCGCCGCATGACCAGTATTTACCTGACGCCTGAAGCCAAAGTCGGCGATTATGTGCTTATGCATGCCGGTTTTGCCATTCGCGTACTTGACATCAAAGAGGCTCAAGATACAATCTCGTTACTGAAGGAAATTAATGGAACCGTCAATTGAGTCTTTTCGCGATTCTGAACTGGCACTGGCGCTGGTTAAAAAGATTAAACAACATCAGGTTGAACAAGCTTGCTTGATGGAGTTTTGCGGCAGCCACACCGCTTCCATTCTAAAATACGGATTGCGTAATCTCATTCCTGCCGGTATTGAGATGCTTTCAGGCCCCGGTTGCCCGGTTTGTGTTATTACTCAAACTGATATTGACCGTGCCATTGCGCTGGCGCAAACACCTGACCTTATCCTGTGTACTTTCGGTGACATGCTAAGAGTTCCCGGTACTGATTCCAGCTTACAACAATCGCGTGCCGAAGGTTGCGATATCCGTATGGTCTACTCAACTCTTGACGCCTTAAATATTGCGGAGCAAAACCCAAAGCGTCCGGTAGTTTTTCTGGGGGTAGGATTTGAGACTACCGCTCCGACCGTGGCAGCCTCAATCACTATGGCCCACAGCCGCAAACTCAAAAACTATTCCGTTTTCTCCTTGCTAAAGAACTGTCCTCCGGTTATGAAAGCTTTGATTGAAGGAGGCAAAATCAGGATAAACGGCATTATTTGCCCTGGGCATGTGAGTGCGATTATCGGCTCACGCCCGTATGAGTCCATTGCTTCCGAATATGGGATTGCCTGTGTGGTAACCGGTTTCGAGCCGGTTGACATTTTAATGGCTGTCGATATGCTGCTTGCCCAAATCGTGCGCGGAAAACCGTTAGTCGAAAACGCCTATGGGCGTGGAGTCTCCCCACAAGGCAACCTTATTGCCCAAGAGTTGCTGACTGCTGTTTTTGAAATGCGAACAATTGGCTGGCGAGGTGTGGGAGATGTGGCGGGTAGCGGTTACCAAATTCGTGAACAATACCAAAACTATGACGCAGAGTATTTGTTCAAGATTAAGGTTGGACCGTCTAAGGAGCCGGCTGGTTGTATGTGCGGCGATATTTTGCGTGGCATAATAAGACCACCGGAATGTCCTTTGTTCGGTAAAGTTTGCCTTCCCGAGCGTCCGGCTGGACCGTGTATGGTTTCGGGTGAAGGCGCGTGTGCCAGCTATTATACCTATCGAGATAGTGCAAGGAGTGTGCGGTAATGACCGAGCGAATACTGATGGCACATGGTAGTGGTGGTAAACTCAGCCACGAGCTAATCACCCGTTGCTTTGTCGGACGTTTGGCAAACCAATGGCTATCTCGCCAAGATGACGCTGCTTGTATTGACGTCGGTAACTCTCGTTTCGCTTTCACCACTGATAGCTACGTGGTTTCACCACTTGTTTTTCCCGGTGGCAATATCGGCAAGTTGGCCGTCTGCGGAACGGTGAATGATCTTGCCGTCAGCGGAGCAGTTCCGCAATATTTGAGCTTGGCGTTCATTTTAGAGGAGGGACTTCCTTTTGACGTGTTGGAAGGGATTGTGGAATCCATTCGATCAGTAGCGGAAGAAGCCAGCGTGCATATTGTAACCGGTGACACCAAAGTTGTGCCGTTTGGCAAAGCTGACGGGCTATTCATCAATACGGCTGGTGTCGGACACATTCTGGCTGGAATCAATGTATCCGGGGATAATGTCCGGGCCGGTGACGCCATTATTATCAGCGGAAGTATCGGCGATCATGGAATGGCAATAATGGCACAACGAGAAGGCTTACGTTTTGAAGGAGCCCTTTCTAGCGACTGCGCTCCACTCAACGGGCTTATTTCTGCGATGCTACAAGCCTGTCCGGATATTCATTGTATGCGCGATCCTACCCGTGGCGGTGTAGCTACCACTCTGAATGAGATTGCCTCTCAATCGCAAGTTGGGATGTTTATTGAAGCCGAATCAGTGCCGGTTCAGCCAGCAGTACGGGCACTAAGCGAAATACTGGGAATTGACCCTCTGTATATCGCAAACGAAGGTAAAGTTCTTGTTTTTGCTCCGGCTGCTGCGGCCAATGATTTATTGAAAACAATGCGCAGTCATAAATATGGGCGTGACGCTACAATCATCGGAAAAGTTACCGATACAAACGCCGGGCAGGTTGTTCTACGCAGCAAACTCGGTACTTCACATGTACTGGCAATGCTGGCTGGTGACATTCTTCCACGCATTTGTTGAGAAACCAGTGGAATAAACCAATTCAGATTTTGCGGGTTTATACTGAGATATTGTAACAGGGAGGGTAATTATGACAACTGCTAGACAAAAGCGGGTTTTGGCTATTCATGATATCTCTTGTGTCGGGAGGTGTTCACTTACCGTAGCCCAACCGATTATTTCCGCGGCTGGAATCGAGACCAGTGTTATTCCCACAGCTGTTCTTTCCACTCATACCGGAGGATTTATCAACTACACCTTCCATGACCTGACAGATGAAATAATGCCAATTGTTGAGCATTGGGAGACTCTTAATTTGCAATTTGATGCAATATACAGCGGGTACTTGGGTTCACTGCGCCAAATCGATATAATTAGCCAAGTATTTGCCAAACTGAAAAGTAACAATACAACTGTGATTGTTGATCCTGTAATGGCCGATAACGGCGCACTCTATTCCCACTTTCCCACCGAATTCCCACTTTATATGCGCAATCTTATAGGGCAGGCTGACGTAATCATTCCCAACATGACTGAGGCTTTGCTTTTACTTGGTGAGGACTATGTCTCCGGCCCGTATACCGAAGTTTTCATTAAAGGTGTTTTAAAAAGATTGGCAGCGCTCGGCCCGCAAGAAGTCGTGCTAACTGGCGTTTATTTTGATGATAAAATGCTTGGCGCCGCTAGCTATAACGACAAAACAAGCGCGGTGGATTTTGCCATGCAAGAATACATTCCGGGGAGTGTTCACGGTACCGGCGACGTATTTGGTTCGGTTCTGGTAGCCTCAATGGTACACGGATTTTCTTTACCCAAAAGCTGTTCTCTTGCCGCCTGTTTTACGGTAGATAGTATTAAGCGCACTCAAGCGGCTCAGACGGATGTTAAGTACGGAGTTAATTTTGAAGACGGCTTGGCAGATTTCGCCAGGTTGATTAAAAATACGTAAACAAGGCTTGTTATTTCCCATGGAATGTTGTGAATGAGGATAGAGTGTTATTTATAGTTTCAATATCAATAATAGTTTGAAAAGAATGAGGAGCTCATTGTGAAAGATATTCCTAAACTGTTTGGTAGCATGGTTTTTAATGATGTTGTAATGCGGGAGCGGCTTCCTGAGGATATTTATAAGACCCTAAAAAAGACCATCCTGCAGGGGAAGCATCTTGAACTTGATGTGGCCAACGTGGTAGCTAACGCGATGAAAGATTGGGCAGTTGAGAAAGGGGCTACTCACTACACCCATTGGTTTCAACCTATGACGGGAATTACCGCCGAAAAACATGATAGTTTTATTTCTCCGTCTGAAGAAGGCAAAGTCATCATGGAATTCTCCGGTAAGGAGTTGGTTAGAGGGGAATCAGACGCTTCCAGTTTTCCTTCCGGCGGGCTCAGAGCTACTTTTGAGGCGCGTGGCTATACCATCTGGGACATAACTTCATACGCCTTTATTAAAGAAAACTCCCTTTATATTCCCACCGCTTTTTGTTCTTACAGCGGCGAAGCGCTTGATAAGAAAACTCCTCTGCTAAAGTCGATGGAAACGATTGACCGACAAGCCAAACGTATCCTCAAGCTGTTTGGCAACACCTCGGTCGGACGGGTTATTCCGACTGTCGGTCCGGAACAGGAATACTTCTTAATTGATAAAGATGTTTATTTCAAACGGCCGGACCTTGTTTTTACGGGAAGGACTCTTTTTGGAGCTAAGCCTCCCAAAGGTCAGGAACTGGATGACCATTACTATGGCAGTATTAAAGCACGTGTGGCAGCTTTTATGCGCGAATTGGAAGAAGAATTATGGAAACTGGGCGTATATGCCAAGACCAAACACAATGAGGTAGCCCCAGGCCAACACGAATTGGCGCTAATCTATACTACAACCAATATTGCTTCCGACCACAACCAGTTGACAATGGACCTCATGAAAGGTATCGCCACACGTCACGATATGGTATGTCTGCTTCACGAAAAACCGTTTGACGGCGTCAGTGGCAGTGGAAAACATAATAACTGGTCACTTACTACCGATACCGGTTTGAATCTGCTTGAGCCAGGCGACACACCATATCAGAATGCTCAATTTTTACTCTTTCTTGTAGCTGTTATCAAAGCAGTCGATGAATATCAAGATTTAATCCGCCTTTCTGTTGCCAGTGCCGGTAATGATCATCGTTTAGGCGCGAATGAGGCACCTCCGGCTATTATTTCCATGTTCTTAGGCGAAGAGCTGACGGAGATATTTGAAACATTAGAAGTCGGTAAAGCTTATCACAATAAAGAAAAACATCAGATGGAAATCGGCGTGGCGGTATTGCCGCACTTCCCCAAAGACACTACCGACCGAAATCGCACATCCCCATTCGCCTTTACCGGCAATAAATTCGAATTCCGCATGATGGGTTCGGCTTTTTCCATCGCCGGCCCCAATATTGTACTAAACACCATTTTGGCTGAAGAGCTTTGCCAATTTGCTGATAGACTTGAAAAATCTAAAGATTTCAAAACTGACCTTGCTCAGGTCATCAAGGAAGCTTATAGTGCTCATAAACGCATTATCTTTAACGGAAACAACTATTCCGCGGAATGGAGTTTGGAAGCAAAGCGGCGTGGCCTCTCCCATTTAAAAACGTCCGTTGATGCTCTCCCGTTATTTGTCTCCAAAAAAAGTATTGCATTATTCACCAAACACCACGTTTTTGATGAATCAGAACTTCATTCTCGTTACGAAATTCTTATGGAAGCCTATTGTAAAGCAGTCCATATTGAGGCACTTACCATGATTGAAATGACCAAGGTTTCCATTATTCCAGCCAGCATCAGCTACCAAAACGAATTGTCCGAACTCTTAAAACACAAGAGTGCAGACGGAAAGTTTGATACAACCCTTGAAGAATATTTACTTGGGCAGCTCTCCCGGCTTTCGTCTACAATGTTGGCTAAATTACGCAATCTTGACGAACTGGTGGCGAAACCAGAAAATAATGACGGAATACTTGCCTACGCTAAATACTATCGTGACAAAATACTGCCAGCTATGAACGAACTCCGCGAGGTTGTAGATGAGATTGAAACCCTGACTGCAAAAAAATACTGGCCTTTCCCATCATACGCTGATTTGCTCTACAGTGTTGCCTAACAGATTGGAGAGAGTCTTTTTCTAATTATGTCAATAATTGCTGGTTGGGATTAGCGCTTAGAAACCTTATAGAGGATAGCCAAAATGAATATAAAAGTCTTCAGAAGAGTATTATTGGCGTTTATAGCTTTGTATTTGGTAATATTCGTAGCCAGAGCCGTATATGATTTAACTACCTTCAAAGAACCCAATATTTCATCTTCTGTTTACTACTACCAACCTTTTTTTAACTATGTTTCGGAGCGATTGTTTATTGTGGAGCATGCTTCAACAACAACCGAAATAGAACAACAATATGAGCAAGTGGCAAATATTGTAGCTAAAACAGATAAATACGATTCGGATATTAAACGCTTGGATGCACTCCTTGAAGAATTGAGATGCCCCCTGTCTTTGGTCCAAAAAGTAAGTTAGTTTCAACCGTGTTCAAAGCACTTCTGCCCGGCACTCTTGTATTTTAACACTCCACTTGCCTT
>WRNG01000051.1 GCA_009776735.1 Dehalococcoidia bacterium | reverse complement strand
TAGAGTCAAGCACTTTGCCAGTTATTCTTTGATATTACAGCATGATTTGTGGATTTTCTTGGATTTCATAGTTATGATTTATGGGAATGTAGGGAATAATAGGCTTGTTCTCGCGTTATTTAATGGGATCACCACCATCAAAATTCTATTTGTTTGAGCATATCAACCACATCAACTGGGATAATTGGTTTTAGAGGCAACGAAACACCATTTACTGATACCACTCCGTCTCGAATGGGGGCAAGTTTTCTGGCAAAATTTCTAATCGTTATTCCAGTCATTGATTCAATATGCCTTGCAATTGCGGGATTTCAGGTTAGTATAATATTAATATTACTCGTTCCTGACAAGCACAGTCCAAATGATATTAACAAAGCAGGTCTTGATGCACGTTTGAGGTTTTGGCGGTTAGTTTTGCTTTCAGGTGTCAATATATTGGGTTCCAAGCTTTCTGATCACTCCTTCCAACACTTCCTGCCACTTGCCTACAAGAATGCTTGTGTCAATACGAACTTGATTTAACGAAACTCTCACGCCGCGTTCCATAATATGCTGCGATTCATAAGGAAACTGCATCCCATGCGGACGGCGCAAAACAATCTCATCCTGCTCAGTGGTAATTGATTCCAACCTCGCAGCACTGCCCATAATTTTAAGACGAATAGCATACAGCAAATTTCGAACCTCTTGCGGCAATTCGCCAAAACGATCGATTAATTCACTGGTGACGACGTCTATTTCTTCATTGCACTTAACTCCGGCAAGTTTGCGATATAATGACAACCTCATTTCGACGTCACTAACATATGAGTTCGGGATAAAAGCTGGATCCGGCAAACTAATCGTGGGATAGGGAAGCCGCAAAGGTGGGACAAATGGTTTCCCTTCACGTTGCGCAGCATCTCGAAGCTTTAACTCCTCAACCGCGTCAGCCAGTAACTGCGTGTATAAATTGAAGCCCACACTGTTAATATGTCCACTTTGCTTTGCGCCAAGAATATTGCCAGCGCCGCGTATCTTGAGATCCCTCATGGCGATACCAAAACCTGCTCCCAATTCGGTTGCCTGAGCAATCGTTTGTAAACGTTGAGCCGCGTCAATGGTTAAACGCTTGCCTTTATCATAGAAAAAATAAGCATAGGCCGTACTGGCTCCTCGTCCGATGCGTCCACGCAATTGATACAATTGCGTAAGTCCCATTCTATCAGCCTGATTCACAATCAGTGTGTTGGCATTTGGCATATCGAGCCCACTCTCAATAATGGTTGTACATAACAACACATCCACAACCCCGGCGCTGAAATCCAACATCACTGTTTCCAACTCATCTTCCGGCATCTGTCCGTGACCAACAGCAATTCGGGCTTCTGGAACAAGCATTTTCAACTTTTCCGCCAGCATACCAATACTTTGAACTCGATTATGCACCAAGAATACCTGTCCATTGCGATCCAATTCACGCTTGATAGCTTCGCGCATCAAGGATTCCGAGTATTCCGCTACATATGTTTTAATGGGCAACCTCTCCGAAGGTGGTGTCTCCATAACTGACATATCTCGCACTCCCACCAACGACAAATTCAGCGTTCGCGGGATGGGAGTAGCTGAAAGAGTTAATACATCAACTTCTTGACGCAATATTTTAAAATGTTCCTTATGTGTCACACCAAAGCGTTGCTCTTCATCAATGATGAGCAGCCCTAAGTCTTTAAACTTAATGTCTTTTTGTAGCAGTCTATGAGTACCAATAACTAAATCAACTTTACCATCTTCAATTCCAGCCACAATTTCCTTCTGTTCTTTCGGTGCTTTAAATCGGCTTAGTGATTCCACTCTTACCGGAAAAGCGGCCAGTCTCTCTTTAAAGGTAGTATAGTGTTGCTGTGCCAAAACAGTGGTCGGTACCAATACGGCAACTTGTTTGCTGTCTTGAATTGCCTTAAATGCCGCCCGAAGTGCCACTTCGGTTTTACCGTACCCCACATCACCACACACTAGGCGATCCATTGGGCGTGAGCGAGCCATATCATCCTTAATTTGTGCAATTGCACTCAGTTGATCGGCAGTCTCAATGTAAGGAAACGAAGCCTCAAGTTCCATTTGCCAAGGATTATCAGTTGAGTATGCAAAACCTTCCACCATCTCGCGAGCGGCATAGATTTCCAGCAGTTCTCCGGCGATGTCTTCGGCTGATTCACGAGCTTTTTCTTTCCTTCTAAACCATTCTTGGCTTCCTAATCTGTTGAGTGCGGGGGCATAATCACCGGCTCCGATATAGGGCTCCAAACGATCAATTTGATCGGTAGGCACATAAAGCTTGTCGCCACCTGCATATTCAACCATCATGTATTCAAGCTGGTTTCCGCTCGTTGACATCGTGGTAATACCACAATACTTTCCTACGCCATGTTCGATATGCACAACAAACTCACCGGAACTGAAATCACTAAAATGTTTATGCTGCGCCACATGGCGACGACGTGCCAAACGGCGCTGTTTCAAAAAACCAAATAACTCGTTGTCAGTAAATAGGTAAATATTGTCATTAAACTGCCATCCGGCTGACAACAATCCTTGCACTAAAATAATTGAACCTTGTTGTGGCGCTTTTTCCAACTCACTTTCGCTTAGGGCTATGACTTCTTCATTATGCAAAAGTTCTTCCAGCCGTGCTGCTTGGTGACTGATGACAATCAGGCGTTTATTATTTGCCAATAACTCTTTGACATGCTTAATCCACAACGGTAACTGCCCGGCATAATTACGGGAAAACCTAAACGGCATGGATAGCGCTTCGCTTTCAACGGAAGGCTCATTGTCTACAAATTCCAATCTTTGGGCGCACTCCAGCCCAATTTGCATTTCATTCCAAGTGAAATACGGACTTGGGAAAACATCTGGTATTTCATGTAGATTAAGCTTTTCTTCATATGCTTTTCTAGTCTCAATATCTAAATACTCTGCCTCTAATTGAATCTTGTTTGGCTCATCCAATACCGTTATACAAAGCGGTGGAAGAAACGACAAAAGTGCATCGGTATTAAAAAGCGGAGAATAGAATCCTGCCATGTCAGGCAGTTGTCCCATGGAAGCAAATTCTATGTCTATCTCGTATTTGACACGTTCATCGGCATTGAGTGCGCTTATATCAAGCGCAGAAATAGTTTTTTGCAAGTTATCCATTCCACCAATAAAATGTGGAGCCATTTCTGATGCCGGCCATATACAGGCTTGCTCGATTGATTTCACTGAGCGTTGACTCTGAGGTTCAAAAGTGCACAAACGCTCTAAACTGTTACCGAAAAACTCCAAACGTAACGGCGCGTCTTCGGTGGGAGGGAAAATGTCTAAGATATCGCCCCGACGACTAAAGCAACCTGGCACCTCAACCAAACTTTCACTACAATAACCCAACAAAACTAATTTTTCCACAAGTGCAATGGGGCTTAGGGCCATTCCTTTCGTCAGTGTGAGTTTGCCGGAACGAAAAGCTGCTGCCGATGGTAATTTTTGTAACAAAGCTTGAACAGAAGCCACAATTATCGCTGGAGTTTTATTTTCTTCCATATCAATTAAGCGTGAAAGAGCCTGAATGCGGTCCAATGAAGAAAGAGCATCTAAGGTAGTACGCGTATAGGGCAAATTACAAGGCTCGGCAATTTGTATGATATGTTCCTCTCCAATCCAGAACTCAATTTGTTCAGCCAGTTTACGCATCTTTGAAGGATGCGAAGTAACAACCAGCAATGGGCGTTTTAGCTCAACAAAAAGAGAGGCCAACAAATATGGTTTAGCCTCTTCAATCAGCGATACCTGAGAAGAGCCTAACGCAAGACGTTCAACAAGAGTGCAAAAAACACTACTCTCACGAGTCAGCGCAAGTAACTCTTTTGTATTCATAACATCTCATTATACAAAAAGACCGTGCAGAATACTGCCCAGTCCCATTTAATTTCTCATATTATACTTTATCAACTAACCCCATAAATACTTACTTATAATGGGGTTGTTTTTCCTGTGCCAGCGCCAGCTATGGCAAGAAAGTTATGTCGCCTTTTTATAGCGCACAGCATTTATTGGCAGTCAAGTTTGCACCCTTAAACATTGCCAAAATGGCATAGGCACGAGGTAGCATTTTTTGCTCTTATAATGTCAAATACTTTAACAGCATGCCTAAAAATTCTCATTTCGGATGGTTTGGCTTTACCGAAACTCGCATAAAGAAGAATTAGCTTCTTCCTGCTTGATTCCTTTTTCCTTGTGCAGCGGCACTTTGATTTTATTGACACAAGTGAAAAACGTCTCAATTGTAACATGTTTCTTACCATCGCATGTTATCGGATTGTTTATTACGATTTTTGAGATGAGTTTGTTCACTATCGAGGCCGTTCTCTGTAATATAAGCTTGCTTTTCTACAAGAGAAAGAAAACGCCACATCAGCCAACTTTGCACCTTCCTCAACCATCGACAACATCCCGAGTTTCAGCACCGGCATATCACCTGCACCCCACTTTCGTCAGATAAGAAATCCCCTATGACAAAAGGCTGTGGCTCATATTTGCCGTGGAAGTCGCTTCCGCCAGTCATAAACAAACCTAAGAGTGCTGCCTGCTCACGTACAATTTCTTTATCCTTTACGCTGTGAGAATGGTGGTTCAGTTCAATCCCATCAAGCCCGTTTTGGACAAGTTCTGGAATAAGCCAAAAGTTCTGCTGCTGACCGGGATGCGCCAACACCGCAAGACCACCAGCTTCCTTAACCAGCTTCACGGCATCTAGGACATCCATATACTCAATATCAAACGCACATATGCCGCCGTTCTTGAAAGTCTTATGGTAAAAGTCACCGAACATATTAGGGACCTGTCCGCTGGATACCAGCCAGTCCATAAGATGTTGCTTATACAAATACCGTCCATCAGCCCTTGCTATCTTATCCAAATCTATTCTGAAGCCATGCCGAATCAGTATCTCTGCCTGCTTCTCCGAGTTACGGTTACGCGCTTCCAAGATAGGCTGTGTCATTATAGAGATAATCTCAGGATTTTTGATTCCATAACCCAAAACATGTGCCCGTGTATTGGTTTTGCGATGCACAGATGACAATTCAATGGCACCTATAACAAGAATATCATCATATTGCGGAATGCGCACAAAGTGAGCAACCGTGTCATGGTCTGTTACAGCTATAGCATCAAGCCCTTTTGCCCGTGCCATAATTACCAGTTCTGCTATGGAGTCACTGCCATCGGATACCGTCGAATGAACATGCAGATCGGCTTTCACGACAAGAAAGCTCCATCCGAAATATTGAACACTTTATCGCACACGCCTTCCATAAACTCAATGTCATGGAAAATGCCAATCATACTGGTATTCCTGTCTTTCAGTTTTATCAGCATGTCTTTAACCAAGATTTTTGTCTTGTCATCAAGGGATGCTGTGGGCTCATCCAGCATAAGCAGCCTCGGATTTTTAATCATGGCATGGGCCAAATTCAGTCTAAGCCGCTCGCCTCCCGAAAAGGTTGCCGGATAGATGCCCCACAAATTCTCGGGCAGGCGAAAATAGGATAGTATTTCACATGCATTAAGCTCAGCCGCTTCCGTATTCTGTCCCATATCAATTATAGCGTTCATTACATGTTCTTTTGCGGTGGTGCGCGGCATCACATTAAGGAACTGCGACACATATCCGATTTCATGGTTTCTGAGGTACAGAATCTCACGCTCGCTGGCTGTCGCCAGGTTAATCCAGCCAAAAGCTTCACTATCGTAAAAAATGTCGCCATGCGTCGACAGGTAGCTACGATTGATGCATTTAAGAACGGTCGATTTGCCAGCACCGGATGGCCCAACTATGCCGATAAACTCACCCTTATTAAGAATAAGATTGATATTATGGCAAGACTTAATTTCTAGCCCATGGTTATGCAGATAAAAATTCTTCGCAAGACCGTTGATTTTCAGTATTTCCATATCATTTCCTATACTCGATGCGTGACGTTGTTCTGCCGTCGACAAAAACATGGGTAATAACCGGATAGCCGTCCAGCACCTCTACAACTAGCAGATCCGCTTTCTTCCCAACTTCAATCGAGCCATAATCATTATCCGCCCGCATAGCCTTCGCCGGATTCAGGGTGGCTTTATTCACCATCTCAGGCAGCGCAATCCCATGTTTTGAGTGCATGAAGAACAAGCTGTGCAGTATAGCCGCGGGATAATAATCCGAGCAGATTATGTCAGCGCAATTTCCCCGAATTGCCTCCGTTGCCGACAAATTGCCGGTGTGAGAACTACCTCTCAGTATGTTTGGAGCACCTACAACCGTATAAAAGCCCAAGGATTTGGCGTGCCTCGCTGCCTCAAGTGTTATCGGAAATTCGCTGATATCCACACCGATTTTCTCATTTATGTCAAGCTTTTCATTGGTATCATCGTCATGTGATGCCACCGCTATGCCGCAGGCATGCGCAAGTTCTGTGAGCTCGCGAAGCTGTTCAAAAGTCATCATGGGCTTGTTTTTATGCTTTTCGATTATTCCGTCAAAGCCGATTCCCTCAAGTTCATGACCATTGGGCTTCGCAACAGCATCGCAATAAACAGAAAGGTTGCTGTACTGTCCCTGACCAGGTGTATGATCCATGAAAGACAGCTGATGCACTTTCCCATGCAATATCATATCTTTTGCGATATCGAAGGCTTCCAAATTATCGATTTCGACACGCAGGTGAATGCGATGATGGATAAGATGGCTACGCAAATGAATATTGGCAATCAAGTCCGCCAGTTTCTGTACGTTCTCCGTCATTCTGAGAGGTGACTTTTCAAAAGCCCCGCATTTAGCCATGGCAATCGAGTGATACATGGTGGTTATGCCGGCGCCCAGCAGGTCGCGCTCGCACACCTTAAGCCCAAACTCAAAGTCTATTTGCGATGTCGGCCGCGGCTGGATATAATGCTCAATTTTGTCCGAATGGACATCTATTATGCCCGGCATCACGTAGCGCCCATGGGCATTAACCACTCGTTCCACCCCACTTACGCCATTAACACCATTTGCAAAATCAACTATCCTATCGTCTTCAATGAGCAGCACTTTATCTTCGATAACCTGCTTTGGTGTCACAATTCGTCCGTTCTTTATGGCAATCAAGTTTTCTCTCCCTTATATCAGCGAATGTACGAGTTGCTGCGTATATACGTGCTGCGGATCCTCCAGTATTTGGTCCGTCAGCCCGCTTTCGGCGATTTTACCGTCAAGCATTACAATGGTCCTGTCAGCCAACATACGAATAACCGCCAGATCGTGTGAAACCAGCAAAATTGATATGCCGTATTTCGCCTTGATTCTGCGGATTAAATCAAGCACCTTTGCCTGTACCGACAAGTCCAGCCCGGTGGTCACCTCATCCAGCAGTAGCAAAGCCGGATTATTGGCAAGAGCCTTGGATATCTGGACGCGCTGCTGCATGCCACCTGAAAAGTTCTTGGGAGCCTCGTTCATACGGGAAGTCATGATCTCAACGGCTTCCAGAAGCTCAACCGCACGTTTGGTCATTGTACCGGCGTTTCTGCTGCCTGCAGCAATGATTTTCTCGGCAATATTGGATGCCGCGGAATAATCCATACGCAGACCAAGAGCTGGGCTCTGGTAGACCATACCCATTATGGTATTCTTGATCAAGCGCTGCTCCGCCGCACTTACATCCCAGATATTTTTACGACTGTTCTTATAGTCACGCAGTGTCGCGCTGCCTGAGGTTGGCTGAAAATCAAAGTACAGCGACCGCATCAAAGTGGTTTTGCCCGAGCCGCTTTCACCAACGATACCCAGCACTTCCCCCGGATATACATCCAGCGAGATGTCATTTGCCGCCCATACGCTTCCGCACAATTTGCACCTGTTTTTCTCAAGTGATTCCTGGCACGCATCACATCCTGAGCCATACCTGACAACCAAGTTCTTAACCGACAGTACAGATGTTTCGTTCAAGCTCATGACCTAACCCCCTGACAATATGAGGTATCAGAGCATTGATAAACCCGCTCGCCGCCTTGACTGTCAAACATCTCATCAAGATAAGTATTTTCACTTCCGCACAAACGGCACTTTTTGTCCTTAAAGTTCTCTTTTTCAAATGGCACGTCATCAAAGGCAAGAGAAACCACTTCGGTATGAGGCGGAACCGCATATATCTTCTTCTCGCGGCCAGCGCCGAACAGGTACAGACACTCAGCTTTGTGCAGCTTTGGGTTATCAAACTTGGGGATAGGGCTGGGATTCATCATGTAACGTCCCTCAACCATGCAGGGATACTCTGATGAAAGAGTTATCTTCTTATACTTCACAAGACTTTCAAACAGCTGAAGCCAGACAGGAGCGTAATCCTTTTCGGCATGCATTTTTTTGGTTACTTCCTCACGAGCCTCAACTATGCGTAGCGGCTCCGGTAT
>WRNG01000050.1 GCA_009776735.1 Dehalococcoidia bacterium | reverse complement strand
CTGAGGGAATAGACTCACCGGCCATCTATTACTTCAAACAAACCGGTAAACGCTCAACAAGCAATATCCACTGTCAAAAGTGGGGCAGCGCCACCATCATGCAGTTACTGCGCAATCATGCTTACATCGGACATATGGTACAAGGAAAGCGTAAAGTAACTTCGTTCAAAACCCAAAAGCGACACTTAACCAAGAGAGACGAATGGATAGTGGTGGAGGGTACACATGAGCCGATTATTGAAGCCTACGATTGGGAGTGTGTACAAAGAAGGATACAAAAAGTAGCTGTATCCCAGCCTCGCAATGCTGTACGGGTTAACAAAGGGGTGAATGAAGTAAATCTGTTTGCCGGCATAATTCGTTGTGCTGACTGCGGAGCGACTATGGCTTTCAATCACCGAGTAGGCAAAAAGGGTAAGGCGAGAAGTTTCTATCGCTGCAGCCGTTATTGCAACAATGGTGAAAAGGCCTGTACTACTCACACCATAGATGTGGATGTACTGAGGGAAGTTCTGCTGCATGATATTCAGTATTATGCCGAAACGGCGCTACGCAATGAGCAAGAACTCTTTAACCGGCTGCTGGCTTTCTCGGGCAAGTCAATTGAGGATGATACTGCCGCTATGGAAAAGAGCTTAAGCGATACGGAAAAGCGTCTCTCTTTTATCAAGGTTGCCGGACAGAATCTATACGAGGACAAGCTCAAGGGCAGTATGCCTGAAGCCATGTGTAATGAAATGCTGACCAACTATCAATCTGAAATTGAGAAGCTAACTGACAAGGCCTCAATGCTCAAAGAGCGGATTCAAGAGAGGCGCAACAGCAAGGCTGATGTACAGAGATGGCTTAATCTGGTCAAAGAATATGCCACTGTAGATAAGCTTGACCGGGCGATGGCGTATCAGCTTATTGACCAAATCAGTGTTTATGAGAAGCGCGATGAGTGCGGTGTGGCAACGCAACAAATCAAAGTTAAATACAATTTCGTGGGAAACATCGGTTTAAACTAGGCTCGCAAATACTAATCAGCAAGCCTAAAGTTCGTGTCATATCAGCGTGGCGGAGAGGGTGGGATTCGAACCCACGTCCCGATTACTCGGGAATCGCTTTTCGAGAGCGACACCATGAACCACTCGGACACCTCTCCAAGACCCTTTTTCGTGCCTAAAACAGCACTTTGAATGAATCAATCTGCTTGACATAAAGCGAGCTTCCCAATAATTTCCTAATGATCATTTTAAAATGCCTACTTTAGGTAGCACATGAGAGTATATACCAAGAGCCGTTTCAATTCTAGTATGTCGCATCCTCTCTGTGATGCAATGCGCTTTATTGAAAACAGACAGAACATTGCGATATAATGTAGCCCGCTTTACCAAGCAAACCCACTGGTTTACGCTTTGTTTGGATTCATGTTAAAACATAACATCAAAGAATGAGCGGTTTCTTTCATCTTGTTGAATAAGGTATGGGACATGCTTTCCTTGTATGGCAAGTTTTCGATACGCCCCTGTAGCTCAGTTGGATAGAGCACTGGCCTCCGAAGCCGGAAGCGGGCGTTCGAGTCGCCCCAGGGGCAGAAATAAGTAGTTAATTTGGAGGTGAAATATTAATACTGACATCATTGCCATTAGGCTGCACGGTCGCGGGGGACAAGGTGCAGTCACATCCGCTGAACTGGTTGCTCAAGCGATTATTGCTCAAGGCAAATACGCACAAGCTTTTCCCAGTTTCGGACCTGAACGCCGCGGAGCTCCAGTGCAAGCCTTTATTCGAATTAGTGACAAGCAAATTCGCATTAGGGCTGATGTTACCGAGCCTGACATTGTTGTGGTATTGGATCCAGGGTTACTTACAATTGTGAATGTAACTTCTGGTTTGAGGAGGGGAGGCTTGGTAGTAGTAAATTGCAAATCTTTGGAGATTATTCCTCAAGAGATTCGTGATAATCACAAAATTGCTTTCATTGACGCCAATCTTGTAGCAAGTGAAGTGCTGGGTGTTCCTATTGTTAATACCACAATGCTAGGTGCTTTCATTAAAGCTTCAGGCGTAATAACACTGGAGGTTTTGGAGGAACCGATTAAACATCGTTTTGGAAAGCTAGCCGAAAAGAATATTAATGCTATGAAGCGTGCTTTCGAGGAAACCCAGATAAAGGAGTTTTCGAATGCCTAAAGCGGACAATGAGTTAACATGGAGAGACCTTGAAATTGGCTGTATTGCCACAAATCCGGGAAGTTCGTCGGCATATCGCACTGGTGATTGGCGCTCACAGCATCCAGAATACGATTTTTCACGCTGCATAAAATGTGGGATGTGCCAAATGTACTGTCCAGAAGGTTGTATCCAAACCAGTAAGGAAGGTTATTTTGAAGCTAATTTGTACCACTGTAAAGGTTGTGGTATTTGTGCCCGCGAATGCCCAGTATGGGTCATCAGCATGAAGGAGGGAACCAAATGACGAAACGGGTAGGAATGGAGGTTTCCATTGCTGTTGCTGAAGCAGTAAAACTGGCTGACGTTGATGTGGTAGCAGTTTATCCTATCACTCCGCAGACGCATGTGGTTGAACATATCGCCGATTTAGTTGTTGACGGAGAGCTTGATGCCGAATATATTCCGGTTGAGAGTGAACATTCTGCACTCAGTGCCTGCTTAGGTTCGGCTGCCACCGGAGCGCGTACATTTACGGCCACAGCTAGCCAAGGTCTTGAGTTGATGCAAGAGACTCTCTATGTGGCTTCAGGCATGCGACTTCCGATTGTAATGGTTGTGGCAAATCGTGCCGTTTCCGCACCGCTTTCAATTTGGGGGGATCACTCTGATGTAATGACGGTGCGCGACAGCGGTTGGATTCAGATTTTTAACGAAAATGGACAGGAAATGGTTGACAATACCATTTGTGCTTTTCGCATTGCGGAGAATCAGCAAGTTCTTCTGCCTGTTATGGTGCATATGGATGGGTTTAACCTATCACATGTCATTGAACCCATTCTTTTACCCGATGAGGAGCAAGTAAAGGCTTTCTTACCGACTAACAATTATCCTTTGCCTTTGCATCCGTCAAAGCCGGTCGCCATGGGGGATTTCGCTCCGCCGTTTATTTTCACAGAGGCCAGATGGGCACATGAAGAGGCTTTACGTAATTCAAAACGGACTATTGTAGAAGTATGGGATGTGTTTGCCAAAGAGTTTGGTCGTCAGTATAAACCGGTTGAAAGTTATCGTACTGAAGGGGCCAAGACTCTATTGTTGACCATGGGTAGTTTTTCCGAAACGGCGATGACAGCTGTTGATAAAATACGCGAAGAAGGTCTCAGTGTTGGTTTGATTAGGTTACGTTTATGGAGACCTTTCCCGTTTGAAGAGTTGAGAGAGGCTTTGCAGGGAATTGATACCTTAATTGTACTTGACCGTGCGTTGTCTACCGGCGGTCCGGGTGGTCCGGTTGCGTCTGAGGTGCGTGCTGCCCTTTATAGCCAAAATCCACGACCGCAAATTGTCAGTTTTGTGGGTGGCTTAGGTGGTCGTGACATTACCGTTGAAAACTTTGAGACTATTATCAAACGCGGTATGGAGATTGCCAAATCAGGTAGTGACAAAGAATTCCAGATGTTTGGAGTGAGGGAATAGACTATGCAGAATTTGAATGTTTTCGCCCCGAGACTTCTTGAGAAAGCTGAGGCTTTTTCGCCAGGGCATCGTGCTTGTATCGGCTGTGGTGAAGTACTGGCGGTAAGGCTAGCAGCCAAGGCCATGGGTAAAAACCTAATTATGGTTAACGCTACGGGGTGCATGGAAATCATCGCTTCGCAGATACCTAATACAAATTGGAATGTGCCTTGGATACATACTTTATTTGAAAATACAGCCGCAGTTGCATCAGGTGTGGGTTCAGGTCTAAAAGTTCTTATGCGTAAAGGACGTATCCCGCAAGAAGAGATTAATGTGGCAGCCATTGGTGGTGACGGTGCGACGCTAGATATTGGCTTACAAGCACTTTCTGGCGCAATGGAACGCGGCCATAAGTTTCTTTATATCTGCTTTGACAATGAGGCTTATATGAATACCGGTGTTCAGCGTTCTTCAGCTACACCTTTCGGTGCTTCAACAACCACGTCACCAGCCGGTAAAAACAGTTTTGGACAGTTTTCATGGAAAAAGGACATGCCGGCGATTGCGGTTGCCCATAATATCCCTTATGTAGCCACAGCATGTCCTAGTTATCCTTTTGATATGATACGAAAGATTAAGAAGGCGCAGACTTTTGACGGACCATCTTATATTCAGGTATTCTCCGTATGCCCGACTGGTTGGCGAACGGCTGGAGATATCAGTATCCGTTTAGGCCGTTTAGCTGTTGAGACAGCCGTTTTCCCGCTGTATGAGGTTGAGAATGGGAAATATAAACTATCGATGGATTTTCCCAAACTCAAACCATTGACAGATTACACCAAACCGCAAGGACGATTCCGCCATTTGTCTCCCGAGGTACTTGCGCAAATACAGGAAAAAGTACTACAAAAATACGACGAGCTTAAGGCTAAAACGGCGTTAGACGAGGTGAAACCATGAGTGAGGTAGTATTTAGTAGCTGGGGTGGTCAGATTGTCGATAACCGCAACGGACAGAGTACTGTTGATTGCGATGTTCAGGTTCCTCTTAAATGCGGAAGCAACGTAATTGATGCATTCATGTCTTGGGATGGTTTGGTAATCAACGACAAAAATATTAACGTGGTAGCTTTAGCTCGCGCTTATATAAAAGAGGCGGCAAAACTGGCTTGCGGCGAATGTAGCATGGGTTATTCAGGATTCCAGTTAATATCAGGTTTGTTGCAGCGCATTACCGAAGGGCATGGACATGAAGGTGATGTGGAACTTTTGCATGAACTGGTTGACGCGGTGCAAAAAAACGTAAAATGTGATTATTGTGCCAATGCTGTGGCTCCGTTGAAAGATGCTATTAAGAATTACCGTGTTGCCTTTGATAATGCAGCAGCGAACACCGAACCCATTCCGCCCGTAGAGTACGTTAAGAGAGTAACAGCTCCCTGTCAGGAAGCTTGTCCGATTCATCAGGACATCCCTGGATACATCGAACTGATTCGCAACCATAGATATGACGAAGCCCTCAAGGTCATTAAGCGTGCTAACTGTTTGCCGGGTGTTACCGGGCGCACCTGTGTCGCTTTCTGTGAAAAGAATTGCGTGAGGGCAGATTATGATTCGGCTCTTTCGGTTCGGGCACTAAAGCGTGTTCCGTCCGATTTGGGAAAGCAGAAACCCCAGGCGTCAGCGATAGAACCCAAGACTGATAAGGTGGCTATTGTCGGTGCCGGACCGGCTGGTCTCTCCGCCGCTCAACACTTAGCCAAGTTAGGCTATGTTGTCGAGGTTTTTGATGATCAACCGATTCCTGGAGGGATGACCTTTGCCGGCATTCCCGCTTATCGTTTGCCGCGTAGTGTTCTGCAAAACGATGCTGATGCCATTGCTGCTTTGGGTGTACGGTTTCATCCCAATTCTCGTGTCAGTCAATTAGAAGATCTGAATGCGCAATTTGCAGCTGTATTACTGGCCAGCGGAGCCCATGTGAGCCGTGATAGCGGGATTGATAATTGGGAGCCAAACCTTAATGGGTTGACTGAAGGCGTGAAATTCTTGCGAGATATTAGTACTGGTAAAGCTATTGCCAGCAAGAACAAGGTTTTGGTTATAGGCGGTGGAAATACTGCGATTGATTGTGCGCGTTCCGCGCTCAGAATCGGTTGCCACGACGTAACAATCGTTTACCGAAGAAGCCGCAGCGAAATGCCGGCTAATGATGACGAAGTCGAGGCTGCCGAAAAAGAAGGCGTGAAGTTTGTATTTTTAGCTGTACCAGTAAAAATATTGGCTCTCAATAATGAATTAATCGGTGCAGAGTGTATTCGCATGGAGTTAGGGGAACCGGATTCTTCCGGGCGCCGAAAACCGGTTCCGATGGCTGGTTCTGAGTTTACCTTGGCGGCTGATATGGTACTTACCGCGATTGGAGAACTCGCTGATACTTCGATTCTGCCAATTAACAAAGTTGAGCTTACCGACTGGAATTCAATTAAAGCTGATAAGCATGGAAAAACCAGCTTACCTTGGCTTTTTGCCGCCGGAGACTGTTCCAGTGGTCCAGCCAGTGTAGTCGAAGCTATGGCTGCCGGCAAACGAGCTGCCATGGGTATTCATGGTTATCTAAGTAAGCAATCGATAGTGTCCTGCGAAGATGGCCAGCTGTGTGGTGGGTTTCATGAGATTGGACTCAGCCGTCGCCGCCATGGTTCGGTGGTTGTGCCTAAGAACAGGCAGTATCCGAACGAGAAGCCGGTTTCTGAGCGTATTCTTGGTTTTGAAGAGGTTGAGGAATGTTTTGATGTCCAAGCGGCCTCCCGCGAGGCCGAGCGCTGTTTGCGCTGCTATCGCGTAATGCTGATTGTAAAGAGGCAGGGTTAACATGGTTAAACTGACAATTGATAACAAACAGGTTGAAATTGAAGATGGTGCTACTATATTGGCTGCCGCAATTAAGGCTGGTATTCATATTCCCACGCTTTGTTATAACGAGGAACTAACTCCGGCTGGGGCCTGCCGATTATGCGTAGTGGAAATAGTTTCAGAAAAGGATCCCGTCACTGTATCGTCTTGTAATTACCCCGTTGGTGAGGGAATGATTGTTTCAACTACTTCTGAAGCGGTTATCAAAGCCCGTAGAATAGCTATAGAGGTTTTACTCGCCCAAAACCCTAATTCCTCTATCATTAAGAAGATAGCCGGTTCACTTGGGATTGAAGCCGGGCGATTCACGATTGGTAAAGATTGTAGCCATGGATGTATTTTGTGCAGGTTATGTGTGCGCACTTGTCAGGAAGTAGTTGGCCTTAGTGCAATCACTTTTGAAGCTCAGGGGCTTGAACGAGACAATAATGGGGCTCATGTGGCTTGGGATGAAGAAGCGTGTATTGCCTGTGGTTCTTGTGCCTTTGTCTGTCCGACAGATGCCGTAACAACAGTTGATGAAGGTGATAAAAGGATTATTCAGACCCCAACAGCCAAAATGGTCTTTGCTCTTAAAGCTTGTACCAAATGTGGTAGCTACTATGCTCCGGAAAAACAATTGGCGTATATGGCAAAAACCGCTAATTTACCTTTGGAGAAGTTTGACCTCTGCATGGATTGTCGAGACTGATTTTTATTGACCCCCGCACAGCCTTCTTGTATACTAATCTGCTGTGCGGGGTGTAGCGCAGCTGGCAGCGCGCGGCGTTTGGGACGCTGAGGTCGGAGGTTCAAATCCTCTCACCCCGATACCATGAATACTTAGTTTTTTGGTTGGTGTAAGACAATATGAAAAAGATTTCAATCGGGTTGCTGTTTTCCTTCATCTTTGTTATCACGATTGGCATATATGGCAATAGCTGTGTTGCGCCGAAACCTAATTTCGCATCAGGCGGTGTTGAATACAGATTGAATAGTGTAGAAGAGAATGATATTGATGTGAGCATGGACTCGATTGACTTTTTTAATCTCGTCTTATATAACGATAATACCTACTCAGCTTCATTCAGAGCAACTGGAATGCCTGCTTACACAAGTGAGGAAGGCACTTACACAACAAACGGTTCTGATATCGTATTTACCAAGAATCAAGGAACTGAAAACCTTCTCTTTGAGGGCATAAGCTATTCATCAGATACTATCAAGGTAGCCTGCTTCAAGTATGGTACCGATAATGCTTATTCGGCTGTCTTTAAATACTACGATAATATTACAGTAAATGCTGATGAGTAAAAAGAGGTTTGTCGTATAAATGGGAAAAAGCTGCAAGTAACAGGTTACGGCTTTGAGGAATAATATATGTTTGTTGTGAGGATAGCTTGACATAAAGGAGTTCATTAGAGTTTTCTCTTTTGACAAACTGTGTGTTGCGTCCTAAAATGTTTTTGCGATTAGCGAGAGTAACTCAGCGGTAGAGTGTCTGCCTTCCAAGTAGAACGTCGCGGGTTCGAATCCCGTCTCTCGCTCCATAAAGCTAAAAGTGGCTTAGCGGCCGAAAATATATTGGTTACAGACGTTCTACCTAATCAAAATTATTACACACGAGCAAAGCTAACTGGAGACGTTCTATCTAATCCAATCAGCCGTATTTTAGGCAGTAGTGACCTTTGGGGAAGATTGGACTACTTTATTACCATAGGCGATGCTCAGGGTAAATCTCCAAACACCTCGCAAAAGTACCGGTATCATCTCAGTGATTTCGTTCGCTTTATGAACTCGTTATCAGCCATAAACCCCGATCACATAACAGAGGAGCATATTACAGCCTATCTTACCCACAAACGCACTACATGCGGTGCGGTAACTTGATCCTGCCCCCAATAATTGTACCAGAATTAAAGTTAGTAAATTGATAAACTAACAGAATAAAGGAGGTACAAATGGGGAAGAT
>WRNG01000049.1 GCA_009776735.1 Dehalococcoidia bacterium | reverse complement strand
TATGCCCTGTTCAAATAGTTCCCAACTTAGTGTAATCCGTGTCGTATTTTTCATGTCCATGATTTTACATGGACTGGCGGATATTTACGGAAACATTGCGCACCTGAACTTCCCCAACTGGGAATTTTGCGGCGACGCGGCGAGCTTTTTTCTCTTCCGAATCGCATGACGGTCAGCTAGGGACCGAAGTAAACACTCTGACTATTACCAAACCACCCTCCATGTCACATTGATATTAATCCGCGTATGAAGCCGCTTATTGCGGCCAAACAGACCAGCATAACGGTATTTGTCGCCGTTTTTTGCCAGCCAATGACGCGATTCAGTATTATTATACTCGGTAACGAAATAGACGAAGCAGTATTTAGGAAAGCCAAGGCTGGTCCCATTCCCATACCAAGGTCAATAAAAGCTCGCGCAAACATTACCTCTGACGGTGGACAGACATAAAGAATTGCGCCGAGAGATGCCGCTGTTAACGAAGATTGTATGGAACTGCCTCCGGCGAGTCTGAGTACCAGCGCACTTGGCAGAAGACCCGCCACAATTGCGGCTCCTATCGAACCAATCAACAACCACGGCATTATGCTTTTCGTAAATTGAACAGAAGCGCCGACCCATGAATTGACATCATCCCTGGAATAACGCAGAAACAAAAACACTATCAGGGCAAACAGTGTGCAAGTCAGGGCAATCCAATTCGCATTAAGCGCAAAAACCATTGTCAATATTAGTAAACTGAAAAAAATACTTTGAACCCACCATGGCTTGGAAATCTCCGTATCCGGCAAAGCAGTCAGTTTATTGGCTGAAGGATCGGGCTTTTCCTTGAAAACCGTATCCATGACAAGCCCTATAATCACGCAGATAACAGCTATCCCCAGCAAGTGCATCCACCCCATAACCGCACCCAAAATCTTGAAGGTAAGAATAATTGGCACAATATCCAGCGCCGGGCCAGCTAACAAAAAGGCCATGGCGGGACCTAATCCGGCTCCGCGTTTGCGAATACCGCTGACCAGCGGTATAACAGTACATGATCAAACTGAGAGTACTATTCCGGCAATTATGACTATCGAATACGACAGGAATTTATTTGAGCGGGACCCCATATATTTCATTACAAAAGATTTGGGAACAAAAATATTGATGGCACCGGCTAAAAGAAAGGCAAAGCACAGACCAATAACCACTCCCGGCGAGAAGAAAGATACCAGAAACCCCCTTGCCCGCTCCAATGATTCAATCCAATATGCCATTCCTGTCACCCCCTCTGCAAATCATTTTGAGCCTGAATAGCTGCTCCCAACGCACCCACTATTTGAGGCTTATCCGGAACGTACACCTCAATGCATAACTCCTCAGCTAACAGTTTGCGAATACACAAATTACGAGCCACCCCTCCGGCAAATACGAACTGAGGAAGCAAACCAACTCTTTGCACTACGGCACTGACCCTGCTAACGACAGCGTTATGAATACCAAGCGCGACATGATGACTATCCGCTCCGCGTCCGATAAGCGAAACAACTTCACTTTCGGCAAAAACAGTACACATACTGGAAAGAGGAATGCTTTTGTTGGCGCTTAAAGCATGCATGCCGAGTTCCTCAATACTCAGTCCAAGAGCTGAAGCCATATTTTCCAAAAATCGCCCTGTGCCGGCTGCGCAACGATCATTCATTTCAAATTTGATAACATTACCGCATTCGTTTATTGAAATTACCTTACTGTCCTGTCCGCCGATATCAAGTACGGTATGGACACCCGGAAACAATTGACGAGCACCCAATGCGTAAGCCTTAATTTCGGTTATGACGTTGTGCGCCAAGTCATGATTGGCGATAAAGTGCCGGCCATATCCTGTTGCCACAATACGATCGTAGCAACGTCCACCGATCAGCTTTCGAGAATTACCAAGCGGATCTGTTCCGGTAAAAATGACTTCTTCCCGTAATATGCATTCTCCGTCCCATTCCACCAAAGCAATAGTGCGTGAACCTATATCCAATCCGGCAACAAGCATTTCCTTTATCCTCAGAGCGCTTCCAGCAACTGAAAATCAATTCCGTGATTCTTGAAAAGACTTTCAGCCTCTTCTTTTCGTTTTAGATCGATTTCCAACCCCAGCGCGGCACAGCCCATTCTCATTTTGGGCGGTGGAGAAATGATTTTGCAGTCCAACCCAAAGCAACGTAGTATCTTATTCGCCTTGATAGCCTGGTATGGCTCGTAGAAAACGACGATACCATCTCCTTTAAAACTCCATTTATTCATACCTAAATTACTCATTATCCGTCCATAGCGAGAATTGTTTCATATGTTAATACTTCTCATTTATCAATTGTCTCCATGAAGGCTTCTATACGCACTCTCAATGTTTCTCTGTCCGACTGCGAATAATCAGTTTCCAAGTGAAGAAACGGCTTTCTTAACTTATCTTCTACGAGCCTGGCAACCTCATATGACTCCACGTTGTATGTGTGACAAGCCTGCCAAGTCAAGTCTATTACCCCATCAATTTTGAAGTCATTAATCATACGCTCAAGGAGCGCCAGCCTTTCAACATTGGGAGACATCACGGAACAGGGGATTTTGAGATACTTCTCAGCCAGCAGTACAATTGGATCACGAAGGTCCGTTTCATCAATCCGCAGTCCGACTGTTTTATAGCCACCACAAGTCTCTATGGCAACCACCAACGCCCCCGCTTCCTCCACCAACTCAACAACCTTTTCACTGCCTATTCCAACCGGAGTGCCGGTTAGCAGAATACGCTTGGTGTTAATGGTACCGACAGCATACCCATTCTGAGCTTTTTCTTCCAGTTCAGCCGCAACAGCTTCAACCATACGAATAGATTCATGGCGATCGGCCTGAAAACCAGTCAAAAAAGTTATGTTGACCAAATCCATACCGGAAAGAACGGCTGGGACACGCTTATTGAGGTCAAACATCGCCTGACGAGCACGCGCTTCTTCATTGGTGAGGCGGATTGCTTCACGAATGGCGTCATCAGTTATTTGGACGGCGAAAGTATTCTCAAGGTGTGTCTTCAGCCGTCGCAGTTCAGATATCCACAATTGCAACGAGGCTTCTTCATCCGGCATTTGTGGCAATTGCATAACATAGATATTATTGACGTCTTTTTTAGCGAGTAGTTCGAACATCTTCTTTTTGCCGTCGCACGTGGTTTCGCCGATGACCATATCCGCCAGCACAAAATAAGGACAACGTCCGCTGATTGCCAGCCCGTACGAAGATTTGATTAACGGACACAGATTACGCGGGAGCTCTTTCTCGGCGATGGCAATCGGATCATCGATTGTTCCACATAAGCCAACCGAGATGCCTCCCATGGCAAGAATTAACTCTCGCGGAAAATAGGTACAGTAGGCTCCAATTATGCGCCTGCCTTTTTCTTTTTCGCTGGCCAAGATTGAGGCGTTTTCGCGCCTCAATGCCTCAAAAGCTTCCAGGCTTTGCGGTCTGGTTTGTTTGTAATCATCCAATGTGTTCAATTCCACCATCAATTGCTCCTTGCACTAGTATTTATTTTCACGTATAAAAAGGGAACTCCCGTCAAACCATTTACTCAGCGGCTTGAGCATATTTCCATTTTGAAATCCGTCGGTTAAGAAACAGCATACCGCGATCAATTGTGAATCCGATAAGACCTGCCATTACCATCAACGCCATTACCATGTTCGTTTGCAACAATTGCTGATACCATATTATTTGGTGGCCAAACCCATACTGGGTGGCAATCATTTCCGCTCATATGACTGACATCCATCCATTTCCCAACGCCAGCCTTATACCAGTCATAATGCCAGGTAACGAGCCAGGCACCACCACATCACGGAATATACTCCACCTGGAAGCCCCCATACAACGAGCCGCATGGTAGAAATCCGGTGAAATTTCATGCACACCGGCGATTGTACTGAGTGTGATGGGAAAGACCCCGACAAAAGTGATCATAAAAACCGATGGACCGTCTCCTATACCAAACCAAACAATACTGAGAGGTACCCAGGCCATCATCGGTATCAACCTCACCGAATTGATTATCGGATCAAGAAACCTGAGAGCCATTCGTGAGTACCCCATCACAAAACCCAACGGTAAACCGATGGCACATGATAACAGAAACCCGATACCAATGCGTTTCATGGTAAAGCTTAAGTCATGCAGGACTTCGGCATTGCGCGCCGCGTTGAACAAACCCACGGCAGTAGACCAAGGAGTTGGCATCAGAATCGGGTTATGAAAACGCATGGCCGCCAGTTGCCAGATCAGAATAATCACACCGAGTGTGACAAGCCAATACATGCGGGGAAAACGAACTTTTCTTTTTGCGTTTTCAGCAATAATTTCATTGCGAATTTTTTCTCGCGTCGCGTCAGCGTTGAAAACAGGCCGCATTTCAGGTGTCATTATTCATACTCCAATCGAAATGGTAAAAAGGGAATTAGCCATCAGTCTCCAGTGCCTTTTTATACCAATCATCGTATGACATACCAAGCGGATAAATTGGGTCAACTTCATTTTTGATGAAAGTTGCGAAATCTTTCGCGCCACACTCATCAAGCAACGAGTAATCGACAAAATCCTCGGCAGGAATCAATTCCTGATAGTCTTGCATGTGGATATCTTTATAGTACTGGAAAGTATTATCCAGTCTGGTAACTATATTTGGTTCGGTTCGCATATCCCAGGTCATCATACGTCCTTCGCCGATGGTCTTGTTATAGATGGTCATCATCGCCACCTCAAGCGGTGTTCCGTAAGTCTTGGCGAAACTCATGGCACTTTTCACCGGATGGACATAGAGAGCCTCAATTGCCTGTGTATGAGCCAAAACCATTTTTACAGCCAAGCCACGATGTTCCTTAATAAAAGCATCGTTCATTGTCAGTCCACAGCAGTCAGCCTTTTTTTGCCCAGGCAAATTATCATAGAAAGTTGCCATTATCTTGCCAACTTTGTTATAAACAGCCATTGAGCCCCATGGGTCACAACATGTATAAGCATCAATTTGACCCGCCGCCAAAGCCATATATTTGTTGGCATCTCCGGCAATATTTATCCCCTCGTAGTTATCTCCCTCAATTGGTATGCCGATAGCGTTAGCCATTGCCACCCAACTCGAGTTTGTGATTTCCGGATCTGTGCCAAAGGCAACACGTTTACCAATCAGATCTTGCGGGGTTGCAATATTATTGGCCGCAACCAGATAATAAGAACCGCCGAGAAAATTATCGGCAACCACGGTAAGAAACTTATCTATACCATTCTTTTTCGCAGCTAACGCGGCAGCGTGAATATTGCCGACTCCGACATAGCCGATATCGCCCTGTCCAGCCGAGAAAGCATTCGGAACTTGACCATTACCTGATATGGTGTAATTAACTCCGAGCGCTTTGTATATCCCAAGGTTATCGCCGGTCGGCCCCGCTGTCATGTGATCACAGTTGTAATACAAGAGTTTTACCGTATATTTGTCAAGCTCTGGTTCCGTGGGGTCCCCAGGCTCATTCTTTTTCGCCCAGGGCAAATCACAACCGCTTGATAAAAACACCGCTCCCAACGCGGCTCCGCCAATCAGTAGTCCCGTGCTCCGCATAAATTCTCTTCGTGAAAGATCTCCGCCTTTCTTAGATATAATTGTTTCCTCCATTTTTTGAAACCCTCCTTTATATTTTTTTGTATTTAGATGCCGCAACAACCGGCATAACCCCCATCGAAAATGCCCCCACCAAGTGGATTAACCCATTCGGTGCCCAGCAACTTAAAACTGCCCAGCCCCACGTTGTTTCCGTTTTGCCCGGAAATGAATACCCAATATGGCGGAGTGCCTCCCATATTTCTGATAAACATATTGTGGTTTTCCAGCGGAGCCGGGATGATTTCGGTTAGCAGATATCCCTGAGTTGTATCCAAAACGCCAATGAAATAACAAAAATCATCATCTGCACGATAAATAATCAAGGTGTCGACCAGTCCGTCATCATTGATATCCCCACTGATAGACAACACCAGATTGTCAGACGGTGCCTGCTGTTGCCAAAAAGCGATTGCCGCTTCTTCCCCCGGCATGATTGGTTGCTCAGAAATATCCTGACAAGCAAAACACATCAGCATTCCCGCCAAACAACCGGTAAGCATTACCAAGGCTGCGAACTTCCGTTTTATTTTCATATGCAATATGCCCAAATCATCAATCTTTACACTGAATGGCAGTAATAACTGGGATTATTCGTCTCGATTTCCGGTGGCAAATTGTCATCATTCTTGGCAAACTCGTCTTTAGGCCATGGGTAAACATTTTGTAACAAAGCGGTTAATTGACTAACCTTCTCGCGGTAGGTTTTGTCACTACGATTTCGCGGACGCTGCAAAGGTATTTGTATGTCACTAACTATTTGACCGGCATGCTCAGACATAACAAGCACTCGATCGCTCATGAACACGGCCTCGTCCACATCGTGGGTAACCATAACGACAGTCGTAATATCGTTCATGAAAATTTGTTCCATTTCTCGCTGCAATTTGTTGCGCATTTGCATATCAACGGCTCCAAGTGGTTCATCCATCAGCAACATCTTGGGGCGGCACGAAAGAGCGCGAATTACCCCGATTCTCTGTTGCATACCACCTGACAGCTGGTGAGGATACAAATCTTCCTTGCCTTCAAGATTGGCTAACGCCAATAAATCCTGAAGGCGTTTACGATGCTCTACCTCAGGCATTTTCTGTTGCCGCATCGGATAAAGTATGTTGTCTTTGATTGTCATCCAAGGAAACAAACCATACGTTTGAAAAACGAAAGAACGATCCGGACCCGGTTTGGAAACCTGACACCCGTCAACCAACACACGCCCGCTAGTAGGCTGAATAAAGCCCGCGATAAGGCGAAGTAACGTGGTTTTACCACAACCGGATGGGCCAAGAAGAGATACAAATTCTCCGGTTTTCACACCAAAACTGATGTCCTTAAGCACTAAGTGCCCATCATTCTTTTTGTTTCTATATACTTTGCAAATGTTTTCAACGAAAAGCCGTTGCATAAACCACTCCGTACTCTAACCTTGCGTGATATCCAACTGTATGTTATCTTATTATAAGCAATTCTTTCTGTCAACATCAAAATAACTTATAGTACGGAGAAATAATATGAACGTTGCTTACATTTTTGAAAGTCCGCGGGCATTTGATATTTTGGCAACCATGATTGTGCCACAGCTTGAGGAAAATCGACATGGCGCCACAGTGGCCGGTATGTTCTTCATGTTCGACAATACCTACCTCATTGCCAAAAATAATCCGCTTGGGCAGCAAATCAATGAATTAGCGGAAAAAAGCGGTATGTTGATAATGGGTTGCGACCAGTGTTGTTATCAACGCAACATTGCCGGGAACTTGATAAGCAAAGCCAGTATTGGTTGCTTTCCCGATTTATACGGCGCACTCTGCAACGCCGATATCGATCAAGTAATTACGCTCTGACAACTAAACCACCGCAGTGACATCGGCATTTTCTACGCTGCAAGGTCAATTCCATGGTTAACAGGAGCAACCAGCCTTGAATAATTCTTTCGATTTTTCGACAGCCGGGAAATATGTTTTGCCATCAGAATTGGCTAGGGCACGTTTTGCCATGATTAATGGCGCTATTGAGCGAAAACGACCGCTCCCACTACAAGAAGCCGTTGAGCTAATTGACGCGCAAAATTTGGATGGGAATCGACTGTTAAAACAGCTGTTGAGGGATAATATCATCGGTGGCAATAAAGAAGGAGAGGTTTGCTACCTTTACCCTCTTTCCATGGTGGAGACCGAACACAGGGTGCGACTAGCTGACGGCAGAGAATTTAATGCCATGTGCGCCATGGATTCTTTAGGTTGCGCGGCAACTTTTGACATGCCTGTCGAAGTTTTTTCTTATTGCCGAGATTCAGGCGAAGCAGTCTACGCTAAAATCAGTTCGGAGAAACTGGAGGTGATCAACCCCTCGCCTAGCTTATATGTAAGCTATTATGACTGTTGGCTTGAGGGAACTTTTAACTTCTGAGCCATTATGGATTTCTTTCAGGATGAAGGAAAAGCGCACGACATTCTAGCGGACTACCAAGATAATCCACATATGTACCTATGGCCACTGTCAGAAGCCTTTAAGGCGGCGCAGCTAATCTTTAGAGTACGCGAATGAGTGCCACGAAGTGATTAACCCTCTCTCACGGAATTCGGCACATACCCGGTCAAAATCGTAACTGTCGGCGCTTTCTGCAAAAGCACGGTGCATCGTCTAGACATAAGCCAGGATTGTTTTTCACGTTGCTCCGCTGTTCACTCTAAGTTTCCCTTAACTTTCTGTCCCCGATTGTATCGTAGCCCCCATACGAGAAAATACAAACTTTGCCAGGAAATAATACACTGTGACATACTGTATGGTATCTATTTTAGCCAGCGACAAAAGCTCCTCAGGCATCATAGAAACAAATCAGTATGAATAACAACGGAAAAAATAACCATTATTTGGCTTCGCATCAAAACATCACTCCCGATGAGCGGTTAACGGCCCAACACGCACGGGGAAAACTAAGCGCCAGAGAAAGAATCTCTTTACTACTTGATGGCAATACGTTTCATGAAATTTCCTGTTCAAATGAAGTCACTGATTCCGTGATAACCGGCTATGGTGAAATTGACGGGCGACAAGTATATATTTACGCACAAGACTTTACCGTTCTGGGCGGTACCATTTCTCTCGCGGAAGGACAAAAGGTTGCCAAAGTGATGGAACAGGCGCTGGAACATAAGGTACCGATTATCGGAATCCACGACTCCGGAGGTGCCCGTATACAAGACGGAGTCACTGCGCTGGCCGGAGTCGGTGAAATCCTGCTACTTAATACTCAATGTTCCGGAATAATCCCACAAATCGCAATAGTGGTAGGTCCTTGTGCCGGCGGGGCGGCGTATTCACCGGCTTTATG
>WRNG01000048.1 GCA_009776735.1 Dehalococcoidia bacterium | reverse complement strand
CCTTAGGTTATTGGGACAGGTGCGTAACAAATATATCGTTGCGGAAGGACCGGATGGAGTATATCTGATTGACCAGCATGCCGCGCATGAACGGATACTTTTCGAGCGGTTAAGAAAAGAGGAAAAACTGGGACAAGTGAGTGTACA
Source organism: Dehalococcoidia bacterium (assembly GCA_009776735.1). Classification (GTDB taxonomy): domain Bacteria; phylum Chloroflexota; class Dehalococcoidia; order Dehalococcoidales; family UBA1222; genus WRNG01. The sequence continues at coordinate 8,993 of WRNG01000048.1, read as the reverse complement.
GGCTCTGCTTACGCCGGAGCCATTGGAATTGGCGCCAGCTCCGGCGGCTTTGTTGGCGCAACATTTGGATGCTTTGGCACACTATGGCTTTTTGTTGGAGGAGTTTGGTGTCGGTAGTTATATTGTACGCACGGTTCCAGCCGTACTTCTCGATAACAACAAATGGAAAGGCATGCTTCTTGAACTATCGGACAGCGGTATCAAAGGACGGGAACTCTTTCTTGAGCGGATTCACGCTCTGACAGCTTGCCACGGAGCGATTAGGTTTGGACAATCTCTGCGCGAGGAAGAAATGAGAGAGCTTTTGAGACAACTTGAGCAAACAGTGACGCCCAACACCTGTCCTCATGGACGCCCCACGCTGATTTGTTTAAGCTTTTCCGATCTCGCCAAAGGGTTTAAGCGCACCTGACTTTAGCGTTCGACGGCACTTAGAACACGCTGGTATCTGAAAGCTATTCTTCAGTAGAGTAATCAGTTAAAGAAGGCTGATAGATTTCGTAACGTACCATATTATTCTCGACAAGCTGACGAACTTTGCGCTCGATGGGAGAAAGTGTGCTTTTTCCGGTTTTAATTTCCATTAAGACGATTTCCTGTGGCTCCCCGATGGCAAGACCAGGTAGAATAATCAGGTCAAAAGGGCTGCCAATAAAACGCACATCGGTGGGGTCATATTTGAAATCAGGCAGGAAGGGAGCAATTTGCTCGGCGAATTTCCCGCCTAGTACTGAACGGCTCTGAGCGATGGCATCCTTTCGGATACTATCCCGTTCTTCCTCAATGGCCAAGCGTTCTGTTTTCTGCCATTTTCGAAAACGAAATACGAAACGCCAATGAATTAAGAGGTAAGACAGCCAGATAATAATCAGAGCGATTAAGGACACCCCTGCGCAGAACAGAAAATTGTCCATGTAAACCTCCGTTTTATGCCCAAATTTTGCGCAAAGTAATTAAAGAGCGGGTTGCTTGTTGCTGCCAGGTTTTACCAGAGATAAGCCTTGCTTACACAGCGGGCAATCTGACGGATGATAGGCAGGTGTAACTGATCGTAAACAACTGAAAAGCGGATAAGCGAAATTAAGGTCGTCCTTGGATCTGTCAACGAGCACCCCGATGCCGGCCACTGTCGCTTTCCTCTCGGCGATAGCTTCCAGTACCTCATTGATCGATTTGCCGGTGGTAAGTATATCATCCACTACCAATACTCGCTCACCTTGATTTAAGACAAAACCGCGTCGAAAAGAGCGTTTGCCACCGTCGTCTTTTTCGGCAAAGACACAACGCAATCCCATTTGTTTGGCGACTTCAAAAGCTAGGATTATTCCGCCGGTGGTAGGACCTGCGACAACTTGCACGTCAAGTGTTTGGAAATGCTCAGCAATCATGGCGCACAAAAAGGTGGTGTCCTCAGGGTGTTCAAGTATACGGAACTTCTCCCAATAAACTGCTGAATGAAGTCCTGAGGTTAACAGAAAGTGCCCGTCAATTACCGCTCCATTGCGACGAAAACGGCTTTCGACTTCTGAAATATGATTCACAGACATAACCGATACGTCCTTTATTTTGGCAAATTATAATTGAGTGAGTGGGCAAACCTGTCAATCGGCCAGAAAGACAGCCAAGCGCGCCCGACGATATCGCTTTTTTTAACCGTCCAGCCGGTGTGTGAATCTAGAGAGTTGATGCGATTATCTCCCATCACAAAGTATTCATCCTTGGGTATGGTGGGGCTCATGTAATAGTAGTTCGGTGGGGCATTGAGATAAGGCTCATCCAGCATTATTACACTGCCATCCGGCTTATGGATATATACGTTTTCTTCCCTGACTTCGACTTTTTCGCCGGGGAGTCCGATTACACGCTTGATAAAGTCTTTATCGTCATAATATTGTGCAGGAGGTTTGAAAACAATGATGTCACCACGTTGTGGTTCATGTCCGAATGTGTAGGCGAGTTTATAAATGAGTACGCGCTCCTTAACCTCAAGGGTGGGGAGCATGCTTTCAGACATTACCTCAGAGTTTTGCAAAGTGGCGTGAACCCCGACAAACATTAAAGTTGCCATTATTAAGACGATGATTGTTTCGCGGATGGTGTTTTTTGTGTTCCATTTCCAACCGGTGCTCAGTTGCGAAGGGCATTCACAATCGCATTCGCATTCGTTTTGAGAATCATCGAGGTCAATGTCAGTGTTTTCCTCGGTGGCGTTTTGAGATTTGTTAGCCTCGGCGCCTGAAAAGGAAGAGTATGACTCATCAATCTGCATAAGAAATAGTTCCTCGTTAATTTTGTTCATTATACTCCACAATCAAAGAATGCGCACGTATTGTGCTTTTGGCAAAGTAGGCGCCGGTGCGGTTAATACTCAGGCTCTTTGCTATTTGCACATTTGAAAATAGGAATGCTAGAATGTGCGCACGTATGGATTATATGGAACAGGCCATTTCATTGGCCAAGCTGGCTCAAGGTACTGTATCACCCAACCCGGCTGTGGGGGCGGTGTTGGTAAAGAATGGTGTAGTGTTGGGTCAAGGCTTCACGCAACCGCCGGGGTTGCGACACGCTGAGATTGTAGCTTTGGATCAAGCAGGTGAACGTGCTCGGGGAAGTACGCTTTACGTAACTCTTGAGCCATGTTGTCACTATGGGAACACTCCTCCCTGTACCGAAGCGATAATCACTGCCGGCGTCAGCCGGGTACATATGGCTATGCTTGATCCCAATCCACTGGTAAACGGTAAGGGGCGGGCTGAATTAGAAACGGCCGGGATTAAAACGTCGGTTGGTAAACATGAAACAGCTGTGCGCCAGATCAATGAAGCGTATATAAAATATATTTCAACCGGGATTCCGTTTATTACGGTAAAAATTGCGATGAGTTTGGATGGGAAAATTGCTACAGCTAGCGGCGATTCAAGATGGATTTCTAACACCGAGTCACGCCAATTTGCCCATACTTTGCGCCATTTCAACGACGCGATTATGGCTGGGGTAAACACAGTGTTAGCGGATGATCCGCATCTGACTTCTCGTTTTGCTTGTGGGCGTGGGGGGACTGGTCGCAGACAACCGTTGCGGGTAATTGTGGACGGTCGTGGCCGCGCTCCTCATAGCGCACGAGTTTTTCATGAGGCCGGCAAGACAATACTGGCTTTTGGACGCCATGCGACCGCAGAAGAAAAGAAGGCTTTTAGAGCTTTGGATACCGAGATAATCGAATTTCCGTCTCATGATAACTCCATTGATTTAAAAGAATTGTTGAGGACTTTAGGCTTGAGGCAAATCACCAGTGTTTTGGTTGAAGGCGGAGGCATATTGGCTGGGGCCCTTTTTGATCAAGGGCTGGTTGATAAAGCCTATGTGTTTATTGCTCCGATAATCATTGGCGGGCAGGGGCGCTCGGCGGTGGTTGGTAAAGGCGCCAATTTGTTGGCGGATGCTTTCCATTTAGAAAAAATTGCTGTAACCCGTTTTGCTGACGATACTCTTGTTTCCGGATATGTTGCTCCAAAAACGGTTTAATGTTAGTCTGTATTTATGTTTACCGGCATTGTTGAGGAAGTAGGGCAGTTATTATCTATTACCGGACGTGGAATGACTTTTTCGGCCGGGAAGGTTTTGCTGAACAGTGAAATTGGTGCCAGTATTGCCGTCAACGGTGTTTGTCTTACGGTAACTGGTTTCAATTCCAATTCATTTACGGTTGATGTCATGGAAGAGACAATCAAACGTACGAATTTAGCGGCGCTGAAAGTAGGCTCGGCCGTAAACTTAGAAAGTGCTTTAACTCTTAGTAAAGGATTGGGCGGGCACTTGGTACAGGGTCATGTAGATGGTACCGGCCGTGTTGTAAATACTGTGTCGCTGGAAGCTTCTTTGCTCATTGATATCGAAGCCGGCAATGAGGTGATGCGTTACGTTGTGGAAAAAGGCTTTATTACGGTGGACGGAGTCAGTTTAACTGTGGTAAGGAAGGGAGCTCATAATTTTCAGGTATCAATCGTGGGCTTTACACGCCAAAACACTACATTGGGCCAAGCTGTAATTGACGATAAAGTGAATCTCGAGGCGGATATTATTGCCAAATATGTTGAGCAGTATTCTGTGCCCAAAACCGATAGTATCAGTATGGAGTTTTTGCATGAACACGGATTCGCTTAAGTCTAGATGGTGGGAGATGATGAAATGAAACTGGCGGGTATTGAAGAAGTCATAGCAGACATTAAAGCGGGAAAATTTGTTATCGTAGTGGATGACGAAAGCCGCGAGAACGAAGGCGACCTAATTATGGCAGCCGAGAAGGTAACACCTGAGGCCGTTAATTATATGGCCGTTCATGCTCGTGGTTTGATTTGTGCGCCTATGACGGGAGAGAGATTGGATACTCTCAAAATTCCGCTAATGGTTACCGAAAACACTTCATCTCATACCACTGCTTTTACGGTCTCGGTAGAGGCAAAGCGTGGTGTTACTACCGGCATATCGGCTCAGGATCGAGCGACCACAATACAGGTTCTAATTGATCCTGCCAGTAAGCCAGAGGATATTGCCCGCCCAGGACATATATTCCCGCTGCGCGCCCGAGAGGGAGGTGTTTTGGTGAGAGCTGGGCATACTGAGACAACAGTTGACCTGGCTCGTTTAGCCGGGTTGTATCCGGCGGGGGTTTGCTGTGAGATAATGAATGAAGACGGTTCGATGGCTCGTGTGCCTCAACTGGAGGTGCTGGCTAATAAGCTGGGGCTTAAGATAATGAGCGTGGCTGATTTAATTGCTTATCGCAGACGCCATGAAAAGTTAGCACATTTAGTGACGGAAACGAAACTACCAACTCGCTATGGTGACTTTCGAGCCTTGGCGTATAAGAGCGATATTGAAGATGGTGAACATTTGGCGTTGGTATTGGGAGATGTCGGAAACGGTGATGCGGCTCTAGTTCGCGTACACAGTGAATGCCTAACCGGAGATGTCTTTGGCAGCCGTCGTTGTGATTGCGGTGAACAATTGGATATCGCCATGAAAATGGTGGCAGAGGAAAAACGCGGTGTTATTCTGTATATGCGGCAGGAAGGGCGCGGAATTGGTTTCCATAATAAATTGAGAGCATACGCTGAACAGGATAAAGGTTTAGATACCGTTGAGGCGAATATTAAACTAGGTTTCGGTGTTGATTTACGTGACTACGGCATCGGGGCGCAGATATTGGCTGGTCTTGGGTTGACGGAAATCCGGCTGATGACTAACAATCCCAAGAAGGTTATTGGGCTTGAGGGTTATGGTCTGAAAGTAGTGGAGACAGTTCCTATTCTGGTCGAGCCCAACCCATACAACCACAAGTATTTGGAAACAAAGCAAGTCAAAATGGGGCACTTGTTAAAAATAAGCAATGACGCATCGAATAACAGTGCGGTTAAGAAGGAGGAATCAAATGGGTAAAACATACGAGGGCAATCTATCAGGAAACGGATTAAAGTTTGCCGTGGTTATTTCCCGGTTTAATGAGTTTATCAGCGGAAGGTTGCTGGACGGGGCTAAAGACGCCTTGCTACGGCATGGGGTAAAAGAAGGTGATTTGGATATTGCTTGGACACCGGGAGCTTTTGAAATCCCGCTTGTTGCCCTTAAAATGGCCAGTTCAGGCAAGTACAGCGCCATAATATGTTTGGGTGCTGTCATTCGTGGCGGAACGCCACATTTTGATTATGTTGCTTCGGAGCTGAACAAGGGAGTGGCGCAGATCTCGTTACAGACGGGGACTCCGGTTATTAACGGTGTTATTACCTCTGATACGCTGGAGCAAGCCATTGAACGTGCCGGAACAAAGATGGGCAACAAAGGTTTCGATGCTGCCATTTCGGCCATTGAAATGGGCAATCTGTTGAAAAGCATTGTATAATAACGATTCGAGTTGCTATTGAATTAATGCTTTTTTCAGTGATTGTTTTTGACACTGCTGTTGAGCCTCACATATAATGTCCTATCCTGAATGAAGGGGTGTCATGATGGCGAAAGAAATAAAGGGCAAAGAACCCCCGACACTTGAAAGCCTCAATCAAAGGCTGAATATGTTCGATGATAGAATAGATAATTTGGATTCGATGGTCTCTGCGGTTATTGAGCGTGTCATGAGCCAGGCTGCTACCTTGGAAACTGTTTGCTCACACTGCGGTCGTAAGGTAGAGGTGGCTTTTATCGGTGTGCGCAAGCCCCGATAGTTAATGAATCACATATTTTAAGGATTTCAAATGCAAAAAATTATGGCTACTTTTACTCAAGTTCGCTATGACGTGTTTTATTGGCGGGCTCATACCAGTATTCCGTGGAAGATTACCAGTGCGATTGTTATCGCAGTGGCTACCGGACTTTTGGCGCAAGTCCGTTTCCTGCTTCCTTTTTCCCCTGTACCTATCACAGGGCAAACATTTGCTGTTTTATTGGCAGGAGTGATGCTTGGGCGCAGATGGGCTGGTGCCAGTATGGCTTTTTATGCCGGACTTGGGTTAGCCGGTGTACCTTGGCTTACCGGCGCAACAAGTGGTTTGAGCGCAACCACGGGTTATTTGCTCGGCTTTGTGTTAGCGGCACTTTTCGTGGGGTATGTTGTTGATAAAAAACCCAATTATCGAAGTTTTAACAAATTATTATGGGTAATGCTTTTTGCCAGCATTGTGATCATCAATGTGCCGGGTTTATTATGGTTGGGTTTTTGGATGAATTCGGTCGGGGATGGTTCTGTTACCTTGGTTTCGGTTTTGGTGGCGGGGTTAATCCCATTTCTGCCTGGCGCGATAATTAAGGCAACGGCAGCGGCTGGTTTATCGCGCGTGACAACGCCCAGAGAATCGTATATCGATTAACGTTGATTGACGGTAATTAACTTCACGTTGTAATATGTCTCACCTTGGGTGGTTAGCTCAGTTGGTTAGAGCGCAGCGTTGACATCGCTGAGGTCAGAGGTTCGAGCCCTCTACTACCCACCATTCCTTAATACGTTATAAGGAAACGTTTGTCTAAAATAAGCCAAGTGAACGGTAAATAGCTAATGCTTCAGCGTATTCCTTCTCAGCCTGTTTGTGCTTTTTGAGTGTGCCATGCAATGTTGCGAGATTGTTGAGCGTTAAGGCTAAATCTGGCAGATAAGCATCTGGGTTGGTATCTACTAATTGATGCCTAAGTAGTTGGAACACCAGAAACGATCATTTTTATGGGGCTATGAAAGTCGGGAAAATCTCATGAATACAGGAAAAATCAGCTAATGATAACGCCCGGCGGCTTCCACTCCTACCGACATTTCGCTAAGCCGCATGTTATGCGCCGTATACCCGGATATAGAAAATGCGTTTAGGTGCGGTAGCCGCTTTCCTTGTTACTTAATACGTTGTTCGAGTATTTCCAAATTGTAAAGGCTGAAATGGTCGACATACTTCGAGTTGATTAACTTCCTTTTTTCTGAAATGGCTTTCATAAGGTCATTCTTTTGTTCGGTGGTGAGAGCGGTTAGTACAGGCTCTTGATAGAGCATTATACAGATATAGTGAAACTTCAATGTCGGGTATTCAGCGTACTGATTTAGCTTGGTTAAGTCCATGCTGACAAATATCGGAACTAATATATCCGCAACATCGGTACGCACAAACAACTCTTGCAGTCCGTTGAATTGGCTTTTTATTCTTCCAAAGCCTATTTCCAACGAATTGTAAAAAGCCATTTCGGAAATCATTGGATAGTTTATGCAAGTTTCCGCAAGCCCCGCAGTTGACATTTCTTTAAGGATATTTTCGGGGATTTGGAGCGCGGTAGCTCTGTCTTTTGGTTCTATTGCTGCCAATTCTTCCTGAGTCGGAAAAATGAATGTGTCTGCGTCATGCTCTTCTTGCCCCGCAAACCACGTTGAACCCCCATCTAGCGGTGAACTGGTATCATCTTTCAAAATCAAAACAAGCGCCACAACGGCAATAATTATTATTGCCGCAGAAATTAAAAGAGTTTTACGTTTGATTTTCGTACAAACACCACCTATTTAAGTTTTCTGCACCTATGATAAAATCCAAAAAAGAATATCTCTGTATACCTCTGCATTAAGGTGTATGTCGCATAACACAAAAATATACGAAATAGGTGCTAATCCGTCAAAACCTCCGTAAGCATTGATACACCGCCATTTGCGTGGTTCTTCTATTTAGTATGCGAAATCAAGGAACTTGATTTTCTACAGGTATGGCTACGGCAATAGCCCTCCGCAGGAGCCCACACTTTGAGTCAGCAAGAAGACTATAATGCCAACAATTCCTAAGGCCATAACTGCCAGAAGCATCGGGTTAAGCTTTCTGCGCATCAACACATAGACTGACACTGCTATTGCAGTTAAGACGCCTGTGATAGCCAGTATCAAGCTAAGCAATGCCCATGTATCTTTCTCTTCTGCCAGCGGAGGAGGTGGAGTCGCCTCCCCATTGTATAATGCGGTTACAGTCAGGTCTGACGTGATATTGTCAAAGGACTTATCCCAGCCGATGAAAGTATAACTTGAGCGTAGCGGATTTGTCGGCGCCGTAGCACTGCTTCCATGGGCTACCTGCTCTGTTTTGAGTATTCTGCCGTCCCAGTCAACAAAGGTTACTGTACACATATCCAGTGGTGGAGGCGTGACTATATTCCATTGAGCCACATAGGTGGCATTGCCAGTTACCGTGGCAGTGGGTACGGGTGACCATCCCGCAAACACCCAGCCATCCTCTCCGGTGATAGCCGGAGCCTGAGGTGTGGCATCACCTATGCCGAGACCGGATGTTACCTGAGGGGCAAAGGTGCCGTGAGTGCCGGGCTGATAGGTTACGCTATAGGTTGTATTCCATTGAGCCACGTAGGTGGCATTGCCGGTTACTGTGGCAGTGGGTACGGGTGACCATCCCGCAAACACCCAGCCATCCTCTCCGGTGACAGTCGGAGCCTGAGGTGTGGCATCACCTATACTGAGACCGGATGTTACC
>WRNG01000047.1 GCA_009776735.1 Dehalococcoidia bacterium | reverse complement strand
GGCAAATGGGTAAACAGCTACTCCAAGTTACAAGACAGCTTCCATGACCATATGAAAGAGGCCGGTTATGAAGGCTTTGAGCGAGGGGAGCGTGGCAGTACGGCTCAGCATCTATCAACACTGGAATACAAGACCCAGCAGGAAGCCCAGCGCGCTAATTCACTATCTATCAAAGCAGATAAACAGCAAATACGTCTTGATAGTTTGAACAAGAACTGCACTATCGCCAAACAGGAAGATATCGTCATTACTGACATTGACGCAATGCCCAAGAAACCTCTGTTCGGTAACAAAGTAGAGTTATCACCGGAGAACTGGAAATCAGTATCAGGATTAGCCAAAAAAGGGGTGAAATCTCATTGGCTGATTGATGAACTGAAAGAAGACAAATCCAAGCTAATCAATGAGAACTCCAACCTACGTAACCGTCTGAAAAGCTATGAAGGCAGTCTCAGCGAAACTATGGATTACTATCAAGCCAAGGCAAGAGCACCGCAAAGACTTACACAAGTAGTCAAGGATATTCTGCGTAAACCATCAGAACGACAAGAGTCTGAAATCAAGCGTAATAGAGACTTATCACGCTGATTTTGGTATCTAAAGCACTTCGCGTCAACTTGGCTCGAAGTACTCCCGACAGGAGCCAAATCTGTAAAATGCCATGCCTAGCTCCGATTATCCCTCATTCATAAGCGCTCAGCCATTAGATTTCCATTGTATTTGGCGACAATGGTGTTCAAATACACTCATAAAAGGAAAAACCATGGAAACTACATCTCAACAACTTAATAATGCACAAACAATCAAAAACATCAGAAATCTGTGCTCTATACCAGCAGATATTTCAGATGAAGCAATCAGTCGTGTGATTTCACACTATGACACGGAAACAAAATCATTTGTATTCCCATTGACTGAAAAAGAAATCAGTTCAGTTCACAGCAGAACTGTTTACCACGTAATACCAAGATATTCGCCTGAGAGTGCTGAAGATGTAATTAGTAAACTGCGCAGACTTATGAACTACGAACTGGCAGGATAAACAGATTTGCTATTTGTAGCCAAGGGAGCAACAATACTTATACCGTTCACTTGGCTGTAAAAGAAAGGAGAAGAAAATAATTGCAACAGCCAAGTAAAATCAATGCTTTATATTGCCGTCTAAGTCAAGACGACAATATAGACGGGGAGAGTAATTCCATTACCAATCAAAAAGCACTTCTAACTAAATACGCGGCAGAAAATCATCTCGGCAACACGAAGTTCTTTGTGGATGACGGTTATACCGGCACCAATTGGGACAGACCGGGGTTTCAGGAAATGATGAGGCAGGTAGAAGACTACAATGTGTCATCGGTTATCGTGAAAGACCTGTCGCGACTGGGGCGGGAATACTCACACATGGGAAAACTACAGGATTACATTTTCCCTGCCTATGACGTGAGATTTATCGCCATCAATGATGATGTAGACAGTGCCAAAGGTGAAAATGACTTCGCCGCTTTTAAAAACGTGTTTAATGACTATTACGCACGTGATACAAGTAAGAAAGTACGCACCGCTATTAAGGTCAAAGGCGAGTCAGGCTATCATATTGCCTCAAAACCGCCATTCGGATACATAGTAGACCCTAACAATAAGAAAAAGTGGATAGTGGATGAAGAAGCGGCAAAAGTAGTCAGGCGGATTTATGACTTGTGTATAGCTGGGAAAGGTCCCGCCCAAATTGCCCGAGTTCTTATGACTGAAGAAGTATTAACTCCAACAGCTTATTATGCTAAAAGAAGCGGAGCAGAAACACCAAGTAACCCATACCGATGGTCAGCAGATACGGTAGCACATATACTTGGGCGCATGGAATATCTTGGGTATACAGTAAACTTCAAGACCTATATCAAATCCCATAAAGTCAAAAAGCAGATTCAAGCGCCTAGAGAGAATTGGAAAATCTTTGAAGGCACACAGGAAGCCATAATTGAGAAAGGACAATGGGAAAGGGTGCAGCAACTACGGACAAAGGTTAAGCGTAGAATTACCAAAAGTGGCAGAACTAGTTTCTTTTCAGGGCTTATGTACTGTGCTGACTGTGGTGCTAAACTTTATTTTGTTGCCAGAAGCAGACGCCTAGATGGAAGACAAGACCATTTTGTGTGTTCTAAGTACAAGAACTTCATTCAGGAGTGTTCCGCGCACTACATTAATGAATCTGTTCTTAAACAGAAAATACTTGAGTGCATTCAGGATACACTATTCTATGTACGGCAATTCAAAGAAGATTTTAAGCAAGAGCTACTTCAACAAGGCGAACAGTCCAGAAAGCTTGAAATAGTTCGTAAGCGTAAAACCCTGTCGGATGCACATAGGAGACTTTCTGAACTTGACCAAATCCTAAAGCGTATTTATGAGGATAATGTCATGGGACGCATCACAGACAATCGTTTCCAGAAATTGTCAGCGGACTTTGAAAACGAACAGCAGGAGATTGCAGCATCAATTGCCACACTGGTGCGAGAGATTGAAACTGAAACTCAACAAATTATGGATGTGGATAGATTTGTTGCTCTTGCTGAGAAGTACGCGGGCATATCGGAGTTGACTGCGCCAGTGGTAAATGAGCTTATCAAGAAGATTGTGGTACATAAGCCGGAGAAAAGCTATGGCTACAAACATGTTACTCTTGAAGTGTTTTTCAACTACACTGGCAAAATCAGCATACCATTACGCAGTGTAGGAAACAAAGGTTAAAAACCAAATAGTTCCTTATGGAGTACGAGCTATGGTGAATAATCCGAAACATTTGCTGTTGTAATCTAAAGGGCTGTGTGTGGAATCATCACTCGCTCGTAGTAAAACTAAAGCTTACATTAAGTTTGATTTCTATTGGTCGAGAGTCAGAACTTGAGACTCCAAGATAGCGGCCGTGGCTAGCAATCGTTCCCATGATTTTAACAGCGACTTTTTCTTGTAGAGTTTCAAAAGTACTCTTCTCCATGACGAAGGTACCTATGAAAATGACAACTCCGTTTGAAACGTTTTGCTCCCAATCGCCAGTTTGGGTGAGGGGAAACTGTAGTTCTCCAATGTCTATTGTGACTTCGGAGATGGAAACATCAACAGTATATTTGAAAGGGTTGGTTGCTAGTAATGTTAACTGAAATACGAACTCCTGTTGGTCCTTTCCGTTGTCAATAATGGTGAGGCAGTCCTCTTCAGTGACAAAAATAGATTGCGTGGTGAATTTAGTAGCTTCACCGATATGAATGCGAGCATAAACATATACACTGCCAAGAACAGTGGCAACTACCACAATGGCAACAGCAATGAATACCCCAATCCAATTGGATATAAATGCGGCCAGTTTTTTATTTAGCGCCATCTTGTACCACCTAAGAGATTATATCTGTGTGCATGAAAATCCGTAAAGCTGATGGAACTATTATACTCCCGTCAGGCTGTTGATAGTTCTCCAAAAGTGCAATTACGATGCGTGGCAACGCAAGCCCCGATCCGTTAAGGGTATGCACATATTCTGGCTTGGAGTCAGGTTCTGGGCGAAAACGAATTCCGGCTCGACGTGCTTGGAAATCTTTGCAGTTTGAACAAGAACTAACCTCTAACCATTCTTGGCAACCAGGCGCCCATACCTCAACATCATACGTTTTACTGGAAGAAAAACTGATATCAGCCGTGCATAATACTTTAATACGATAGGCTAACCCTAACCGCTGGCAAACTTGCTCGACATCTGCCAGCATCATTTCGTGCTCTTGTTCCGAACATTCTGGCCGAGTAAGCTTATAAAGCTCTACCTTGTCAAACTGGTGCCCCCTTTTTATTCCGCGAGTATCTTTCCCTGCCGACATCTTTTCACGGCGGAAACAGGCGGTATAGGCGGCATAACGTAGCGGGAGTAGGTTCCCGTCAAGGATTTCCCCGGCATGCAAACTGGTCAAAGGGACTTCAGCTGTTGGCACGAACCATATATCATCTGTATCGTCGTGGTAAAGGTTTTCAGCGAATTTAGGTAGATTTCCCGATGCCGTCATAACCTCGCGTTTGACCATCCACGGGGGGTATATCTCATTGTAGTGACCCTCGCGAGTATGCATATCAAGCATTAGATTGATGATAGCACGTTCCAAGCGGGCACCTAACCCTTTTAAGATATAAAAGCGGGTACCAGACAGTTTTACCCCGCGGTCGAAATCGATTATACCCAACTTCTCGCCTAGCTCCCAATGAGGTTTGGGAGTAAAACTGAATACTTGTGGTTCTTGCCAACTGCGCACAACCACATTGTCATCCTCACTCTTTCCGATAGGTACTGAAGGCTGTGGAATATTGGGAATTTGGAGTAACAAGTCAGCCAGTTTGTTATCAATTTCTCGCAACTTGTCATCAAGAGCCTTTGCTTGGTCGCGTAACTCTCGTCCGCCTCCGGATGATTCTCCATGGCTGGAACGAGCGGCTTCTTTTTTTGCGCGGTTTAATTCTTCTTGCGCGGAAATCAATGCTCGACGCTCAACATCAATTTCAAGTATGAGGTCCAACGGTGCAACGTCGTTGCGGGCGATAAGAGCTTGGCGTACTGTTTCTGTGTTCTCACGGATGAAGCGGATATCTATCATAAATCACTCTTCGCCTTGTGTATGATTTGATTGTTCTTTTTCTTTGAGAGACGGGAATAAAATTACCTCTCGTATGGAAAGTTGGTTGGTCACCAGCATAACAATGCGATCAATGCCAATGCCCAATCCACCTGTGGGTGGCATACCATACTCCAGCGCTGTGATGAAATCATCATCAATTGTTTCGACTTCCTCGTTGGAATCAAAGCGAGTCTCATGCCGCGCTTGTATTTGCCCGGTGAACCGGCGCTCTTGCTCTACTGGATCGTTCAACTCGCTGAAAGCGTTGGCAATCTCGGTACATCCGGCATATACCTCAAAACGCTCAACCGTATGTGCGTCTCCGGGGATATTTTTGGCAAGCGGAGACATATCAAGAGGATAGTTAATTATAAAAGTAGGATGCTTTAATGTCGGTTCAACGAATGATGAAAGAAGATCGTCGATAAGTCTTCCGCGATCGCGAGTGTGGTCGAAGTCAATGCCTCTTCGTTGCATTTCCGTAGCCAATGAGATAGTATCCGGGAACATGGCATAATCAATTCCGCATTTGTCATGGATAACTTGACGAAGATCAAGGCGTGGCCAAGGAGGTGTAAAGTCTAGCACATCCTGTCCGTATTGAATTTTATAATCACCGCAGACTTTTTTGATTATACCGGCAATCATATCCTCAACCATTTGCATTACGTCATTGTAGTCCGCATAGGCCTGATAGCACTCCATAAGAGTGAATTCGGGGTTGTGGCGAGTGTCAATTCCCTCATTGCGGAAAACACGGCCGATTTCGTATACCCGCTCAAATCCTCCGACCAGAAGTCGCTTAAGGTGCAGTTCAAGGGCAATGCGTAGAAAGAAATAGGTATCAAGAGCGTTATGATGAGTGACGAAAGGGCGTGCCAAGGCTCCACCGGCAGAAGATTGCAAAATAGGGGTTTCAACCTCCATGAAGCCATGCTCGTCCAGGTAGTGTCTCATGGCACTTATGACTTGGCTACGCTTGATGAAAATTTGCTTTACTTCCGGATTGGATATCAAATCAACGTAGCGCTGGCGGTAACGGGTTTCGGTATCCTGTAAGCCATGCCATTTTTCCGGCAATGGTTGCAGACTTTTGGAGAGTAGTGTGAGTTCTTTTACCTCTATGCTTGGTTCTCCAGTGCGCGTGCGAATTATTTTTCCTTTAGCTTCAACGAAATCTCCGATGTCAATATCTTTAATCAGAACCGAACTTTCATCGGTAAGTATGGATTTATTGATAAAAAGCTGTATTTTGCCGCTACCATCAACCAAATTCATGAAACATAATTTACCGATGTCACGATTGGCGGTGACGCGACCGGCAACCACAACTTCGACAGATTCTGTGCCGGCCTGTTCCTGCAGAGATAAAAGCGTTACGGTTTCAGCGTTTGTGTGACTACGCTGGCAACGTGCCGGGTATGGGTCAACGCCACGCTCCCGCAAAGCATCCAACTTTTCAAGGCGTTGGCGATTTATTCGTTCCGCAAGTGACATAATTATTCCTTATACAACCGCGCAGCCTTCCCTCCAGAAGAAAAAAACTGTCGAGGTTATTGTATGGTATCGATGATTGAATGTAAATAGCGCAAGGCAAAACTAATGACAACAATCATTTTGTTTAAGACTGTTGAGCCATGCGATTGACTTGATTTCTTTTTCCAACAGGTGGCGTACATAGCTACGAATAAGCCGTTCGATTTCATTTATGACGGTAGTTTCGATTGGAGTGGCAAGGACACTTTCCAAATCTCCCTCTTGCAAAAAGAGCATCACTCCCAAGCAGTCCCAGGAAACGGCATAAGCATAATGCTTGCCTAGTTTTATACAGGATGGGCAAAGCACCCCGCCGGCAGAAGGAGCGAATGCATTGGTTATGGGAGCCAGTTCTCTCCTGCAAAAGACACAATTGCTCAGTTCGGGGCGATAGCCTACGCCCTGCAGTAAATGCATTTCGAAGTAACGCAACAATTGGTTTCTGTCTTTGGCGAAAGGTAAACACTCAAGTGAACTTAGCAGTAGTGTGAACAGCCCTTGGTCTACTGTCTCTTCAGGCACAAACTGAAAGAGAATTTCCGCCATATATAGAGCGCAGGATATTAAATCCAAGTCGTTTCTTAGACTGAGAAAGGAGTTGATGGTTTGTCCGCCGATGATGGTGTCAATCGTTTTACCGTGAACCAATGTTACTTGCGCATAGGTAAGCATTTCAAGGTGTCCGCTGAGTTTGCTTTTTGGTTTACGTACAGCTTTGGCAATACCTTGAAATTTGCCAAGTGTTGGGGAGTACATGGTGAGGATTCGATCCGCCTCGCCAAGCTTGGTTTTTTTAATAATAATGGCAGGTGTTTGATATGTTCGTGTATGAGTCATGGCGCATAGAAAGTATAGCAAACATGGTAGGAAAACGCAGGGATTGTTTCAGGAACGGTTCATTGGCGTTTGGCCAGACGTTTTTGAATAGACTCACTGCTCAGTTCGCGTATCGCGTCGGCGGCAATCCAGCGGGCGGTTTTGGAATCAATCAGTTCAATCTGCTTGGCAGTCTCCAAAGCGCGCTTATTGAGTTCATAATTACGTTTGCCGATATTACGCAGTGCCCAATTGACAGCTTTTTTAACGAAGTTACGGTTATCGGTCGAGGCTTGAATGATGAGCGGGAAAAACTGTTCATAATCGGCGTTTGTCATATGTTTATGATAAAAACTGACTTCGGCAATCAAGGAAAAAGCGGTTCGTTTGACGAACTCCTCTTCACGTTCCGCCCACTGATGAATTTTATCAAAAACAAAGGGGGTTTTGGCAATTAGGGCTGAAATTTGGTCGACAATATCCCATGAATCAAAATCAAGCACCCAATGTTCCAGTTGTTCTGCGGTCACTTTGGTTGGCTCATCAACAAATCCAGCCAGTAAGCGGGCTTCGTGGATGCCGGATTCCCATAATTGAAGAGCCAAATCGTGATTGGGTCCGATGGTTTTTGCCATTTTGCGCAAGGTGTAAATCGATATGCCCAGCATCTGATGTCCTTGAATAGCGAAACGCTTCATGCCGGCTACGTTTTCAGGATTAGCTTGGGAAAGGAGTTGTTTGATGATTTCGTCGTATTGTGTCATGAAGGTTAATCACTCGCCAGTTTTTTGCAGAGCCTAACAAAAACTTGAGGTTAAAACTCTTGCCGTCCCTCAATAGCACGGCTAAGGGTGACATCGTCAGCGTATTCCAGTTCGCTTCCGAACGGTAAACCGCGTGCCAATCTTGTGACGTGCAATCCCAGTGGCGTGACAAGGCGCTTAATATACATTGCCGTGGTGTCACCTTCAAGAGTAGGGTTGGTGCCGATTATGACTTCGCTTATTCTGCTTTCGGATAAACGAGCCAGCAACTCATTGAGGCGGATGTCCTTCCCTCCGACACCTTCGGTCGGCGAAATAGCTCCGTGTAGCACATGATAGTGTCCTTTATAAATGCCCATGTGTTCGAGTGCCAAGATATCCTGTGGTTGTTCCACAATCAAGACTTGGCTTGGATTGCGTTGCGGATTGCGGCAAATAATGCATAAATCAGCATCGGAGATGTTATAACAGCAGGAACAGAGTTGCGTTTTCTGCCGTAGAGTTAACAGCGCATCGGACAGTGATTGTGCCTGCTCGCTTGAGGCACGCAACAAATAGTAAGTGATCCGTTGGGCACTTTTGGGACCGATCCCGGGAAGCTTTGCAAACTCCTGTATCAAACGATTAACCGCGTCCGTCGCCAGAGGTTGAGCTTTATCCATCCTTTTGCTCTATGTTAAACCAGGGATATTTAAACCGCTGGTGACCTTACTTAACTCTTTGGAAGCCATTTTTTGGGCATCTTCCAAAGCCGAGTTTATGGCTTTGTGAATCATTTTTTCCAAGTCGCCACTCTTGTGGGGGTCAATTACGGTTGGGTCTATTTTAATTGACATAATCCGCAATTGTCCGCTAGCTACAACTTTGACAGCACCTTTGCCGGTCTCCGCTTCCACCGTCAATTTCGCCAGTTCTTTCTGCACTTTATCCATTTGTTTTTTCATTTCCATGGCTTGCTTGATCATTCCTAGGTCCATTTTTCCTCCACCTCTATTATTTGTGCACCCAGTTTCTGGGCTTCACGAACTAAATGATTTTCTTCTGGTTCATATACACATTTGATTTGACAGGTTTTTCCCATAAATTGAGAAACCAGGCCGGCTACGATCATTTTATTGGCAGGTTCATCAATTTTGTCACGATGATAGCTATACTTAAATGACAATACCACAGTGTCATCCTCAATAGCAATTGGCTTTACTCCGGCACTGCGCAACATGGCTACAGCGGCTGAACGGCGGATGTTTTCGGGAACTTGTTGTACGACGAGGTTCCAGTTGCCAACAAGCTGTTCTAAGGGGCTGCCGGCATTCTCCAGCGCGGATACTTTCACCGGCTCTGTCGGAGTCTCGTCCCCAATAATTTTTGGTACGGGGCGATAGGCCGAATGAGATTCATGAACCGGCGATGGTGTC
>WRNG01000046.1 GCA_009776735.1 Dehalococcoidia bacterium | reverse complement strand
GTGTGCTCGGTGTGCCAGCGGATTGCTTCTTTCGCTCATCCTGATATTCGGGTGATTGCACTGGGTGGTACTGAGTCTGATGATGACGCACGGGCAACAACAGAAATCAGCATAAATCAGATTCGCGATGATATTCAACATTGGGTCAGTCTCCCCGCTTTTGAAGGTGGTTTCAGGGTGTTCATTATCGGCGATGCCGAGTTATTGTCTTCAGAGGCGGCCAATTGCCTGTTGAAAACGTTGGAGGAGCCTCAAGAGAAAGTGTTGTTTTTGCTGTTAAGTTCTGCTCCGTCACGCCTCCCGGAAACGGTGATTTCACGTTGTCAGTGTTTGGAGCTTAAAGCAGTGGCTGAAGAAAAGATTAAACAAGCTCTTATTGAACGAGGGGTTCCGTTTGCTCAAGCGCAGCTTTTGAGCCGCTTGAGCCATGGTTGCCCGGGCGTGGCATTTTCAGCGATAGATGAAGATAGCACTCTCTCTTACCGTATGGAAAACCTAGAGCGTTTTTGTAATCTTATCTCTGGAGACACGGAGGTGCGTTTTGGGATTGCCGCGGAGTTGTCATTGCGTTTTACTCAGAAACGTAAGGAGGTGTTTGAAACACTGGTGATGTGGCAAGGTTTTTGGCGAGATTTGCTATTGCTCAAATTGGGAAATGAAGAGGATATAGTATACTTAGATTGTACTGAACGATTGCAACCTTTTGTGCAGGAAATTAACATAAACGATATCAGAGAAGGTATAAAAAGTCTTGTTGATGCCTGCGAGCAACTGCGCAAGAACGCCAATCCGCGCTTGGTTTTTGAGGTAATGATGTTGGATATGCCGCTAGCGTGTTTGAGGAACTAAAGTAAGGAGAATATGATGTCAGAACTTGTAGGTTTACGGTTTCGAAAAAATAGCAAAATCTATCATTTTGATTCGGTTGGACTAGAACTCAAACTGGGTGATGATGTGGTGGTAGAAACGACCAACGGACTCGGTTTAGGAAAGGTTATGGGATTTGCGCCTCGAGACGCGGCTAGTGAACTGTCTTCACCACACAAACCGGTCTTGAGACTAGCCACCAGCGATGATTATGACTCCATGGCACGCTTGCCGGCTATGGAAAAGGAAGCCATGGCAGAAAGCAAGCGCTTGGTGAGAGAGCTGAATCTTCCGATGAAACTAATATCCGCCGAGTATAACTTGGATGCTTCGCATCTGACAGTTTTTTTTAGTTCTGAGGGAAGAGTGGATTTTCGTGTTTTAGTGCGAGAATTAAGCCACAGTCTAAAAGTACGGGTTGAGTTACGACAAGTTGGGCCGCGTGATGAAACTAAATTACTCAGCGGTTTTGGAAGATGTGGGCGTGAGCATTGCTGCGCTTCTTTTTTGGAAGATTTTTCGCCGGTATCAATCAAAATGGCCAAAGTGCAAGATTTGCCTCTCAATCCGGCTAAAATATCGGGCGTATGTGGTCGTTTATTGTGCTGCTTGGGTTATGAGTGTGAACAATACCGTTGCCTTAAAGAGAAAATGCCGCGTTCGGGCACGTCTGTGATGACAGAAACAGGCTCGGCAGTAGTGGTGGGACAGAATGTTTTAGAAGAAAAAGTTGTGGTTGAATATGAAACCGGCGTACGCTTAGAACTTCCGTTAGACAAAATAAAGCTTTTGGAAACTCGTCTGCCTGGACAAAAAGTTTCTGGTGTGCCAAATTTAAACTCTGTCGCGGCGGTAAAAAACACTTCGGGTGATGAAAGTAAACCGTGACTGATTGGTTTAGGATCGAATAACAGTACGATTGCGAAATTCAAAAATTGTTCCCCTAATGGTGGTGTGGAGAGCAGGTTTTTGACGGATATGCAAAGAGACTATTTGCCGGGATTAGCTTCCATTGGTGTCAGCGATATCGTCAGGTTTTAACTCAATTGGGCGGTGACAGGCAGGACAAGAGATTATTTCCTGTTTTTTGATTTGGCTTAGCTTTACCTCTAGTTCACCGTCACATTGTGGGCAGTGGATTTCAATTTCAAAATCGGGCATGATGCTTTCCTTTCCAATGCTGAAAAATTTAGGTTTGGCGAAAATGGCGTTCGCGTTTGGAATATGGTTGCTTTGATGGCCTTGCTGAGTGAATATCGGTTCGATAGTCGGGAACGATAATATTAAAAGGGGTACTCATTTTATGGTCAGAAAGGCGTGAACTGACACGGTTTTCCAATTCTTCCAAACAGAGGTTGGTAGTTACCACTGTTGGTAGCTGAGCGTTATAGCGATAGTTAATTACCTGATACAGCTTTTCTTGAGCCCATTTAGTAGCACTTTGCGCACCTAAGTCGTCTAGGACCAGCAGAGGGATAGTTTTGATACGCTCAAATAGTTGGTCATATGTAGTTTTGCTATCCGGAGAAAAAGTGGAGCGTAAATGATCCAGAATCTCAGGGACAACCACGAACAAGGCCTGTTGTTCTGCTTGATAGCGGAAATTTACTATAGCCGCCGCTAAATGGGTTTTTCCGCAGCCTGTAACTCCTTGGAAAACAAGCCATCCATCGGGAGCATTGGCAAAACTGAGTGCCAAATCATATGCTTTGTTAAGATTGTCTTGCTGTTCCTGTGATAAATTAGCGCGCCGATGATCAAACGATGAAAAGGTCATTTTCTTTTGCAGTTCCAAACCCTCTTGCCACTGACAGTTTTCATCGGCGGAATCGTTTTCAAGCGGGAAAACCTGACAAATAGTCTCATTTGTTAATCTGTTGTGCAGGCGATTTTCCATTTGGGAAAGAGCTATTCCGCTGGTAATAACCGTTGGAAGCTCATTATCAAAGCGGTGAGAAAGTAATTGATCTAGTTTTTCCTGAGCCCAGGGGGTACTGGATTGATTCCCCAAATCGTCCAGTATTAGGAGCGGACTATTGCGTACTTGGGCAAAAAGATAATCATAGGTTAATTCGCTTTCCGGATTGTAAGCGGCGCGCAAGTGATCGAGTAGGTTGGCGGCAGTGATGAAAAAGGCAGGTTGATTGTTTGAAATGAGTTCATTAGCGATGGCAGCCGCCAAATGAGTTTTTCCACTGCCGGGGGGGCCGATAAGTACTAGCCAGCCTGATGGGTTCGCGGCAAAGGCTTTGGCAGCCGAGAAAGCGGCCTTAAAAAACTGTTGGGAATGGGGATTCCCACTGCGTCCCTGTGGTGACAGGCTGTCAAAAGTGGCCTTCCTAAGTGCCCCTAAATTAGAAAATTCTTCCAAGCGTTGGCGTTTCCTGGAGTGTTCACCTTTTTTCACGCAAGTGCAAGGTACGGCATTACGATAATCTGTTTCACCGTCATGCAATAGTGGATAAACGAAGCCGGCTCCATGACAAATTGAGCAGATCTCCTTAAGAGATTCTTTATTGTTAGCGCTGAATGAGATGTCCATAGGCTCCGCAGATAAACCTGTCAGGGTCATTCTGGGCAAAATCTGACTGATATTTTCCATTTCTTCTACCATCACTGTTCCATCTTTCTAATACTCGGGCTATATAGCGCCAATTACGTTTATTGGCTGTCGTCGCTTCGTGTATGGCATCACGGATCCATTCTTCTGAATACTGCTCCAGTGCATCGTTTAGTTCCTCAGCAATGATGGGTGTAAGCATGCCAATGTTGTCTTCGTAAAGACGAAAAATATTCCGTGGTTCCGGACAGGGGGTGGTTGGTTTCAATGCTTCGCCAAAGGGGAGTTTAATTTCACCATTGCGTATTCGTTCTGCTGTCCGTAAGTCGCTGGGAGTGTTTATTAAATACAAGTTTTCCTTGCTATTTTTGAGTTGAACCTCTACCGCCACGATTATTCCGCGTTCACGAGCGGAGTCGAGCGCATCTTTAATCGTTTGCTCAACTGAGACTGATGATTTTTGCAGGCTGGAGACCAATGCGGTATCAGATAGTAACTCAGCCATACTTACATATCGCAATTGCCCCTTCTTAGCATAGATTATTTGAAATACATGCAGGAGGCATTTAAGCTCATCCGCATTCATATCGGACATATAGCAGTTAATGAATAATTTAGGAATGGGTGTAAACTGCATGCTGGCAGGGAATCCAATAAAATCATTCATAGGTGGCTACTCGGGAGCTTTGCCCAGATTCTCGAATTTTGTCAATGCATTTTTGAAGCGTACTTTTATTTGTCCGGTCGGCCCGTTGCGGTGCTTAGCGACGATAATATCGGCTAACTCACGTGGGTACTCCTGGTCAGGGTGTTCTCGCAACCAGTCCTCTTCAGTTTTGTAATATGCTTCATCGCGGTAGATAAATACGACGATATCGGCGTCTTGTTCAATAGAACCCGATTCTCGCAGGTCTGACAATTGTGGGGTATGGATTGCGCGACCTTCGACCGCTCGGGAGAGTTGGGAAACGGCAATAAACGGGATGTTGAGTTCACGGGCAAGCCCCTTAAGTGCACGGGTGATATTGGAAAGCTCCAGAACACGGTTTTCGTTGCGGCCCTCACTTTGCAACAGTTGTAGATAATCCAGCACAATCAAATCCAAAGGGTGCTCAAAATGCAGACGGCGGGCTTTGCTGCGCATTTCGGCGACCTTCATTAAGGGGGAGTCATCAATATAGATAGCGGCTGGAGAGAGTTTACCCTGTGCTTCCATGATTGCCCGTTCTTCTTCGTCGCTATTCAGTCCTAATCGCATGCGTTTGGAATTTACCTCTGCTTCGGAAGACAATAAGCGTTGTACCAATGACTCTTTTGACATTTCTAAGCTGAAAATGGCTACACAAGCCCCTTGTTCGACGGCGGCGTTACGAGCGATGTTTAAAGCGAGAGAGGTTTTCCCCATTGACGGGCGCCCGGCTAAAACAATTAGGTCGGAACGTTGCATTCCGCCCAGCAGGTTATCGAGTCCGTGAAAACCGGTATAGACTTGTGGTAAACGCTGAAAGGAATCCTCGCTTGCCGGAGGAGGCTCTTCAAAGTACTTGTCCAAGATGTTTTTTATGGGTACAAAGTCCAGCCGTCCACGCTCATTGCGTAGCCTAAAAAGAATATCCTCGGCTTTGTTGATAGTGTTGCTGATATCTGGGTCAGCATCGTAGCCGAACCCTGCAATTTTGTCTCCCGCGGTAATTAATTGTCGCATTATGGACAAACGATAAACAATCTGGGCGTAGTGCTCAATATCCAATGATGTGGGCACAATTGATAATAGGTGGTTGAGATAGGCGTTGCCACCGATTTTTCCCAAAAGCCCCAGCCGTTCTAATTCTTGAGCGATGGTAATCTGGTCAATTGCCTCATTACGATGGAAAACTGTTAGCGCCGCCTGGTAAATCCAGCGGTTAGCTTCGGAGAGGAAATCATCGGGGCGTAATGTAACCGCAACCTGATAGATACTTTTCCCGTCAATTAAAAGGGAGCCGTTTACGGCTTCTTCAGCGTCCAAATCGTGCGGCGGTAATCGATCAGTTGCCATTTACTTGTCTTCTCCGCGGACTTGAATAATGAAGGTAGGGTTCAGTTTGTTGGACAGGCGCACAGTGGCCTTAAAGTTGCCGGTACTGCGGATTGGCTCAGTAAGCTCAATTTTGCGTTTATCGATTTCGGTATGTAGCGTTCTTGATAATTCAATAGCGACATCACTGGTGGTAACCGAACCATACAGTTGTCCTTTCGCACCTACTTTACCGGTTAGGTTTACGGTTTGATTCTGGATTCGTTGGCTGAGTTCTTGCAACTCAGCTTCATATTCAGCCGCTTTACGCGCTTTGGCTCGTTTTTGAGCTTCAAAGTGTTGTTGAACGTCGGCTTGTGCGGGCACAGCCAATTTTTGTGGAATGAGGAAATTACGAGCATAGCCGTCGTTAACTTCCTTTATTTCCTCAGCTTTTGCCACGTTAGGAACATTTTTAAGAAAAATGACTTTCAAGTTGATCTCACCTCGGGGAAAACAGATTTGTCAAAAACATTTTCTATTATACCTGACGCAACTGTCTCTGAAAATATGCAGAGGGGGCTTTTTTATTAACATGTAAAATTTTGATGTCGAATTGAAATGGTAATTGATGCAATGGACTTGTCAGTAGACTCTTTCAACCCATTTTTTGGCGTTTACGGCGGCAACAGCGCCATCCCCGGCTGCCGCTATAGTTTGGCGGATTGAGTTGTGGCGGATATCTCCGCAGGCGAAAATGCCAGCTACGCTTGTTTGCATATAATCATCAACTACAATCATTCCATCATTATCCAGTTCTAGTAGCTCTGATAGATAGCTGGTGTTGGGTTTAATCCCGACGGAAATGAATAGACCATCTAAATTGAGTTCGCTAAATTGTCCATCAATAACATTTTTGATGATTATTTTCTCAAGTACGTCAGCGCCTTGAATCTCTTCTACCACGGAGTTAAGAGTAAATTCAATTTTGTATTCTGCTTTGGCTTGTTCTTGCACGATGTGGGTTGCCCGCAACTGGTCGCGACGATGGATGAGGTAGACTTTTTTAGCAAATTTAGACAGATGAATAGCTTCAAAAACAGCTGAATTACCGCCACCGATTACGGCAACGGTTTTAGCACGAAAGAAAGGGGCATCACAGGTGGCGCAGTAGGATACTCCGCGCCCAATAAACTCTTTTTCGCCTTGAACCCCCAGTCGTACTTTGTCTGAGCCTCCAGCGATAATCACTGCTTTTGTTTGGTATTCTTTTTCGCTTGTTTTGATAGTGAAGCCTAGTGGTTGAGCCACTACAACGGATAGTACTTCAGCGTTAACGTTATTTAATCCATACTTTTGCGCTTGTTCATACATTTTAGCGGTTAACTCTATACCGGAAATACCTTGGCTGAAGCCTGGGTAATTGTCCACTTTATCAGCCTCATTAATCATGCCGCCAATGAGCCCTTTCTCAACAAGTAGTGTGGATAATCCGTCGCGAGAGGCGTAAATCGCAGCCGAAAGACCGGCTGGACCTCCACCGATTATAACTACGTCGAACCGGGTAGTCTGTTCATTTTGGTTCATGTCTGGCCTTCCTTTTGATGCATGACTAAATGCTCAATAACGACAAAAAGCTGTACTCAATGAAGATGCCGTTTGGGTTTAAAGATATTATATCACTTTTTGTTTTCAAAACTATTTAAACCAGATACGTTGCTTGCGAGGAGACGTTTGGCCAAAAGGGCTGCACCGAGTGCTCCCATCATTTGTGGAAATGGAGGAACAATTATTGGCATTTCCAACTCTTCTTGTAGTACGCGCACGATACCTTTATTAAAAGCTAACCCACCTTGAAAGACTAGTGGGGAGGAGATCTCTTTACCAGCCGCTACACTATTCAGATAGTTTTGTACCAACATTTGACATAAACCGTAAGCGATATCTTCCAGTTTGGTTCCGCTTTGTTGCTTGTGAATGATTTCAGATTCGGCGAAGACTGTGCAGTGCCCGGTGAGTGTATCGGCTTTTTGAGAGCGGCAAACTAGTTCCCCGAACTGTTCTGGTTTAAGTCCTAAGCGTTGAACTTGGTGGTCTATAAAACTACCGGTCCCTGCGGCGCAGACAGTATTCATGCCAAAATCAGTTACCATGCCATCTTCTAGCAAAATAATTTTGCTGTCTTGCCCGCCGATTTCAACAATGGTACGTGTTTTGGGGTAGTAATGAAGGGTAGCTGTCGCATGACAGGAAACCTCATTCTTGATCATATCGGCACCTAGAGATTGTTTTACGAGTTCGCGAGCACTACCGGTAACACACACTTGAATTGTGTTATCGAAAGCGATTTTTTGTTTAACTTTGGCCAAGCCTTTTTTTACGGCGAAAATCGGCTGGCCATGTGTAGGAAGGCATGAATATGTCTTCACTTGCTCTTTATTATCTAAGATAACAAGCTTGGTAGCTACTGAACCCACGTCAATCCCGAGAAAATAATCCATATCTATTGAGTGTCCATCATCCTTAACTTAGGGCATTTTTTGCGAAAATACTGTGCCATAGAATCACTAACAATCTAACTAAATATGCGTTTCCAATTCTTGTTTAACGGCAGTTAATGTCTGTATAGAGGACAGTAAATCAATTGCTGTCATCGATAGCGCTGTAGCGGCTAAAAGCGTTTTTGATAAGGCTTGCTCGCTCGCCGCATAATTTGCAAAGTTATAAGTGTGTTTACTCTCATTTTTTGGAGCGATGGCTACTAATGCGTGTATTGAGGGGACGATTTGGCTTACATTGCCTATATCGGAACTGCCAAAAGACAAATCAGTATCTTCGAGTAAAACCTGAATACCTAATTGTGCCATGTTTTCTCTGTAAAGTGTTGCTAAAACAGTATTATTGAGCATTGAATCATAAAACTCATTTTCATTCCAGCAGTATTCCATGCGCGCACCGGTCGCCATCGCCCCAGCTTTAAAGCAGTTTAACACCTGTTCTCGTAGTATTTTGAGGCGTGCTTTATCATTGGCGCGAACTAAAAAACGGGCGGCACTGTATGAAGGAATGATGTTTGGAGCTTGTCCTCCGCTTGTGATAATACCATGAACTCTTGCGTCAGCTGTAAAATGTTGGCGTGCAGAATTCAGCGCATTGTATGATAAGATTAATGCGTCAAGAGCGTTTATGCCGAGCTCTGGATGAGTGGCCGCATGGGCTTCCTTGCCAAAAAATTCCACATCCAAAGAAATACATGATAGGGTTGTGACTGTGGCGCTATTACAGGTGGATGGGTGCAACATCATTACGGCATCAAGCTCATTAAAAGCTCCCTGTTGTAGCATTTTGATTTTTCCGCCATTTGATTCCTCGGCTGGAGTCCCGATTACAATAATTTGACCGCCTAATGCGACAGAGGCGGTTATTGTTCCGCAAGCAGCGGCCACTGCAGCCGTGGCGATAAGATTGTGCCCGCAGGCGTGTCCGAGATTGGGCAGCGCATCATATTCGGCCAAGAAAGCGATAGCAGGCCGTCCGGAGCCAAAAGATGCTCGGAAGGCTGTTGGTAGCCCGCAAATACCATGTTCAATTACAAACCCATGTTGTGATAATTCCTGTGTCAGACAAGCCATAGCATGATATTCGTTAAAGGCAGTTTCCGGATGCGAGTGGATGTTTTGCGATAAACCCTGTAAGTTATCGTAATGTTCATTAATCCAAAGATGAGCATTTGCTTTATGTTGAACTAACTCGGTATTGTCCATTTGTTAATTATAAACGAGAACAAAGTTTCCAGTAAAACTAGTGTCAAACCGCATAAGTACATATACCTGTATGTGTACTAAGGGGATAACTGCGCCCTGACGCTGAAAAGCGAGGAAACAAGGGCAAAAACTGTCCCTTAAATGGGGCAAAAAAGCTATTTTAGTGGCTGTAGGTCGCCATAATTAGTGATTCCGCAAAAAACTGGCCGTGATGCATCAAAAATAAACAGCACCGAAACAGTGTACTTCCTCCTCCTGTTGTTATTATGATTTAATACTCAGTTTCGATAGCTTCTCTGACAGCTTTA
>WRNG01000045.1 GCA_009776735.1 Dehalococcoidia bacterium | reverse complement strand
GATCTGATCAGTTGGTACTGCAAAGATTATCGTTATTCTTGGTATGCCGAGTGGTATTTAGACTATACTGAGAGTTCAATTGTGGATATCACCCTCATCAATACATTGGGGCCCAAACTGGGGGCAAATGTTACTGACGCCGATGTAAAAACGTACATGGCTGCGGTAGGCATGCCGAATAATTCCGCCATGCGTGATTACGCTCGTAGTATGCTCATTGCCCAACGTTTGCGTGACGATTATTTTGGTCCAAATATTCCAGTTACGGCGGAGTATCGCGATGTCGTGGCCATGTTTTTAGAGAGCCAAAGCCAAGTAGACGAGATTCGCGCACGGATTAACGCAGGCGAAAGCTTTAGCGATATTGCTACCGAGTATTCGCTTGAAGACACAACCAAAGAAAACGGTGGGGCTCTTGGAAATCACTCTAAGGGGATATTTGATTATACTCTTAATTCCACTGGTTTTGATGACGCTATTTTTAGTCAGACTGTGGGTAATTGGGGTGTCTACTATGATGACAGCCAAAGTAAAAATCTAGGCTACTGGCTGATTAAAATCACCCAGTTTAATCCTGAAGACCCGGACAGTGTTCGTATCTCCGGCATTTTGTTAACCAGTCTGGATGAAGCGGAAATGGTTAAGTCCAGTTTAGACCGTGGGGGTAATTTTACAACTTTGGCTGAGACGTATTCGCAGCATTGGTCAGAGGAAGATGGAGATGATTTAGGTTGGATTAGTTGGGGTTCCTCTGCCGCGTACAGCGACTTTGTTTTTGCAGAGGATGCCACACTTGGGAAAGTAAGCGAGCCGATTCAAGACACCTCAATATCGACAGAGGGCGGTTATTGGTTGTACAGGGTGCTTTCATCAACTCCTAACAAAGACGTTACGAGTGAAGATCGTGCGGATTTAATTACCGTTGCCTTTCAAAATTGGGTGGACTCTGAAAAAGAAAACTTGGATAATTTTGCTATAGTTAATCACTTTAATGACGAAAAACGCGCTTTTGCCTGCCAACGGGTAGAGGGATAGTAGTGATGGAGGAGCAGAAACCCATTGGCATTGGCCTGATGGGTATGGGGGTGATTGGTGGGCAAGTGGCGCAGGTTTTAACGGAGAGAGCCGTTCAGCTTGCTGATCGGATTGGTCGCCCGATTGAATTGCGTAAAATTAAAATCATTGAATCCGATTTCTTGCGTAGGCAAGTGCAAGATATGGATCAGTCCTTGTTTACCACCAGCGATGAAGAGTTCTTTAACATGCCGGAAATAGACATTGTAATTGAGCTTATCGGTGGGGAACATCCGGCCTATGAATACATCAAACGTTTGCTTGGTTCGGGAAAACATGTTGTTACCGCCAATAAGGAAGTTATTGCCAAGCATGGCGCTGAGTTAAGGGAGTTGGCAAGACATCACAATGTTGGTTTGCGCTATGAGGCCTCTGTTGGCGGGGGAATTCCGCTGATTGCTTCTTTTGAGCATGACCTAATTGCCAATTGCATTAAAGGGATTTATGCCATCATAAACGGCACTACTAATTACATTTTGAGTACTATGGCCAAAGAAGGCACTGAATTCTCAGTGGCCTTATCACAAGCACAGAAGCTGGGATATGCGGAGGCCAACCCGTGCAATGACATTGAGGGAATTGACGCGGCATATAAGATTGCTATTTTGGCAACTTTAGCCTTCCGAAGCCATGTGCATCCGGACCAAGTTTTTTGCGAGGGTATTTCCCGCTTGTCATGGAAAGATTTTCAGTACGCCAATGAGATGGGGTTTGTCATCAAACTCTTGGCCATTGCCAAGCAGGAGCAGAACCAAATTGAGGTGCGAGTACATCCGGCTTTTATTCCTGAAGATAGCTTTTTAGCTAATGTAGACGGAGTATATAACGCTGTTTTGGTTGACGGGGACCTTACCGGACAAGTCACATTTACTGGAAAAGGGGCTGGAGCTCAAGCTACCTCAAGCGCTGTGGCGGCTGATGTGGTGGCGATCGCCAGAGGAATTGTTAATGGGCAAAATGTGCTTGTCCATCTTGATGATGAGAATAAACCTATCAAACCGATGACATCAGTTGTCACGCGATTCTTTATGCGTATGTTGATCGCTGATCAGTCTGGTGTTCTGGCACAAGTGGCTTTCACACTGGGTTCGCGTAATATTTCAATCTCCTCTGCTATTCAAAAAGAAACAATGCCTGACCAAATGGCGGAAATCGTGATTATGACACATCCTGCCAGCGAGGAATCCATTCAGGCCGCTTATGCTGATCTTACCAAGCTTTCAGTGGTAAAAGAAGTGCATAATATCATTCGAGTTGAGGCATAGATATGTCCAAAAAAGGCTTGCTCTACAAATATCCGCAGAACTTACCAATCACTGCTAAGACTCCACTCTTTACTTTGGGTGAAGGTGACACTCCGTTAGTGCGCGCGCCATTACTGGAAAAAGTAGTGGGATGTCAGGAATTGTATTTCAAACTGGAAGGGTGTAATCCGACCGGTTCTTTTAAGGACCGTGGCATGGTAATGGCTATTGCCAAAGCCAAAGAAGCAGGAAGCAAAGTGGTAATGTGTGCTTCTACTGGTAATACGTCAGCGTCTGCTGCGGCTTATGCCTCAAGTCAAGGTCTTGAGACTATTATTCTTATTCCGGAAGGTAAAATTGCTTTGGGGAAAATGGCGCAAGCTATTATGCACGGAGCCAAAATTGTCTCCATTGACGGCAATTTCGATCAAGCTTTAAACATGGTGCGACAACTTACCTCTAGGTATCCTGTTACACTTGTGAACTCTCTCAATCCATATCGTATTGAGGGACAGAAAACGGGGGCTTTTGAGATTATTGAGGTGTTAGGTGACGCTCCGGACTTTTTATTCATTCCGGTCGGTAATGCCGGCAATATCACTGCATATTGGAAAGGATTTACCGAGTACCACAAGCTTGGCAAAGCGACTCATACACCCAAGATGATGGGATTTCAAGCTGCGGGTGCAGCGCCGATTGTTTTGGGAAAACCTGTTGAAAAACCGGAGACAATCGCTACCGCTATTCGAATCGGTAACCCCGCGTCTTGGCAAAAAGCCACGGCTGCCCGGGACGAGTCTGGCGGTTTAATTGATATGGTGACGGATGATGAAATTCTGGAAGCATACCATATGTTAGCCAGCATGGCCGGTTTGTTTGTCGAGCCTGCTTCCGCAGCTCCTTTGGCAGGGTTGCTAAAACTTGCTCGGAACGGGCACAGCTTTGCCGGAAATCGCATCGTTTGTATCGCTACCGGAAACGGATTGAAAGACCCTGATAATGCTGTTAAGAGCGCGCCGATGATTACAAAACTTCCAGCTGATTTGAGTGCCATTGAGGAAGCGTTGCGTCTGGGATAGCCTCTTTTGCCAAACAGTTTCACACTAATAAGCTTTAAATGGCCATTCTTATTTTTTGGGAGGATGAGATAGATGAGTGCAATTAACCAAAAAACGATTCAGAATGCCGTTGCCAAGATAATTCAAGCGATTGGGGAGGATTCGTCGCGTGACGGATTGCAAAATACTCCCAAGCGAGTGGCTGAAATGTACGCCGAGCTATTTTCCGGAATCGGACAGGATCCTCGCGCTGAATTGAATGTGGGTTATGAACTGGGTCATCGTGAGATGGTTATTTTACGTGATATCCCATTTTACTCCATGTGTGAGCACCACTTATTGCCTTTTTATGGTGTGGTACATATCGGGTACGTGCCTAATGCCGAAGGACGGGTAGTGGGTATTGGCAAACTGGCACGGGTGGTGGAGTGCATATCTCATCGTCCGCAAATTCAAGAACGTATGGCTACCGAAATCGCTGACGCCGTCAATGACGGGCTGAACCCGAGTGGGGTGGCGGTGGTAATTGAGGCCGAGCACTTATGCACGATGATGCGTGGAATCAAAAAACCGGGTTCTACGGTGATTACATCTTCACTCAGAGGTATTTTCCGTAAACAAGCAGCCGCTCGGGCGGAATTCTTCTCATTGATTCAGAAAGTGAAATAATCGCAACGTACCATGAGTAGTGAGGAAAGTGTTTCCGCCAACTTTGGAATAACTTGCGAGAAAGCCAGTCGCTGTGCTAAGCAAAGTTTCTGGCTAGCTTTAGCGGCACCGCCAGTATGTTTTTTTTCAGCTTTGTGTCTGGCTTATTTTTCAAGGTCGCCGGCTCCATTTCTCATTATTTGTTTGTTAGTGATGGTTCCATTGACGCCGGTTTCTTCAGCTATCGCGATCGCTTTGGGCATTCGGGGGTTTAAGAGCAAGTATAAAAAAATAGCAATTTGGGGCATCGTAATTGCATCTATTTACATGATAATGGTAGCAATCATGGCGATTTTGGTTGCTCTCTACCCGTACTATTACGGCTTACTAAGCCCGATTATGTAAGAGGCAGAGCTAAAACTGGCTTCTTTTGCCTCCATCAAGGCGTCGTTTAAAAGTCATGATGAGATTGTCAGAAAGAGCCGTACGAATGATGGCAAAGCCAAACCCTTCCCAGCCCTCCTCTCCTAGTTTGTTCGCTTTTTCCGTTAGACCTTGCCTGCTGTTGCTTTGAATAGTCGTATATTCCCACATATAAACCTCCGAGAGTTATACTGGTGCCATCTCATCCCATACCACTTCGCTAAGCGCAAAAACTGGTCCATGATTACAAACTTGCTTATTGCCGGAATAGGTTTTAATTGTGCAACCGTTACAAACACCAAGACCGCAAGCCATACGTGTTTCAAGCGAGACTTGAACATTTTTGCCGGCAAGACAGGGGTGGCATGCTAAAGCGCGATACATGGGTAGTGGACCGCAAGCAAAAACTTGCTCAACTTCATCAACCAAAGATGGTAGACATTCGGTTACCGCGCCACGTTTGCCATATGAGCCATCGTCGCTGTATTCAATTAGATTGATGTTTAGCGGTAACTCTCTCCGGTCATAACGTTGGGCAGTGGATGTACCATAAGCCAAACTAACTTTCATTCCTTGTCTTATTGCTTCGTCTGCCAGAAAAACCAACGGAGCGAGCCCAAGCCCTCCGGCCAGCAGTAAAATGCTTTTAGTGGTGGGGAGGAGGTTGAAACCATTGCCTAAAGGTCCAAGCAGGTCAACATGGGCACCCGCTTTAGTCTGCGCAAGCCACTGGGTCCCTTTTCCCACAACAGCGAACAGGAAGGAAACCCATTTTTTGCCATAGTTTATGCGGTGAATACTTAACGGCCGGCGTAAAAAAGCTCCACCGTCGCAATGAAGCATCACGAATTGGCCGGCCTTAGCGCTTAAGGTAATTTGCGGCGCTTCGACTTGAAGTAAGTGCAGCCCGTGGGCAATTTGCTGGCTAAAGACTATTTCAGCTAACTCCATAGTGGCCAACTGGGGCTCATTAAGAGTGACTTGAGGGTAGTTTTGGTTATTTATCATGTGTCCCAAAGTCCTTAGTTATTTGCGTATGATTTGATTGTTTTTGCCCATCACGATAAGCCGGTAATTGTTTTACGTTGTAAACCAAGTTACTATCTCTCATAACTTGCGACAGAATTGCCGCTGTATCCAGTGAGGTAAAGCAAGGGATACGTTTTTCGGCCGCGGCACGCCTAATTTGGAACCCGTCACGCATGGGAACGCGCCATCCGGTCATGGTATTGATTACTCCGTCAACGGTGCCGTCTCTAATTACATCAAGGACGTTAGGATGCCCTTCAGACAGTTTTTTAGTAATGACATGCACTGGCATGCCATCTGCTTCAATCAGAGCCGCAGTGCCTTCAGTGGCGTAAAAGCCGCAACCGTTTTGATAAAATTGTCGAATGATTGGTAAAGCTTCGGCTTTATCACGGTTGGCGATAGATATTAACAGGTTGCCTTGCGCAGGGAGCATCAGACCTGCTGCCAGCAGTGCTTTGGCGAGGGCCGCTTTGTAATCATGATCAATTCCCATTACTTCTCCGGTCGACTTCATTTCCGGTCCGAGGTAGGTATCTACGCCAGTTAGTTTTGACATCGAAAATACCGGAGCTTTAACCGCTACCAAGTTCCGCGCAGGTTCAAGTCCGGTTTTGTAACCTTGTTCGCGCAGGCTTTTGCCCAGCATAATATTTGTGGCCAAGTCCACCATCGGTACCCCGGTAATTTTTGAGATAATAGGAATCGTGCGAGAAGCGCGCGGATTAAGTTCTAAAACATATACCTTGGAAACCGAGTCTTCGCGCATAACCACAAATTGGACGTTCATCAGTCCCATAATCCCCAGTCCGAGTCCCATGCGAATGGAATAATCCACAATGGTGTCAATCTCATTTTGGTTTAGATTTTGCGGAGGGTAAACTGACATGCTGTCGCCTGAGTGGACGCCGGCTCGCTCAATATGTTCCATTATACCGGGGATTAATACGGTTTCTCCGTCAGCCACGGCATCAATTTCGCATTCTTTACCAAATAAGTACTTGTCGATTAGAATACGGTGTCCGGTCTCAAGCTCGGCTGCCGCTTTCATATAGCGTGCCAGTTCGGAAGCGTCGTGAACGATTTCCATCGCCCGACCGCCAAGTACATAGGATGGACGCACTACTACTGGATAACCGATTTGGTCAGCTATTCTCAGCGCTTCCTCAATATTGGTGACGGCGGCTCCAGGAGCTTGCGGAATACCGAGGCCGCTCAGAAAAGCCTCAAAACGCCCGCGATCTTCAGCTAAATCAATTGTTTCCGAATTAGAACCGATGAGCGGCATACCGGCTTGTGTGAGGGGTTCAGCAAGATTGACGGCGGTTTGACCACCAAACTGCACAATTGAAGGCGGATTCTCACATCCTTCACCAGAACCCTCGTTTTCCAAAATGTCGCGAATGCTTTCGTTGTCCAGCGCCTCAAAATAAAGCCTGTCAGAAGTATCAAAATCGGTAGAAACCGTTTCCGGATTAGAATTGACCATGATGGATTGATAGCCGGCTTTATGCAGGACCCAAGCCGAGTGAACTGAGCAATAATCAAACTCGATTCCTTGTGCAATTCGGATTGGACCACTTCCGATTACCACGGCTTTTTTGATTGGCTGTGCGATAGCTTCGTTTTCCTGTTCATAAGTGCTGTAAAAATAAGGGGTTATTGCGTCAAATTCGGCGGCGCAAGTGTCAACCATTTTGTATACCGGAGTAATACCCCATTCATGCCGCAGTTGCCTTACTTGCTCGGGCAGTGAGTCGGCCAATGTTGCAATCATTACATCTGAGAACCCCAGTCGTTTGGCTTGCAGCATCAACTCCGGAGTAAGCGATTGCGACAGCAAGAGTTTTTCCATATTGATGATATTCTGCATTTTACTAATGAACCACAGGTCAATTCTGGTCTTGTCGGCGATAATCTGGGGGGCGATACCTCTTCTGAGTGCGGCCAGTATGGCCCATAAGCGTAAGTCAGTTGGCGCCAAATACTGACAAATATCGCCATCTTCCCAACGCGAGTCTTCCCATAAGAGTGTTTTTTTGCCAAATTCAAGTGAGCGCACCGCTTTGCCCAGAGCCCCTTCAAAAGTACGGTCAATTGCCATAATTTCACCGGTGGCTTTCATTTGTGTTCCCAGTAATCTGTCTCCGGTGGCAAATTTATCAAAAGGCCAGCGCGGTACTTTAACAACGATATAATCAATGGTTGGGTCAAAGGAGGCGGGTGTATTGCCGGTTATGGCGTTGGTGATTTCATCCAGCCGCTTACCGATGGCAATTTTGGACGCTACGCGGGCAATCGGGTAACCGGTAGCTTTGCTAGCCAAAGCCGACGAACGACTCAGGCGAGGATTAACTTCGATGACCACGTATTGTCGAGAGTTGGGATTTAAAGCGAATTGAATGTTACAGCCCCCCTCAATTTTGAGAGCGCGAATGATTTTAAGTGCGGCCGCGCGCAGCATGTTACACTCGCCGGCTGTGAGCGTCTGGGAGGGGGCTACCACGATACTGTCACCGGTATGTATGCCCACCGGGTCAATGTTTTCCATGTTGCAAACCGTGATACAGGTGTCAGCACTGTCACGGATGGCTTCATACTCAATCTCTTTCCATCCAGCCACCGATTGCTCAATTAGTACTTGACTGGTAGGAGAAGCCATAAGACCACCGGTTACGACGCTGTCCAGTTCCTCCCAAGTAGTTGCCATACCGCCACCGGTGCCGCCTAAAGTGAAAGAAGGGCGGACGACTACCGGAAGGCTGATTTCTCTAGCCACTTTACGCGCAGCTTCCAAAGTAGTGACGGTTTCTGAGAGCGGAACAGGTTCGCCGATTTCAAGCAGCAGTTTCTTAAACAGCTCACGATCCTCAGCCGTCCTGATGGTATCAATCGAGGTGCCGAGTGCGCGTACATGGTATTTCTCCAAAACGCCGGCATCAGCCAATGCCACGGAAAGATTCAGCCCGGTTTGACCTCCGAACGTGGGTAGTAAGCCGTCCGGCCGTTCACGTTCGATAATGCGGGTTAACACTTCAACTGTTAGTGGCTCGATATAGACAATGTCGGCAATTTCTTCATCGGTCATGATGGTAGCCGGATTGGAATTAACCAATACCGAAATTACGCCTTCTTCTCGCATGGCCTTGCAGGCCTGAGTGCCGGCGTAATCAAATTCGGCGGCTTGCCCGATGATGATTGGACCACTACCAATAATCAGAACTTTTTGCGGCTTATTACTCACTGTATTTCTCCTGCTTAATTTCAAATTGAAGTTACTGTTTGGCCTGACTTACCATTGAAACAAATTTTTCAAATATTTTGCGACCGTCGGGGAAGCAAAAGGTGGATTCCGGGGCGTATTGTGTGCTGAAAATGGGAAGCTCTTTATGACACAAGCCTTCCACGGTATTATCGTTAAGGTTGATATGGCTGACCGCAAGATTGCCTTGGAGGCTGTCGGGGTCAACCGCAAAGCCATGATTCTGTGAGGTAACGTAGACACAACCTGTCTCCAAGTCCTTTACGGGTTGATTGGCTCCTCGATGGCCGAATTTGAGCTTGAAAGTCTTGCCTCCGAAAGCGCGGGCCAGCAGTTGGTGGCCTAAACCGATCCCCAATAGTGGTTTGAACCCGATGAGTCCGCGAATGTTATAAACGATATGATCGAGTACATCAGGGTTCCCGGGCCCGCTGGATAAGAGTATCCCGTCCGGGTTTTGGGCGAGGATTTCTTTGGCGCTGGTATCACAAGGTACGACTGTAACACGACAATCAAGCTGGGATAAAAGATGCGCAAGGCTGTTTTTAGCACCTAAGTCCACGATTGTTATTTCATAATGTGCATTTTCACTAATTTGCTCATAAAGGTAAACATCTTTGGTCGAGACTTCTTTGGTAAAATCAACGCTGTCATAGCGCGGCGTGTTGCTGAGCAGTTCAGCCGCTTCATTCGGTGTGAGAGAAGAAGTTAAAACTCCCATCATCGTGCCGTGATTACGTAACTTACGAGTAATTGCGCGTGTATCAATACCGCTGATGCCGGGAATGCCGTTTTCGGCAAGGTAGGCATGTAGTGACTTTTGATTTTGGTAATGGTTTGGTTCATCGCAGCACTCATGTACAGCCAACCCTGATGAGCAGGCGCGAATTGACTCGTTATCATACTCGTTAGTTCCATAGTTGCCAACCAGGGGGTAAGTA
>WRNG01000044.1 GCA_009776735.1 Dehalococcoidia bacterium | reverse complement strand
CTCTTTCAGTTATATCGGATGCCCCCCCCACCGGGTTGTCGGAAGCCATCATAGCCACCATGCGGCGCAACAATTTAACCTGCCGATTGGTAGGCTCTGCAAGCAACAACTCATCACGACGAGTGCTGGAACGCCCGATATCGACCGAGGGAAACACCCCGCGTTCAGCCAGCTTACGATCCAAATGCAACTCCATATTGCCGGTGCCCTTGAACTCTTCATAAATCAAATCATCCATTCGCGAACCGGTTTCCACTAAACAGGTAGCGATGATTGTTAATGAGCCACCTTCCTCAATATTGCGCGCCGCACCAAAGAATTTCTTTCCCGGATGCAGGGCCACGGGATCAATCCCTCCCGAAAGTGTCCGCCCCGAAGGCGGCATGGCCAAATTATAGGCACGGGTAAGACGCGTAATGCCATCCAGTAAGATAAAAACATCTTTTCCGCACTCCACCATTCGTTTGGCCTTTTCCAGTGCCAGTTCGGCCACACGGGTTTGATTTTCCACAGCTTCATCAAATGTGGCGGCAATTACCTCCCCTTTCACCGAACGCTTCATATCGGTGACTTCCTCAGGACGCTCACCGATTAAACAGACTATTATATTTATATCGCTATAATTGGTCGCCACGGCATTGGCAATCGCTTTGAGTAGCATTGTTTTACCGGCCTTAGGCGGCGCTACAATTAATCCTCGCTGCCCGCGCCCAATTGGCGTCACCAGATTAATTAGTCTGGTAGCCAATATGTCAGGACGTGTCTCTAAATTTATCAACCGGTCAGGGAAAGTAGGTGTTAAAGAACTAAAACTGAAACGCTTTTTAGCCATTTCCGGGTTCAAATCATTAATGGCCTCAACACGCAAAAGACTATAATATTTCTCACCTGCCTTGGCCGGCCTGCCTTGGCCCACCACAGAATCGCCCGTACGCAATCCAAAACGCCGGATTTGCGACTGAGAAACGTAAATGTCAGAAGAACTCGGCAATAGCGTCTCCTGACGTAAAAACCCATATCCGTCAGGCATAATATCCAGTATCCCAGAACAAAACACATTGCCCTGCATTTCGGCAGAGGCTCTGAGCAAACGCACCACAATATCCTGTTTTCTAAGCCCGGTGACGCCGGCAATACCGGCCTCCTTGGCCATATCCAGCAATTCTTCACGGCTTTTCTCCTCCAACAGTTTCATATCAATCGGAGGCGTGGGTCTAGGCTCTACTTTAGGTGTTCCAGGTAGTTCTGAGGGAGGTTTACTTTCCTCCGCAACAACTGTAAAAGGCAGTTGCTGTTCCGGTGGAGTTTCCGGTTGATTCTGCTCTGATGGCTGTAATTGTTTTGTCATATTTGTCGTCGTCCTCCCGTTATGGGAAATTGTTATAGATTATTTTTTCCTGACACACGCTGCCAGTCGGATAAAAAGCGCGCGTTGCCGTCTTCAGTTAAGGGATGTTTTATCATTTGCTTAAGCACTTTGAATGGTATGGTAGCGATATCAGCACCCACCTGTGAAGCGGCCAAACAATGCATCGGATGCCGAATACTGGCAGCTATTACCTTGGTGCTGTAACTATAATATTTGAACATCTCTATGATCGATTTCACTAATAGCATACCATCCTGCCCAATATCATCCAGCCTTCCCACGAAGGGACTGACATATGTAGCCCCCGCCAAAGCGGCAAGCAAAGCCTGATTGGGAGAAAAACAAAGTGTTAAATTTACTTTTATTCCTTCTTTCGCCAGTATTGAGGTAACTTCCAATCCCTCAGGCGTGGCGGGGATTTTCACCACAACATTGTGGTGCCAAGAAGCAAGAGTTCGCGCTTGCTCCAACATGGCTTCCACCCCTTCCACAACAACCTCCGCCGAGACTGGTCCGTTAACGATTGCGCAAATGTCTTGGACCACAGATTGATACTCTTTGTTACCTTCTTGCGCTATCAGCGTTGGGTTGGTGGTGACACCGCTGACAACCCCCCATTTAACACCTTGCCGAAGCTCATCGGTATTGGCTGTATCCAAAAAGATTCGCATGTTTTTCCTCCTATGAAGCAAGCGGCAAAGAAGGTTGGGAGCCCTCGCGCAGTACATCTTTGGCTATACTGATAAGACCAGTGAAAAGAGGGTGAGGGCGATTAGGGCGAGAGATAAATTCGGGATGGAACTGGCAACCCACCATCCAAGGATGATCAGGCAACTCACAAATCTCAACCAATCGCCCATCGGGAGAAAGTCCGCTAAAGACCAGTCCGGCTTCTGCCAATTGCTGGCGATACAGATTGTTAAACTCATAGCGGTTACGATGACGCTCCGTGATTTCGCTTACATTTCCTCCGTAAACGCGCGCCGCCCAAGTATTTGGTTTTAGATGGCAAAGATAATTCCCCAAACGCATGGTGTTATCCTTGCCGCCTGTTGAGTTTGAATCAGCCGGTAAGTCGATTACCGGATGGGGAGTGGCAGAATTAAACTCGGTGGAATTAACTTCATCGGAGTTTAATACGAATCGGGCAAATTCAATTATCATGACCTGCATACCCAGGCTCAGCCCCAAATACGGGATTCTATTCAGGCGGGCATAGCGTGCGGCCTTTATCATCCCTTCAATGCCACGGGGCCCGAACCCGCCAGGGATGATAATTCCCTGCGCATAACGCAAGGCTGACTCAACGGCATTTTCATTAACCAAAGCCTCAGATTGTATCCAGCTAATCTCGATTTTACGGTTATTCTTCATTCCGGCATGGTACAACGATTCACGTACGGAATAATAAGCGTCTTCCAATTCAACATATTTACCAACAACCGCCACTTTTACCCTGAGGTTGTCATTGCGGTTATAACTGGCGATTTCTCGCCAGTTACTTAAATCCGGCGTCAATCCAATCAGCCCGAGGCGATTAACAACCAAATCCCCCATCCCTTCGTTTTCCAAAACCAACGGCACCTCATAAACACTTGACACCGTAGTCATTGGTATCACCGCCTGTCTCTCAACGTCACAGAAAAGCGAGATTTTATCACGGATACTGTCTGAAATCGGATAATCGGCACGGCACACAATAATATCGGGCTGAATACCCAAACGCCTCAGCTCGTTTACACTGTGCTGACTGGGCTTGGTCTTGAGTTCTTTGGTGGAGCCGATATATGGCAATAGTGTCACATGTATATATAGTACATTGTCGCGCCCGGCATCTTTACGCATTTGCCTGATCGCTTCGAGATAAGGCTGGCACTCTATATCACCCACCGTACCGCCCACCTCAACCAGTATCACATCCGCTCCTGGCTTGGTCGACAATTTCTTAAAACCGGCCTTAACCTCATCAGTAACGTGCGGAATCACCTGAATGGTTCCACCGACAAAATCTCCACGCCGTTCACGTGCGATTACAGCACTATAAACCTGTCCCGAAGTAATGTCCGATTCAGCGCTAAGCTCGGTATCAATAAATCGCTCGTAGTTGCCCACATCCAAGTCGGTTTCCGCACCATCTTGGGTGACAAATACTTCGCCATGCTGGTAAGGAGACATCATACCCGGGTCAACATTCAGATACGGATCAATTTTTTGGACGTAGACGGAAAGCCCGCGGCTCTTAAGCAAAGCACCGATTGAGGCTACCGTAATCCCTTTGCCCACCGAACTCACGACACCGCCGGTCACAAATATATACTTTGTCATTTACGCAGTCGCTTAGAAATCATAACGAGGACTTTTAAACCCTTTCGGCAAAACCCAACAAGCCCTGCCTTTTAGGAACAGGAGAGAAATATTTTCGCACATTATAGAGACGACCAGAAAGGCTGTCAACAAAACGCCGCTAATAGTACCATATATCTCTTCAGCTAGCAACTTAACATTGCTTTATTATTATTACTACTACATTCTTGACAAGTATAATGATATTGATTTACAATACTACCAGCGAAATGCATCAAGCTGAGCTTTAGGGTATAGATATGGCAAATCAAGATTTTTATAAAACATTGGGTGTAAGTCCCACGGCTAGCGAAAAGGACATTAAGGATGCCTACCGTAAGCTGGCTCGTAAATATCATCCGGACATAAACCCCGGTAATAAGGAAGCCGAAGAAAAATTCAAGCAAATCAACCAAGTCTATGAGGTGCTTTCAGACTCCAAGAAACGCCAGCAATACGACCGCTTTGGCGCAAATTGGGAACATGCCGAGCAGTTTAACCAAGCCGGCTGGCAAGGAGCCCATAGCGCTGGATTCGATTTTAGTCAGTCAAATTTCGCTAGCGAGCCACATCGAGCGTCATTTAGCGAAGCAGACGGAATGAACTCCATTTTTGAAGATTTGATCAATGGCATGCGTGGACGCCGAACCCAAACAGGACGAGGCCGAGACATTGAGCATCCGGTCGAAATTAGTTTGGAGGAAGCTTTTAGCGGAACCAGCCGAATGCTCAGCTTGGTATCGGAAACTGCTTGCCAAGCTTGTAATGGGACAGGGCGGAACGCCAAAAATATTTGCCCGTCTTGCCAAGGCACAGGCTCACTTCCGCACCAGCGCCAATTAGAAGTGAAAATCCCGCCAGGAGTTAATAGCGGTTCACGTGTGCGCATTGCCGGCCAAGGTGAGCAACGCGCCGGGCACGCCGGGAATTTGTACCTGCTAATCACCGTTCGCCCACACGCCGTGTTTAAACGCCAGGAAAACGATCTTTTAATTACTGTTCCCTTAGCGCTAACCACCGCTGTGCTGGGAGGCAAGGTACAAGTCCCCACGCTAAACAGCAAGCTGGAACTCAAAGTACCCGCAGAAACTCAAAATGGAAACACTTTCAGGCTAACCGGGCAAGGCATGCCTCAACTAGGCAAAGATAAGCGCGGGGACCTGTTGGTCAAAACGAACGTCATTTTGCCAACAAAGCTAAGTCATGAAGAAAAAACACTTTTCACCCGCTTACGCTCGTTGCGCCCCGAAAAAGAATAGAGAGGTGTCATGAATGTTAGAACAGGAATATTTCTCCGATCAGCCACGTTATGTCATCAGTGTTGCAGCCGAAATGCTGGGTACCCAACCGTATACCCTGCGCTATTACGAACGGGTAGGAATCATCAAACCGGCCCGTTCCAACGGCAACTTAAGGCTATACTCCGATGACGATTTATCCCAGCTGCGGCGTATAATGACTCTAATGTATGAGTTAGGCGTTAACTTAGCCGGCGTAGAAGTAATCTTGCATATGAGCCATCAAATCCATGAACTACAACAAACAAATTCTGCTCTTAAGCATGCATTAGAAAAATATGAACAGGGAAAGGATGAAGAATGAGACAGGATAAATACACAGAACAGGCACAGGAAGCACTGAATCTTTCTCAACAGATGGTCATGCAATATCGGCACAGTCAATTGGACGTCGAACACTTACTAATGGCCCTCCTCACTCAAGAAAAGGGACTGGTACGCGATATAGTAAAAGAATTGGGAGCAAACGTCGACGGTATTCGCTCAGAGGTAGACACGGTCTTAAACCGCTCACCCAAACTGGGTTATCAAACACAGCAAATTTACGCTACTCCACGCATAAACCAAGTGCTTATGTCAGCTGCCCAAGAAGCATCGCGTTTAAAAGATGAGTATATCGGCACCGAGCATCTCTTTCTCTCCATTGCCAACGAACAGCATGGCCAAAGCGCCGCCATATTGAAAAACTATGGTATTGACCAAGAAAAAATCTACACTGCTCTACAAAAAATCCGCGGCAGTCGCCGTGTGACAGATGCCGGAGCCGAAAGTCATTATCGCTCATTGGTAAAATACAGCCGCGACCTAACCGAAATGGCTAAACAGGGCAAGCTAGACCCGGTGATTGGACGCGAAGATGAAATCAGACGGGTCATGCAAACACTCTCACGGCGCACCAAAAACAACCCCATCATTATTGGAGAGGCTGGGGTAGGCAAAACCGCCATTGCCGAGGGTTTGGCACAACGTATCGCTGATAACACGGTACCGGAGTCGTTACTTGGCAAAAAAGTAATGGCCCTTGATATGGGATCTTTAGTTGCTGGCAGTAAGTTTCGCGGTGAATTTGAAGAAAGATTGAAAGCTGTCATGGATGAGGTGCGGCAGGCACAAGGAGAGATTATTCTGTTCATTGATGAAATGCACACAGTCGTAGGAGCCGGTGCGGCCGAAGGCTCAATTGACGCTTCCAACATGCTAAAACCTGCCTTGTCACGCGGCGAATTGCGCGTAATCGGCGCCACTACATTAGATGAATACCGCAAATTTATTGAGAAAGATAAAGCTTTGGAACGGCGCTTACAACCGGTTTTCGTGTCTGAACCATCAGTTGAAGCCAGCATCGAAGTCTTACGCGGGCTTAGGCCCCGCTACGAAGAACATCATAAGATAAAAATCAGCGATGCCGCGATTGAAGCCGCCGTTAAACTGGGGCAGCGCTATATTGCTGATCGGCATTTACCCGATAAGGCGATTGACTTAATTGATGAGGCCGCCAGTAAGATACGTTTAGACACCGAAAGCTCTCCTCCTGACATCAAGGCTCTCGGCGACAAATTAAAAGAACTCATTGCAGAGGAAGAGAATTCCACTCAAAGCCAAAATTACGATCGTGCCGCGGAATTAAAAGCGCAAAAACTGATTGTTGAAGCCGAGTACAACCAAAAACGGAACGATTGGATGGAAAGCAACAATATCCACCAA
This sequence comes from Dehalococcoidia bacterium, assembly GCA_009776735.1. Taxonomy (GTDB): domain Bacteria; phylum Chloroflexota; class Dehalococcoidia; order Dehalococcoidales; family UBA1222; genus WRNG01. The sequence goes on along the minus strand of WRNG01000044.1, from coordinate 3,366 downwards.
GAAGTGACAGAAAGCGATATCGCTACTTTAATCGCCAAATGGACCGGAATACAGGTTACCCATATTATGGCTGGGGAAGCCGAGAAACTGCTACACATGGAAGAAAATCTGCATAAGCGCATGATTAACCAAGAGGAAGCCGTAAAAGCTGTTTCGGAAGCTATTCGGCGCGGAAGGGCCGGATTGAAAGATCCTAGACGCCCTATCGGAAGCTTCCTGTTTCTTGGCCCGACAGGAGTGGGAAAAACCGAACTGGCTCGCTCGTTGGCCTGGTTCCTCTTCGGAGATGACAGCGCCATGATAAGAATGGATATGTCTGAGTATCAAGAAAAACATACCGTATCAAGGCTGATCGGCTCTCCGCCAGGTTATGTCGGCTTTGACGAGGGGGGGCAGCTCACAGAAGCCGTGCGTCGCCGTCCGTACAGCGTCATTTTATTGGATGAAATCGAGAAAGCGCATCCGGAGGTATACAACAGCTTGCTACAAGTGCTGGATGACGGACGAATGACTGACAGCCATGGGCGTACGGTTGATTTTAAGAACAGCATCATCATCATGACCTCCAACACCGGAGCTTCTCTGATTCGTCGCGAATCAGCAATAGGATTCGCCACCCAAAAAGACGATGAGAAATCACGCCGCCGCTCATACGAAAGCATGAAAGAAAAAGTGATGAGTGAGGTGCGGAAAAATTTCCGTCCGGAATTCATTAACCGCATTGATGATATCATTGTGTTCCACGAATTAAACGAAGAGCAGCTTGCGCAAATCGTGGGACTGATGGTAAAAGATTTGCAAAAACGTCTGGGGGAACGTAACCTAAGTATTGAGTTGACTGACGCGGCAATAAACTGGTTGGTTAAAGTCGGCTACGATCCGTTGTTTGGGGCAAGGCCGTTGAGACGCGCAATTGAGCGTTATCTGGAAAACCCGCTGGCCAGCAGTCTGCTCAAAGGAGAATTTAATGAAGGCGACACCATTTCAGTCGATATTGGTGATGAGGGATTAACTTTTGTTTCAAGTATGACTTCAACACGAAAAAAAACTCGCCGCTTAGCGACTAAAAAAGAGGAGTAGTCACACGGATAATCAAGAGGAACCACAGAAACAACCTTTTTTGAAGCGCCTGTTCCGCAGATGGGATTATTGGGTCGGAATACTGGCCGTACTCGCCACTTGCGGACTGGCGCTTTTATTGTTGGTAAACTTACACTCCCCCGATCAAATGGCAAAATATGGTTATCCTGGCGGATTTGTGGTCAGTGCTCTCGGTAGCGGTTCATGGTTCATTCCCATTCCAATGGCAGCCGTTCAGTTCGCGCTTGGCGGTATACTTCCTCCTTGGTTTGGACCTCTTTGGCTAGGGCCTCTATGTGTCGGATTAGTCTGTTCTTTCGGTGAATCCATCGGCACTCTCACCATATATGCCGCCGGATATAGTGGAGCCACCGGACTTTTTGACAGATTCAGTCAAGGACGATCGGGGCGCGCGCAACGCCTTTATCAATGGCTAATGCGTATGATGCAAAAGCACGGCGGTTTGGTAATGTTTGCCTTGTCAGCAATCATGAATCCATTTTTCTTCCCGGCGGCTCTAACCTGCGGTGCGGTACGTTTCGGATTGAAAAAATACTTTTTGGTCACTTTCGCGGGCAAGTTTATTAAGTGTAGCCTCATCGCCTACGCCGGCTACTTTAGTCTTTCTGGCATAATGAGTTGGTTTGGCATACAAGTTTAGCTCAACGAAAAGCTTTGCAATGCAAAAATATTTGGGTTATAATACGCCGTAACCCGAAAGAAACAATAAGTATATGGATTTGCACGAAGCTTGCGGCGTCTTTGGAATTTACGCTCCCGACGAGGATATTGCCCGCCTTACCTATTTCGCTCTTTTTGCCTTGCAACATCGCGGACAAGAGAGTGCGGGCATTGCCACATCGGATGGAACGCGCATCCAAGTTTTTGCCGATGTAGGGTTGGTATCACAGGTTTTTAACGAGGAGTCTCTTTCTAACCTTCATGGTCATATTGCCATCGGGCACAATCGCTATTCCATCACGGGAGCCTCACAGGCCTGTAATATCCAGCCGCTGGTTAAAAATAACGGAAATCTCTCGCTTGCCATTGCCCACAACGGTAACATCACCAACTATACTGCTCTCGCCAAAGAGCTCACCGATAAAGGCTATCAGTTTAAAACCACCTCGGATTCGGAAGTAATTTCCAATCTCATTCTGTCTTCCACTGAGAGAGATTGGCCTTCACGAATTCGCCAGAGCATGAATCGCCTTCAAGGGGCTTATTCGCTTACTCTCATGACTGTCGATACCCTTTTTGGAATTCGTGACCCTTTGGGAATGCGCCCTCTGTGTCTAGGCAGAATTGGAGACGACACTTGGGTACTTTCCTCAGAAAGCTGTGCCTTGGATCACATCGGCGCCGTATTTGTACGTGAAATTGAGCCCGGCGAAATTGTGGCCATTGACGCGAATGGTGTTACCAGTTTTAAAAAAGCGTCTGATAAGCATGCTTTATGCATTTTTGAGTACATCTATTTCGCACGTCCAGACAGCATCATCAACAATCGTTTGCTTTATGATGTCCGCAGTGCTATGGGGGCCGGACTGGCAGAAGAATATCCCGTGGAGGCTGATTTAGTCGTCGGTGTTCCAGACTCGGCCACACCAGCAGCGGTAGGATATTCCGCTCGTTCAGGTATTCCGCTAGGCATGGGACTCATAAAAAATCACTATACCGGACGCACTTTTATTAAACCGACGCAAAACCTACGGGACTTGGGTGTCAAGCTCAAATTTAACCCTATGCGTAGGTTGCTGGAAAATAAGCGTATTGTGCTGGTTGACGACAGCATTGTGCGCGGGACCACCACTCCTCAAGTCATTCGTTTGTTGCGGAAAAGCGGCGCTAAAGAAGTCCATATGAGAGTATGCTCCCCCCCCCTCCATTTTCCTTGTTTTATGGGCGTGGATATGGCCACCAAGCAAGAACTGATTGCCACACGCATGAGTGTCGACGAAATCCGTGACTATATCGGCGCCGATTCGTTAGGCTACCTCAGCCTAGATGGACTAGTTAAATCCACCGGATTACCTAAGAACGAGTTCTGTCTAGCCTGTTTCACCGGTGCTTATCCCATTCCAGTACAACTGGAAATGGATAAGCTGGCTTAAGAAAGCACTTTTTCTTCTTTGTAGTTCCCCTGCCAGCCTTTGTATTCAACAAACACACAAGCGCGTCAAAGCCTTGTTTCGCGCAATGTTTCCGTAAATATCCGCCAGTCCATGTAAAATCATGGACATGAAAAATACGACACGGATTACACTAAGTTGGGAACTATTTGAA
>WRNG01000043.1 GCA_009776735.1 Dehalococcoidia bacterium | reverse complement strand
ATTCCAAACCCAATTGCTCTTTATTCCCTTATTTGATCATGAGCCAAACGGGATTGATGATTTGCTAAAACTTTCGCAGAATTTTTTGGCTTAGCAAGTGATGAAATCCATTTAACTTTGCCAGAATTGTATGAGTTTACTGAAACCGCTAAAACCTAATCTGACGCTGGTTTTGAGCGAATAGACACATTTTGGAGGATATAATATGAGTGATAATTTCACACAAACTCCCACGGATGCTTATCAAATAACAAAACCAAAAGTTAAATGGACATGGTGGAAAACCACAATCGTGGCTATCATTGGTTTAGTTTCAGTTAGTCTGATTATATCTTCTACCATATCCTACTTTACTGAGTTTAATCCAAAATACAAGATGAAACTACTAGACCATGATCCACCGACATATACAGGGACAGAACCCCAACTTGCATCAACTTTTTTTGAAGCCTATCAATCAAATAATGACTTTGTTATAGTGTTCATGCCATGCTCAAACGCTTCACTCAACGAATCAACACTTGACCTTACTATAAAAGCAGCTAATAGAATTCGTAATTCAGAAAAAATATATGTTGGAGTGTTTATTCTGCCAGAAAACTCCGAAATATTATATCCACAAGTTACTCTTAGGCTGTTCTCAGAGCAAGCTCAGTTTATGCCTGTTTCTATAAGAGAGAATATAACTGATTCCAGTATTTATAAAAATTTCCTTGAACGCAAATTTTGGCGTTCATAAATTGGAGAGATGAACTATGGATAATTGGGTTAGTCAAATCCTCACAGGTGGGGCGTCTGGTGGAGTAATGCTTGTCGCAGCTTTCCTTTTTGGGCTATCTTCAGCTGCAACAACTGCTGGGTGTGGCGGGCTCCCTGCAATGCTTGTAATTATTGGTTACTCAAGTAGTACCAGTGCGGCAAGCAGAAAGCGAACCTTGTTCATGGCCGCGGCAGCATTTGCTATATCAACAATTGTGGTTTTAGGGTTATTAGGAGTTATCATAAGTTTTGCGAGTGGCTCAGTCATGGACTCAACCTCAATGATTGGGTTTATCGTAAAAAAGATACTGGGACTAGTTATGGTTATTCTTGGGCTGTCAGCGCTCGATTGGCTACCAATGCGCTTCCCCAGTTTTCGAATTTCTACAGAAAAACTCCCTAGTGGTATATTGGGTGCTTTACTGCTGGGGTCGTCTGTTGGATTAGCTACTGCAGGCTGTGCTGCTACCTGCTCACCAATGCAAATGCCGCTTGTATTAGGAATGGCTGCGTTGCGTGGCAAAATCCTAGATGGATTTTTAATCCTTTTCCTGTTCGCTATTGGTTTTGTTGCACCTCTTGTTGCCATAATGTTAGGCGCTGGTATGACCAGCGCCACAAAATATATGGCTAGAATCGACAAACCGTTACGCATCGTTACGGGTGTATTTATGATTGTCATTGGTCTGTGGTTGTGCGCAATGTATAAATATACATTGACAGGCTTCTAAATATTATTGAGATGTATTATATGAACTCATTGCCAAATAAGGCACAAAACACTTGCTATTTGTCGTGAGCAATGTTAGTTAACAATCCTTGACAAAACAAAGGCGTCTTAGTACCATGGGTTTAAATACCCAAACAGGCTACTAGACAAGGGGTAGAGTAAATGAAAAATGGGAAAAAGAAAAATGCCATCTCTCGAAGGGAATTCCTAAAGCAGGCCAGTGCAGTTGTGGGGGGAGGGGCGTTGATTTCGCTTGTGGCCTCATCCTGCGAACCAGCTACCACTTCCAACGCAAAACCGCCTTCTAACAATACGGGAGTTAATACAACCAAAGAACCAGGTAATAATTATGTTGAATACCCTCCATATATTGATGTTCCACTAATGGAAGTGCCCGGATCAGCCTGTGACTATTTCGTGGCTACAGATAGAAAGTATTCTCCTTATCACACATGGGTATTTCCATTGGAAGACAGCATTGCACAGATTGGAATATCAGATTACTTTCATAAAGATTGCCAGTTGCATATTTGTGAAATTTATGCAAAAGTTGGTCTTACGCTTGATGCTTATTTGGAAGACACCTTTGCAAATATAATAACCGATAAGATTAGTACTGATATTGTCACTCCTATCTCAGGAACAGTAACTGAAATTAATCCTTATGTTAAGGACTTTCTCCTTGATGAAACTTTCGGTAGAGGCTGGATGATAAAAGTACGACTGAGCAATCCAGATGAATTATCTAAGCTATATACTCCAGAATATTACGCTTATCTTATATCACCAAATTGGTCAGGGACGGTCCCTCCAATGTATTCTGAATAGAGGAAGAATAAATGAACCATAAAAATATATCAATTTTTGAAGGAGCGATGTGTTGCGACACAGGGGTGTGTGGTACTGAGCCAGACATCACGCTGATTGAATTCGCAAGCACTCTCAGAAAACTCAAACAAGAATATCCTGAGCTGGAGATTTTGCGAGCCAACATGACAACTGGGCTAAATATTTTTCGAAAAAACATGGATGTTATGATGTTGGTCAAAATAAAGGGGGTCAGCATTCTGCCTTTAGTACTAATTGATGGGAAAGTCTTTTCAGAAAAGAACTACCCCCAATATGAGGAGCTGAAAAAAGCTCTTGAATCATAGTGGGCATGTTGAATAATTTGCAATAACAGTCCAGTGATGTCACTTCGCACATAGGAAGTAATCAAACCAGTTAATGTTTTCGACAGCCTCAGGAGTGGACACCCTATGGAAAAATTTACCAGAGCGTTACGGGCTCTTTCCGATGAAACGAGACTACGAATCTTGAATGTATTATCTTCTCAAGAGTGTTGTGTTTGTGAATGCATGCAAGCTCTGCAGATTTCACAAACACGTGCTTCACGTAATCTTAGTATCCTCTATAACGCAGGCTTTCTTAAAATGCGCACCGATGGGCTTTATACATTATATTCACTACGCAAGCCAAATCAGAATAGCTATCTTGCCAATTTGCTTACGGCCATTTGTGACGCAATAAAAACGAATAAACAAGCCTGTGAAGATCTTCAAAGACTTAAAAGTTCCACTCGTTCAGTCTCGTTATGTAGACGTTTAAAAAATAATTCTACTCTATAAGGGAGGCTGGAATAAACGACAATTCCAGAATGATTTCTGTTGAGGAAAATAAACTAAAATCAAAGAGATTGCAGTATAACTGAATCAACCAGTGGAAGGTCATGGCGAAAAATACCTTTCCTAACAATAGAGAAAATTGGCAAACCTCCATAGTATGCTTTCGGAGTGTTCATCTTAGTGAAGTTATGTATTCAAGCAATATGGAGACTTCAAACCTCTATACAAGTGCGCCATTGCATGGTTTTAACTGCTAAGGAGAAAGTCGAGTAATATGATGGCTAAACATGATAGCCCGCTAATGACAGTCTGTACTGTCTGCAACCTTGGCTTGATTCCATTTGATAAAACCATGCTCTACGAACAGGCTCTTCTTCGGTTGCGCCATAATCAACTGGTAGAAGATATGCTCCTTTTTCTTGAGCATCCACCGACTGTTACACTGGGGAAAAACGGCAATCCAAAGAATGTATTGCTTTCGCTTGAGGAATTGACCAAACGCGGCATTGCCTTCTTTCAATCCGACCGTGGCGGTGATGCCACATTCAATTGCCCAGGGCAGTTAATCATTCATCCAATCATTAACTTGGGCAGAATACGCCCCAGTGATTATGTCTCAAAAATGGAGGAAATAGCACTGCGAGTAGTAAAGTGTTTCAATGTTCCTGCTGAGCGAATTGAACATCCCGGCGTTTATGTAAACCGAAAACAAATAGCGGCTATAGGTCTAAAAATACGCTCTTCCGTCAGTATTCACGGGCTATCACTTAATGTAAATCCTGATTTAAGCCTTTTTAACGTAATTCATCTATGTGGGATTGAAGATTGTATGGCTACTTCCATTGCCCAAGAACTGGGCTTTATGATAACCATTGCCGAAGTCATACCCAAAGTTGAACAGCAATTCTCAAACATATTTGGTTTCAAACTTAAGCGAATCACTCCGCAACAACTTGAGCAACTTTGTTTCTCGTCGTAAACAGATTAAACTTTTACTCAACTATTTGACCTAACGCCTTGGAATAACAAATGAGTCCAAAACTACCAGAATGGTTTAAACAGAAACCACCTAAAGCAGGAGAGCTGAAGCATGTTGAGCGGCTTATATCCAGTCTTGAACTGCATACAGTCTGCCAAGGAGCACATTGTCCCAACATGTGGCAGTGTTTTGCATCGGGAACTGCCACTTTCATGATTTTGGGGAATATTTGCTCGCGCAATTGCACTTTCTGTGCGGTAGATAAGGGTACGCCTCTCCCCGTTGACGCTGACGAACCACAAAACATTGCTCATGCGGTTAAAGCGCTTGGGCTTAATTATGTCGTGATAACCTGTGTCACCCGTGATGACCTCAGTGACGGAGGCGCCACTCACTTTGTCGAAACAATAAAAGAACTACGTAAATCTTCTCCTAATTTAAAAATAGAGGTGCTAGTTTCTGACTTCAATGGCAATCAGAAAGCCATTGAAATTGTCGCTCGCGCTTCACCGCAAGTGTTCGCTCATAACCTTGAAACTGTCCCCGGCCTTTATCAATTTGTAAGGCCGATGGCTAACTACCAACGTTCGCTTGATGTGCTGGCTCAAGCTAAAAACATAAACCCTCGAATGGTGACCAAATCCGGCATAATGCTGGGCCTAGGCGAATCACAACCAGAAGTGCTAGAAGTAATGCAAGATTTACGAAAAGTCGGTTGCGAGCTTTTGTCCATCGGACAATACCTGGCGCCCTCCGAATTGCATCACCAAATTGCGGAGTTCATCACCCCTAAACAATTCTACGAGTTGGAAAGAATTGGCTTAAACATCGGTTTTAAAGCTGTTGCCTCAGCCCCATTGGTGAGAAGCTCCTATAAAGCCGGTGAATTATTTGAGCAAGCTTTCCCTGCCGATGTCAATCTCAACCTGACCTTCTAGCCATCACTGCCAGTTTCTGGCAAATTCTCTTTCGACGTTTCCGCTGCCGCTTGTGCTCTATCGCGCCGAATGGCAAGGTATATACCAACGGCGCAGATTGACGAAACTATGATACCAATGAACTGTGCTTGTGCAAGCCCTGGAGGCCCTACTCTCAAAAAACCTATCCCAATACGCCAAATCGAGTACATACCCAAGTAGAACATGAATTGGACACCGTTCGGTTTGAATCTGCTACGAAAAACCATTATTATGGTCAGCAGTGCCAACAGAAACAATATTTCATACACCTGCGTTGGTTGAAAAACTACACCGATTGGGGCATATGACTGCGGATTGGTGTACATAATATTGAAAGGATTGCCTTCGATTCCGTCACCAAAGCAACATCCGTTGAACAAACAACCAACCCTGCCGATTGCCTGTGCCATGATGATTCCCGGAGTAACCACGTCTGCCGCGTAAGCAAAACTCAATTTACGCATTCGGCTAAAAACCCACACCCCCAAAGAAGCCCCTAAAATAGCCCCATAAATCGTTAGCCCGTCTCCGCCGATAATGCTGGTTGGGTTAGAAAAATAGCGACGAATGTTCTCCACTCCGTCAAAAACATGCAAAAGCCGCGAAAATACTATCCCACAAATAATCCCAATAATTGCGCCGCTTAATAAATCATCATACGATATCTTTGCGCCCCGCTTTATTTGCATGTAAGTCCAAAACATGAGGGCCGTGACTCCCAGCGCCATCATGGCGCCGTACCAGCGCACTTCTACGTTACCAAAACTAAAAAGAATCGGACTTACGTTTATTTCAATGGCATTCATGTTAACTCCATCAGCTATTTGATATTTTTACTTCCCTAACCAATTATACATTATGGTACCTTTTTATGCCTTGCCTGCTCTGTTTAAAGCGTACTGGTGCGAGTTTTCAGTTCTTCCAGCAATATTAGTGCCGCTTGTTTATCGAGAGGTTGATTGTTGTTGCCGCATTTGGGAGATTGAATACAAGAAGGACATCCATCGTGGCATTGACATTCATTAACCATCGTTAAAGTAGCATCCCACAGTTCGCTAATCAACTCAAATCCTTTTTCGGTAATACCAACTCCGCCTGGGCAAGCGTCGTATATAAAGATCTGAGAAGCCCCGGTATCTGGATGTAATGGTGTGGAAAGCCCTCCGATATCATTCCTGTCACACATGGCAAACAGCGGTAATATTCCGATTGTTGCATGTTCAGTAGCATGCAACCCGCCATCAAAATCCAATTCTCCAAGGCTGATACGTTCCCTTGCTTTCTGAGGGATATCAAACCACAAACCAATGGTACTAAAACGCTGAGTTGGCAACGTCAGCAGTTCTTCTCCCAAAATCTCTTCGGTATAGAGTTTTTTCTTCTTGTAACCCACCACATCCAAACTCACGTCAACTTCACCTAAATATACCTTGATGGCACCGAGAGCTTTCTCCTTGTGGACCCGTAGTACACGCACATCGGTAATTTCCTTGGAAACGGTATAATAAGCATCTGTATTCGGTACCACCTTAATGGTCTTTCCCAATAGATCGAATTCAGCCACCACATAACTTTCACCCTGATGAAGGTAAACAGCTCCTGAGTGGGCTTGGGTAAAAGCATGGAAGCTATCCAATACCTCTAGTATTTTTCCATTACGCCCGTCTGTCAGGGCAAAATTCGTTCCCGAGGCTGAACGAATACTTACTTCGCCGGCTGGATATGACAATGTGGGGGAAAGGTAATAGTGCTCACGGCGTTCACATAGCAACCCATCTTTGGCCAAGGCCTGTACCTCAGCCAACATCGTATTACCGAAATATCGCGCGTCTGATGAACCCAGTGCTCGCTCCCATGCCGCACACAACAAATGGGCACCCATAATGTAGGGGTTTGTTGGGTTAAGCGTTACGTTTTCATACGATTGGCCGAAGAAATACTGCGGGTGACGCATCAGATATTGGTCAAGCGGATTATCCAACCCAATTAGAAAAGAGAGGGAACGGGTGTCACGGCGTCCGCTACGCCCTGATTGCTGCCATGTGCTTGAAATAGTGCCGGGGTAGCCGGTAATTACCGTGGCATCGAGATCTCCAATATCAACTCCCAACTCCAAGGCATTGGTTGCAACGACTCCCATCAAGGCGCCGCAAGAAAGCTCCTGTTCAATTCGGCGTCTTTCGCCCGCTGTATATCCGGCCCGATAGGTTTTTACTCGTGAAGCATAGCTCGAAGCATTGTCGCTTAGTTTTTTGCGGACATAATCGGCGATTAACTCTGCCAGACGACGAGTCCGCGTAAAACAGATGGAGCGGATTCCGTCGCCGATTAGGCTGGAGAAAAGGTCCGATGATTCGGCATTGGCACTACGCCGTGTCCCATTAGCGGTATCAATTAATGGCGGGTTCCATAAAACGAAATCCTTTCCCCCCTTAGGAGAGCCGTCATCATCCACCACGAAAAAGGAGAGACCAGTCAGGCTTTCGGCATGCTCCTCAGGGTTGTCGATGGTAGCCGAACAAAGTATAAACTGTGGCACAGAACCATAGGCGGCGCATAAACGTCGCAATCTACGCAATATTAAAGCAACATGGGAACCGAAAACACCACGATAAATATGGGCTTCATCCACCACCACATAACGCAGATTGCGTAAAAAGCGTGACCAAGTGCGATGGTTTTGCAAAATACTCACATGAAGCATATCGGGATTGGTAAGAATTAAACGCGCTGTACGACGTATACCAGCGCGATCTTCGGTTGGCGTGTCCCCGTCGTAAGTATCAAATTCGTTTACTGGCAGTACATCAGGCGAAAACAAATGCTTGATTTTGCCAAGTTGATCTTGTGCCAAAGCTTTGGTGGGAAACAGATAGAAAGCACAGGCTTGCTTTTCCTCAAGCATGCTCTGCATAACCGGAAGATTGTAGCACATACTTTTCCCGGAAGCGGAAGATGTGCAAACCACAACATTATCTCCGCTACGGATTAGATTAACTGCTTGTGTCTGGTGAGTATAAAGCGGCCCCAAACGATGAACAGAGAGTATTCTTTGCAAAATCGGGGAAAGAGCAGTCTCCAATTCTCCGTATCGAGCCAAACTGGGCGGCAAATTTTCACAATGAACAATCTGTCCGTCATAGAACTTCTTCTTTTTGAGGCGAATGATAAAGTCAGCGATAGTGGCCATATCTCACACTACAAATGGATTATTTCGGTCTCGAAATCGAGAACCTCCGCCTCGAAACGTCCGCTCTCAACGAAATTCACCACTTTTGAGATTACCTCGTTTGTAAAACGTTGATTGTTGGACAGTGTACACACAGCAATCGTCGCCAGTTGCCAAAGGTCATTATCCGCCACCTCAGCGGCTGAGACATTGAATCGGTTCCTAAGTTGAGCGATGATTGATTTCAATACTTGCCGTTTGCCTTTGAGCGAAAGGTTCTCCGCAAGACGCAAACGACACTTGATTATTCCAATATTCATAGATGCCTAGACTCAAGAGAAAGCTAACTGAAGTATAGCAGAAACAACCCCCCATAATCTTGTCTGCGTCCGCTTTCAGGCGATTCATTTACACTGCTGGGCTTAATATGATATACTCAGCCCACTAATTGAAGGAAAAATTGGGAGAAAAACTTGTTAGACCTACAGAAAAAGACTGAAATTGTTCAGAAATACGCGCTCCATGACGGTGATACTGGCTCAGCAGAAGTGCAAATTGCTTTACTCACCGCTCGCATCAGCCAATTAACTCGTCATATGACAGCCTACGGACATGATTATCACTCCAAACGTAGTCTTCTCCGCCTTGTCGGGCAACGCAGACGGTTATTGGCTTATCTAAGCAAGGAAGATATCAACCGCTACAAGAAACTTGTTAAAGCTCTCGGGTTGCGCAAATAGCTCCCCCACGTTTCCAAATATTTGACAAGGAGGATACAAATGGCACAACCATTTGTTGCTGAGGATGTTTTTGGCGCCCGCAAGCTGAGTATTGAGACAGGAAAATTAGCCGCTCAAGCCAACGCCGCCGTTACTTTACGTTACGGAGACACCGTTGTTTTGGTAACCGCATGTGTCAGCCCGCAACCTCGCGAAGGTGTTGATTTTTTACCGCTTATGGTTGATTATGAAGAAAGACTTTATGCCGCCGGTAAAATACCAGGCGGTTTCATCCGCAGGGAAGGGCGGCCAACCGAGGAGGCTGTTCTCTCCGGGCGTCTGACCGACCGCCCTTTGCGCCCCTTACTTCCCAAGACTTGGCGGCGCGAGATTCAGGTAATTATCACTGTGCTGTCAGCCGATCGCGAAAACGATCCTGATACCTTAGCCATTATCGGCGGTTCTTGTGTATTGGGCATGTCGGAAGTCCCTTTTGACGGGCCGGTGGGCGCCTGTAGGGTTGGGTACATCAACGAACAGTACGTAATCAATCCTCCGCTTTCTGAAATGAGCAACAGTTCTCTCGACCTTGTCGTTGCCTCCACAAAAAAAGCGGTGGTCATGGTTGAAGCCGGCGCAAGCGAAGTCCCTGAAGATATCATCACCGGCGCTATAAAGTTTGCCCATGACGCCAACCAACAGTTAATCGCTTTACAGGAGTCCTTCATTGCCGCAACCGGAAAACCCAAGGTCAAAGCCCCGCAATCATCCCTTGGCGATGAACTTGTGGCTGAAACAGAACATATCTTAGCGGGCAGGCTTTGGGATGCCCTCAATTTTGCTACCAAAGCCGAGCGTGAACCGTTTTTAAACATTCTCAAAACAGAGCTCCTTGATAAACTGCGCGATAGCTATGGCGAGAGTGACATCCTTGCCTCATTTGATAACGCTGTCCGCCGCACGCTACGCGAACACATACTAAAAAATGGAACCCGCGCAAATAACCGTCCGCTTACTCAAATACGCCCGCTTTCCTGCGATGTTGGGTTGCTCCCGCGCGTACATGGCTCGGGATTATTCACTCGTGGGGAAACACAGGCTCTCACCGTTACCACTCTTGGCTCTATGCGTGATGAACAGCAACTTGACGGGTTGGGA
>WRNG01000042.1 GCA_009776735.1 Dehalococcoidia bacterium | reverse complement strand
TTTGAGCAACTACCGGCGCGGAACCGGTGCCGGTTCCGCCACCCATCCCTGCGGTTACAAATACCATATCAGCACCGCTGACCATATCCTTAATCTCATCACGGCTTTCCTCAGCCGCTTTCTGTCCAGTATTATGATCCCCTCCGGCACCTAGCCCGCGGGTTAATTTCTCCCCAATTTGAAGCCTTACCGGAGCCTCTGTGATTGCCAAAGCTTGCGCATCGGTATTTACCGCAATAAACTCAACCCCTTGTATTTCCTCACGTACCATACGTGTAATAGCATTGCTACCTCCACCGCCACAACCAAAAACTTTAATCCTCGCCCCATTGGGAACAAAACTAGTTTTTGCCATGATCTTCTCCTTATAATCCTTTATTTATTCTTAAATTTAGTTTCTGCTACCAAAGAGTGACGACAAGCGATTAGCCAACCCTCTAAGGCGAGAACCAAAGAAACCGCGATTTTTCCATTCCTTGGAGCGTTGTCCGTCATGCTTTGCCCCCCAAAGAAGCAACCCCACACCTGTGGCATATGCCGGGTCACGTAGAGAATCCGTAATGCCTGTTATATGCAATGGGCAACCGACACGTACGGGAAGTTTAAGAACATCCATCCCTAAAGTCTCAATACCCGAAAGATTGGAACTGCCACCAGTCAACACCAGCCCGGCCGGAATGACCGATTCGTAATCCGAACCCGGTAATTCAAGTAAAACCAAGCGCAAAATTTCCTCAACTCTGGCGTGCAAGATATCACACAAATCTTGATAGGAAATGCCATGCCCGTCTTCGGAAATAGGCGTAGTACTTGCAATCTTATTTTCATATACCGACATCACGCTGCCATATCGTTTCTTCATCTCTTCAGCTACTTCAAAAGGAAGTCCCAGACCGATTGAAACATCACGGGTCAGTTGATAACCCGCTACCGGCAATATTGAAGTATGGAAAATACTGCCGTCTTTAAATACACAAATGTCAGTCGTCCCGCCTCCGATATCAGCGATAACAACACCGGCTTGGCGCTCCTCCTCCGTCAAAACGGCTTCGGATGAAGCAAGCGGCTCCAATACCATATCATCAATATCAAGGCCAATACTGCGAATACATTTGACCAAATTTTGGATTGAATTGGCGGCGGCTGTAATCACATGGGTTTCCACATCCAAGCGGAAACCATGCATCCCGACAGGGTTCTTGACCCCGATTTGTCCGTCGACAGCATACTGTCGCGGAATAACATGTAATAACTTACGGTCCTGGGAAACTTTAACACTTTGTGCCGTATTCAAAACACGACGAAGATCATCCGGGCGCACCAGTTTATCATTGCGAGTAATTGCCACCACGCCCCGATTGTTTGAAGACGCGACATGCCGGCCGGTAACACCGACATAGGCCGACTCTATTTTAATCCCACATGTCTGTTCCGCCTTGCGGATAGAATCACGGATAGCTTCTTTGGCGTCATTAATATTGACAACCAGTCCCTTATGCAATCCAAACGAAGGGGTGATGCCAACTCCTACCACACGTACGCCTCCGCTATTATCCTGCTCAGCAACAATTGTGGCTATCTTGGTAGTGCCAACATCGATCGCGGTAATTGTGGATTTTCTGCTCATTTCTCCTCCTTAAATACTCCTGCTGTATTAATACTCACCTTGAGTTGATTTTGTGGCGTTTTTTATTGTCATAGCATTTACTTAGACCTCTTTTCCATACCTCCCTAATTCATATTTAGCGAAGTGCCAAATAATTTACCAAACCCCGTTGGTCTCTTAGCTCTGGCACTCTTCTTGCCACTCAAAATACGTTCGGCCACACGTAGCCTCGCGCTACGCGACCGCGGATTGGCTTTCTCCTCAGCCAAACTAGGTACAATTGCATGGCGACTGACTAATCTTAACTGTGACTTATGGCAACAGACGCATTGCGGGAGGCCGGGTGGACAGATACATTCAGTGGCTTCCCGCCGCATGAAATTCTTGACAATTCGATCCTCCAGCGAATGATAGCTGATAACTACCAAACGCCCTTCGTGCCCCAATAATTGGATTGCCTGCAATAAAGCTTTTTCCAGGTTTTCCAACTCAGCGTTAACTGCGATGCGCAAAGCTTGGAATGTTTTTGTGGCGGGATGAATACGCCCATGTCGCGGAACAACGCTTTCCACCAATACGGCGAGTTGCTCAGTGGTATAGATAGGACGTGAACGTACAATTGCACTGGCAATTTGGCGGCTATTACTCTCTTCTCCGTATTCATATAACATGCGCGCCAATTCAGCCTCGCTAAAATCATTGACGATATCTGACGCGGATAGTTTCTGATCCGGGCTGAAGCGCATATCAAGCGGGGCATCATGCTGAAAACTGAAGCCATGCCCACTTTCACCGAGCTGCATTGATGACATTCCCAAGTCAAATAGTATGCCATTCAGCGGAGTAAAAGCATTCTCGGCACATACCCTTGATAAGTTGCTAAAATTCTCGTTTACAATCAGGGATGCCGCGCCAAAAGTTTTTAATCTTTCTTGGGTCAACTCCACAGCAACGGGATCCGCATCAAATCCCAACAGTTGCCCTCCGGGCTCACTGCGACGTAAAATTGCCTCCGCATGCCCACCGGCACCGACAGTACAATCCACATAGCGTCCACCCGGTCGAACAGCTAATGCCTCTATACTCTCTTTTAACAAAACCGGAATATGTGCCGTAAGTGTAGCCATCATAACCCCTAACGCTTTTCTAAACCTTCCAAGATTTGCCAAGCCTCAGACAAGTCAGCATCTTTCTCAATTTCCCAAGCGTTCTTGCTCCAAAGCTCAAGATAATTACCCGTCCCGATTACTACGATATCAGTCCCCATCGCAGCATAACTCCTCAGGGCACTAGGCAAGCCAATGCGCCCCTGCGAATCGAGTGCGGTCTCAAACGCGGTTGCAAAAAGAGCACGGCGGATCTTACGCAGTTTACTCGGCGGCAAATTGCCACCATTCAGACTGCTCGCCATTTTCCCCCACTCTTCAACGGTGTATATGGTTAAACACTTCTCAGGGCTTGGCGCCACGATGACACCGTCCTTGAAAGACGCTCGAAAACGCGGCGGCAACGGCATGCGCCCCTTATCATCCAAACGGTATTCGAATTCTCCCAAAAACATTTCAGATATCCCTTTTTCTCCCACTTTTCCCCACACATAACCATTCTACACTACGCTTAAACGTCAATGTCAATACTTTTTAATAGAAAATTTCTATTCGAAAACCATTTTGTTTGAAAAGTATGGTAAAATAAACACTAAATGCGCATCGATATTCTTACGCTGTTTCCGCAATTCTTCTCCACGCCGTTGCAGAGTGCTATTTTTCAGCGTGCCCAAGAAAAGGCGCTGGTCAGTTTCAACATCTGGAATATTCGTCAATACACCCATGACAAACACCATGTGGTTGATGATTACCCTTTCGGCGGAGGAGCCGGTATGTTGTTGAAGCCGGAGCCAGTTTTTGAAGCATTGGAGGATATACTTCAAGGACAAACCGCAAAAACAGACCCTGTCCCGATAATCCTGACCACTCCTCAAGGAGAAAAGTTTTCCCAACCATTGGCCCATAAACTTGCTCAGCATAGGCGTATTATTATCATATGCGGTCATTACGAAGGAGTTGATGACCGTATTCGCGAACACTGGGTAACACACGAAATCAGTATCGGAGACTACGTTCTGTCCGGCGGAGAACTCCCGGCACTGGTAATCTCAGACGCATTGGTAAGGCTTATGCCAGGAGTATTAGGCAGTGAAGAGTCCGCTACCGACGACTCGTTCTCAGGCGGGTTACTGGAATACCCACAGTTTACTCGACCGGCTGAATTCCACGGACTAAAAGTACCTGATGTACTTCTCTCAGGCAACCATGCCAAAATCAGTGCTTGGCGCCGTGAACAGTCATTGCTCAAAACAGCTTCGCAACGCCCTGACTTATTGGAAAAAGCTTGCCTTTCCTCGAAAGAAAAAGACTGGCTATCCGGTTTGATTTCCGGAACAAACCGCGAAACACCTTCCGGAAAACTTCCAGGCTGATGGTCTCGAATAGCTCTCTCATCCGTCGCTTGAATCTTTCTGCCCGTTATGTTATCTTTATTGCTATTGTTGAAATAAATTGAGGTGAACCCATGGCTACCGATGCCAAGAAAAAAGATAACAAAGAAGTAAGAGAAAGAAAACTTGTTACCAAAAAAGAGCCCATCCCACAGCTCTCAAGCGGTGATAGCGTAAAAGTGAGCATGCGCATAATTGAAAGTGGCAAAGAGCGTCTTCAACTGTTCGAAGGCGTAGTTATAAAAATCCATCCATCCGCTGATGGCGGTAACTTTACCGTGCGCCGGGTTGCTTATGGCGTGGGAGTGGAACGCACTTTCCCGTATGCATCCCCACTGGTGACGCGTGTTGAACTCGTTCGGCGTGGCAGGGTACGCCGTGCCCGTTTGTTCTACCTGCGTAACCTCTCTGGTAAAGCTGCTCGCATCAAAGAAAAACGCTTGAGCAAGGAAAAACTAGCTCTGATTGAATCTGCCGGAGCCTCGGTCAACGAAGAGACTGTGGTACCCGTCGTTGATATTGACACACCAGTCGTTGATGCGCCTGTTGCCAACGTTGAAAACACGGTTGCCGAAAGCACAACCGCTGTCGTTAGCGAAGAATCAACTCGTCAAGACGAATAAAGAATTTACAACAAACATATTGCTTGCTAAAGTAGCAAAGGAGTTACTTTGCCATACGCCGAAGTCAGCGTAAATACTCCTGCTAGTGGGCATGGGCTTTTCAGCTATTCAATTCCGGCGGACCTTGAAGTAAAACCAGGACAAGCCGTTTGGGTCCCTTTTGGGAGCCGTTTAATTCAGGGGATAGTGGTGTCGCTAAGCCAATTACCATCTGTGGAGAATGTGCGCCCGATTGAAAGCATTATTCAAAACGTTCCTCCCCTGCCATCTGCTCATTTGGAACTGGCCCAATGGATCAGTAGCTATTATTCTGCCTCACTGTTCTCAGCAATCAGTTTATTTTTGCCCCCAGCTTTTGAACGAAAACAACAGACTTTCCTAAAAACCACTTCAAAAATACTCCCCGGAGACTTTCCCCTTAACGGAGATTCCCTACGAGCCTTAAATATAATCCGCCAAACTCCCAATATAAACCTCAGGCGACTGGAAAAGATAATGGGGCAAAAAGCCTCGCAGAGAGCACTTCACGTTCTGGTTGAACACGGACTGGTTCAACGTGATAATGAAATTCAACGACCAAGAATCCAGCCCCGTTTCATTAACTGCATCCGTTTAAACAAAGCCATTGATGCTGACACATATCTTACAGATTTGCGACGACGTCGAGCGTATAAACAAGCTTCCCTGCTGTCCCATCTTAAACAAACGGGTGCGTCGCAATCGGTAGCGACGCTTATCAAAACTGGTTTTTCCCGTTCAACAATCAACAAACTTCAGCAGCAAGAGATTGTAATCAGCGAACAAATTGAGAGCAAACGTGATCCAATCGACTACACTCGCATCTGTTCCAACCCTCCGTTGACCTTGACACATGCCCAGCGAAACGCAATAGAGGCGATTGGTAAAAGCTTGGAATCCGCACAGCCCAAAGTATTCGTACTGCACGGAGTAACAGGGAGCGGTAAAACAGAGGTATATTTGCAAGCATTGACACAGGCAATAAAGCTGGGAAAGAAAGGCTTGGCGCTTGTACCGGAAATCTCTCTTACTCCCCAAATTATCGAGCGCTTTGCCGGCCGCTTCCCGTACCGGGTAGCCGTTCTGCACAGCCATTTATCCTTGGGAGAACAGTATGACCAGTGGCGCAGTATACAGAATGGAGAATATGATGTCGTGATTGGAGCACGGAGTGCAGTTTTTGCTCCTCAGCCTCAATTGGGCTTGATTATCATTGACGAGGAGCACGAATGGACTTATAAACAGCAAGAGCAACCCCCTTTCTACCATGCCCGAGACGTAGCGATTAAACTTTCCGCACTAACCGGTGCCACTGTGATTCTCGGAAGCGCTACCCCTTCAATGGAAACCTACTATCGTGCCAATAACGAGGAATTTACTCTTCTACAACTCCCGCAACGAATTTCTTCTTCTCACGCGCCTTGTAGGATTGAACTTGTTGACCTACGCCAAGAATTAAAAGAGGGGAATCGCAGTATTTTCAGTCATAAGCTGCAAGCCGCGATTAGGCAAACTTTGGCAAGACATGAGCAGGTTATCCTCTTTTTAAACCGCCGCGGAAGTTCGGCTTTCATACAGTGCCGTACTTGTAGCTTAGTAATACAATGCCGTCGTTGCCATGTGGCAATGAGTTATCACTCAGCTGAGGAATCCTTGGTCTGCCATCAATGCAATTTTCGTCAGGTTGTGCCGACTATATGCCCGCACTGTCATAGTCATCGCATCAAATATTTGGGGGTTGGCATACAAAAAGTGACCGAGGAAGCAGCTAAAGAATTCCCCTCGGCTCGTATTTTGCGCTGGGACAGCGATGTGACCCGCACACGCCACGCTCATGAGGTGTTAATGGATAAAATGAAATCTCAGCAGGTAGATATTCTCATCGGCACACAAATGATTGCCAAAGGGCTTGATTTACCAGAAGTAACACTGGTCGGGGTTATTTGCGCTGACACTGCCCTTAATCTGCCCGATATTCGCGCCGGAGAACGCACGTTTCAATTGCTGACTCAGGTCGCCGGACGCGCCGGTCGCAGCACAAAACAGGGCCAGGTAATCATCCAAACCTACACGCCTGACCACTATGCCGTTGCCGCGGTAACAGAACAGGATTACTGCTTGTTTTATCTTAAAGAAATCGACTATCGCCGCAAGTTATCCGCGCCACCTTTTTCACAGCTTGTTCGTCTTACCTACTCTCACGTCAACGAGTCAGTTGCGCACGCCGCAGCTGAGAATCTCAAGCGTCAAATAGAAACCTACTTACTATCGGCAGGTATTGTGGATATACGATTGATTGGTCCCGCTCCGGCTTTTATATCCCGATTACGTGGGCGATACCGCTGGCAAATAACCCTGCGCGGACCACAGCCAGCCAAACTACTGCAAGTTTTGGAACTTCCGTCCGGTTGGACAGCGGATGTTGACCCACTAGGTTTAAATTAGCGCCAACACGGGCTTCCGCCATATTTTTCCTCCTGAATTACAAATCTTTCTTCATCAAATGATCCTCATGCCCTGCGTGGTCGAGCCGCTCTCCCGTCATCTCATAACCAAGCCGCTGATAGAACCGTACAGCGGGGTTGTTTTTCTGTACCGACAACGAAGTCTGCTTATAACTGTTTTCCCGCAGCACATCAAACAGTTTTTTCATCAGTTTCGTACCGATGCCGTAACCGCGAAATTCCGGCAACACCGAAATGGCAAGTTCGGGCGTTTCGCTGTCAATGTGACCGTAAGCCGGAATAGTGCGCGTCCACGCAGCCCCGACAATTTGTCCGTTCTGCTCTGCGACTACGCCCAAGTCGCCCTGTTGCGTTCCGAAATCTTTGATATAAACAAATATCTCCGGAATATTAATGACGCTTCTCGGCGGCAATTTTTCGCCCTCGGGTACAAATATCGCCTGATATAGGAATTCAGGCAGACATTCGTAATCCGATTCTCGCATAACACGCACCTTAGCGTTTATTTTGTGCGCCGTGATTACGGTGTAACTGTTGGCGTTTATAGTGATAACATTGCCACCACCATAGGTATACCAGTTTTTACCCAGTCCCATTATAATATCTGCCTGTTTCACGGCGTCTTTACACCAAGCAACAACATCATCGGTTTGCAAATTCAGATTGCGCTTTATTCGCTCCGCGCCCATTGAAGTGGTGTGGATTTTATCAATGTTTGAGGTTAAGTCCTCCATTCGCATCCCTCTTAACTGCCGCCATAACAACCAGTGCGATATCGTTATTTGTGTCGGCGCCCAAGAATTCCATGTCAAAGTCGCCTTCCTCACCCCATTCCTTGGCGAAATTATCTACCGACCATTCTGCCCACGGCATCCAAATTTCTTTCGGGCTTTTCATGTCATAGCAAGCCGTTATATCGACAATACCGGTCTTTTCCCAGAGTCGTCGCCACCAGTCCTTACTGTGAAAGCTGAACATTTCACCTTGCCAAAGGTGAGCGAGTGTGTCGGGATAACCTTTCGGGTACTCTTTTGCAAGCCCCGGAACAACGATACCGAACTGTCCACCGGGCTTGACCAGCTTTGAGTATGTGCAAGGGAAATACATCTCATCCGCTCCGTAATACTCATAGCTGTCGATTGCTATTGCAACGTCGAAGAAACCCTCGGCATAAGGGAGTGCGTGCGCCTCGGCGTGGAACGGGAAAACCTTGTCGGATATATCCGCTTCCTCGAACCGTTTCAAGTTATCTGTGGCGCTGACCCAAAGGTCATTGGCAAACACCATCACACCGAATTCCTTTGCCAAAAAGACCGAAGTGATACCCTTGCCACATCCCATATCAAGAACTTTCATACCTGGTTTCAAATCCATGTGTTCACACAGTTCTTCGAGCAACCATAAAGGATTAGGGCCCATCCAGTTCTTTTCAATCCAGTTCTGATCGTATTTCTCTGTTAGTGGATATTTTTTCATTATTTATTTGCTCCTTCTAATTTTCAAATTTAATTTGAATTAGCCGTTTTATAGTTTCCAACTGCTCACGATGAGGCACATCAATATCGATGCTCCGCCCTTCTTTGTAGGGTATTGCAGCGCAAACTAACTCTTTGATGTTTGCCGGAAGTTCACTGTCCGTTTCTAAGCAAGAGCAGGCTTTCTCGCCAAAAACAAGCCGCAATCTGATGGAGTTTGGTTGAGGTACAAAGAATAGCAGATTACGCTTTTTGCTCAAAAGCTTATATGACCACCCGACAGCTTTGCCATAATGCTGCCATTCACCAGTTACATTCGGATAAGTGATCTCGACGTGGGTGCGAAGTTCATCCCATATCGCCGCCGCATTGCCAAGAACAGTGGACACCATGCCGTCGTTCGGCATAATAGCTTTATCATCAAATGCACTTAAACAACTTACCTTCATCTCGTTTGCTCCCTTCTAAATTGCGTAACCAACAGCACATCGCCGCCCTCACCGTAATCTCCGGTTCCATAGAGCGGCATATATTCCGGTAGTAAATAGTAGGACGGCGATTTATCGGACTTCTCAAATCCAGCTCTCATATAAGCACTTATCGCTCACATATTCCTTTTGGACGGGCGCATAATCAGTTCGTTGATGCCCAAATATTTATACAAATACGCGCCGGGAGAAGCAATAAGTCGGACACGGATTTTCCTTTTCTTAGAGTAAATGATGCACATTCAACGGCGTATTTACTGTTTCTTGATATACTTGATGTTCCTGCCCGTGCCAACCTTTTCTATCAAGCCGCCCTTTACCATATTTGCGAGAGCGTATTCAACGGTGGTCGGGCTAACGTCGGGCAGGACGTAACAGACCTCCTGTTTTGAAATCGGCAGCAGGCTGTTCAATACTGTTGCCTCGACCCGTTCCTGTTTCGTGACCTTTTTGGCGTTCACCACCGAAAACCTTTTGTCAAGTTCTTTATAGCAGTACAGCAGCGTGGTGATGCAATTTTCTATGAACGGGAAATAGCTGTTTTGCTTGTCGTGCCATTTGGCCGAACTCAAACGCAGGGCTTCGTAATAATTGGATTTGCATTTGTTGATCTGTTCCTCAAACGAGATATACTTCCCTGCGTCAAATCCATTTTTGTAAAGCAGGAGCAGGGAGAGCAGCCTTGACATCCTGCCGTTGCCGTCCGCGAACGGGTGGATACAGAGGAAGTCGAGTATGACGCACGGTATCAATAAAAGCTGATTGATATTGCAATTGCTCCGCGCGTCCATATAGGCAAGAATAAGCTGCCCCATCGTTTCTGCGGTTTCGGTCGCGGGGGTCGGGGCGAACCTGACGTGGCGAGTGCCGGAAGCGTCCACTTCCATAATGACGTTATCCGATTGCTTGTACAAGCCACCGTTTACCGGTGCGTATGACAGCATGATTTCATGCAGGCGCAGAATGTCGCTCTCCCGAATGTCTAAAGTTTCAAAGCCTGCATGAACCAAATTGAGCGCGTCACGATAACCCGCAATCTCCGCTTCATTGTGATTTAGCGGCGCGCTGTT
>WRNG01000041.1 GCA_009776735.1 Dehalococcoidia bacterium | reverse complement strand
TATGCCCTGTTCAAATAGTTCCCAACTTAGTGTAATCCGTGTCGTATTTTTCATGTCCATGATTTTACATGGACTGGCGGATATTTACGGAAACATTGCGGGGAGCTTGTATAGCCAAACCAGATAAAAGGAAAACCAGTCAAAGTCTGAGAGACAATGAATTATTCCTCTTCTTCCTCTTCCATAAACCGTTTTCGAATGTCTACACCTACCGCAGGAGACATGGGCAATAAAAGAGTAACGCCCGCATGGCGTTGCAAGTATGATCGGGTATAGCTAGTCGGATATGAATAAACCACCTGTACTTTGGGGTGTTCTAAACAGAAAAGGAACACGCCTATGGTTTGCGGTTTCGTGCCAAATGGACCAATAACCACATTGTAATTGTCACGTACGTCGCGATATAAATTCTCCAATATATTGCGCACACCGTATGGGTCATCAGGCGGCATATCGCGAAGTTCTACTCCTGGCTGTGCCAGTAAGAAAGCATTGTTCTTCTGTGCATACTCAAGGTAATCCATTTGTCCTTCACGCGGGGGATTGCTGATTAGGGCAATCGTGCGGGCAGGGTTAAAGTGTTTCCAAACACTGAGACTACGCTCCGGCTCAAAACCCAACAACAACACCAGCAAAGTCTGTTTTTCAAAAGAGATAGTGCCGAAGAAATTGGAAACAGTGGTGATTTGCTCTACCCCTCTTGTCAATTTTGTTGGACTGTACGACTGCGTTGTATGGATGATACGCGGAATACCCAAATTCTGTTCGGCAACTATATAGTACAACAACTGGAGAAGGTATATCTTGGTAAACCCGCTGATGTCTAGAGTAATCGAAGGGTCATCGCTATCTTTGGGTTTAATTTTTGGCCAAATATTTTTTACTTGACTGATTGCTTCAGCCGGATTATCTCGCTGGCAACGGATAATGTAGACCCCTTCTCCGGTATGACGGCTTAGTTGTCCTTGTAGCTTATTGAGATTTGTGTCAACCTCTTTGGTATAAAATGGCTCCTCAATAACAAAGACAACACTGTATCGCACACGATAACCTGAGTGCATGCGAGAAACTCCCGAAAAACAACGGTCTTCGAAACTGGCGCAGCAGATAAAAAGGTCATCCGCACCGTATTCGTTTAAGCGAGTCAAAGTATCTATGGGAACAGGCTCACCATACGCCTTCATACGCAAAAACCCCTTTGCGTCCATCTCGGACCACGCCAATATAGACTGCCGCTACAAGATTGTCAACCTCACAGTAAAATCCGGTGGCGATTTACTAAAAAGAGGCCTCGATTCCAAACCGAGGCCTCTTAATCCCAGAAACAGAAACCGTTATTTGCCGATCTTAAACATCTTGGTGCCACAAGAAGGGCAAACGCCTTGGGTTGCCGGGCGACCATTCTTCATAGTGATGGCCTTGGCGTTCTTCATTTCTTTTTTCTCGCGACATTTAACACAATAACCTTGCATGATAAAAACACCTCCTTTTTGCGTTTGGTTGCTAGGATAGAACATTCCTTGCATAAATGTCAACCACTCGCGCAATTGATATTCTCTCCCACCAGAATAGGCATAACATGGTTTCGCTTTGACTACCACTGTAAAAACAGCTAATATATAACCTTTGGGAAAGAGGCATATGGTTGGCTGTTATTTTCAATATGGTATGGAGCAATAAATGTTCTACTTTGCTTATGCTTCTAATCTAAGCCGCAAGCAAATGGCTTCACGTGCCCCAGGAGCTAAAGCCAGTTGTAGTGCCACGCTACCCAACCATAAGATTATTTTCACAGGGTGGTCGCGTTCTTGGAAAGGAGCGACTGCCAGTCTTCAGCAGTCGCATGGTGATAGGGTTAGTGGCGGATTATATGAAGTCAGCAACCAAGACTTGGAGAAATTGGCCAAATGCGAAGGTACCGAGTACACGACTAGACAGATAACTGTTTTTCGCGACACCGGAGAGACAGTTGAGGCCGTTGCCTTTGTCCGTCGGCAACAAGCAGAGGAGGGCAATCCCTCGCCCGAATACTTGGCAATCATTAAGCAAGGATATGCGGATTGGAGTCTTCTTTAGTAAACTGAGGCTTCGCCAAAAGAATAGGATGCACATTATGTACATTAGGAGGCATTTTTGATGGTTTCAACGGGATTGAAAGTCAGTAAAAGAGAAGTGACAGGTAAAAAGACTCGCTTCTTACGCCGTGACGGGCAAACACCAGCTCATCTGTTTGGGCGCGGAATTGAGTCCATGTCTCTGCAATGCAACACCGAGGAACTGCAGAATATGATAAATCTCAAGGGTACAACCCGATTATTAAACATCAAAATCGGTGGTGAAAAAGAGTATCGCAGTGTTTTCATCCGCGAAATCCAGCGGGATTCTATTTCCGGAATTCTACAACATGTTGATTTATATCAAGTCAACCAAACCGAAAAAATCAAACTGGCCTTACCGATTGTTTTCAAAGGCTCCGCGCCGGCGCTGAAACAAAAGAACAATATTATTGAGCATATTCTTACTGAGCTTACAGTAGAAAGTTTACCTGGTGATCTGCCCCCCCAAATTGATGTTGATTTAAGTGTTCTGACCAGTAGCAATCAAGCCATTACAGTACGCGACCTTGAGATTAACCCCAATGTCACAATTGATGCTCAGCCAGACCAAATAATCGTGAAAATCAGTTTGGTAGCCGAAGATAAAGAGGCTGCCTCTGAGGCGGCTCAGACGGAAACCGCTACCCCAGAAACCAAAACAGAAAAGAAGTAACTCGTATTTTCCATTCCAGACTGTTAAGACAGAGTCGGCACTAACGAGCTGGCTCTGTCTTATGATGTAATCAGCACATGATTATTGATTGTCATACCCATATTTTCCCTCGCGAAATTATCCAACATCGTGAGCAATACCTAGCTCAAGATGCCAATTTTGCCGCACTTTACCGCAACTCAAATGCGCGGCTGGCCACTATAGAAGAGCTCCTTGACAGCATGGACAATGCTGGTATAGACATGTCAATAGTATGTGGTTTCGCTTGGTCCAATATGGCCCTCTGTAAACAAGGCAATGATTACATCCTTGAGGCAATCTCACGCTACCCCCAAAGATTAGTCGGATTGGTGACGGTAGCTATCGAAGAACCTTCAGCCGCAATTAGCGAACTCAATCGTTGTGCTGAAAGGGGAGCACTTGGCCTTGGTGAGCTTAGGCCGCCAAAAAACAGCCTTTCCACTGCCATTGACAAACACTGGACACCACTGGTGAATACTCTTACTGAGAAAAACTTGCTTTGTTTGATGCACGCTTCTGAACCAGTCGGACACCAGTATCCTGGCAAGGGAAACCTGACTCCAGAGCGAATTTATCCTTTTATTAAATGTTTCCCGAACCTAAAAATTATTCTGGCACACTGGGGAGGAGGTCTGCCCTTTTACAATTTGATGCCGGAAGTTGCAAAAAATTTATCAAATACTTGGTTTGACTGTGCCGCCACCTCATTCCTCTATGACAATTCCATTTACAGTTGCGTATGTTCTCTCATCGATATTCAACATGTACTGTTTGGCAGTGATTATCCGCTTATCTCTCAATCCAGAGCACTGGAAAATTTTCACAAGTCAGCAATCCCGCCTCAACTCAAATCGGCAATCCTCGGCGAAAATGCTTTGAAGCTGATACGGAGTGTATATGCTTAGCGCACAACGCTCACGCGCTTTTATTGCTATTGATCTACCTCCACACATTCGTACTGAACTAGCCGAAATACAAAAACAACTGCGAAAAACTGTAATTGCCCCATTAGGTGGGTTTCGGCAGAGAATATGCACCTCACCCTTTGTTTTCTCGGAGAAACCCTTCTCGAAACTCTTGAGGCAAGCAAACAGGTTATGTTGGAAGTGGCGTCCATAAACAAGACCTTTGAATTGGCAATTGATAAATTAGGAGTATTCCCCAACTTTCAACAGCCACAGATATTGTGGCTCGGAGTAGCAAGGCAGTTTGCTGCACTGATATCGCTTCAGCGAGTACTATCACAAAACCTTCGTAAGATAGGGTTGAAAATTGAAGAAAGAGCATATGCTCCACACATCACTTTGGCGCGGCTACACAGTGGCGCTAATTTTTACGATAAAAGACAATTGGGACAAATACTGGGAGCATACGCTCTGACTAAAACTGCTAACTTTAGCGTAAATCACTTCGAATTGTTTCAGAGCACTCTAACTCCCAACGGGCCTTTATACAAAATTCTCTATAAAGCTGACCTATAGCGTAGATGCTCTGTGTTGCTAATAACTCCTTCGGTAGTGTATACTTCCGTAATACTACGGCTGGGAGGGGTTTAGTGGAACAGTGTAATATGCCAAAATGTCAAAGGTGTCATGTCGGTGATTTGTTACCATTATCGGATTTTGGGAGCCAAGGAGCTTCCATCATGTACAAAGCATGGGTTTGTACAAACCCAGAGTGTGGGTATAACATCAAAATTCGCAACGGTGACATTTATATCAATGAGCCAATCATGAATGGCGCAAATAACAGCCGTTCTCGGCAAAATATCGCCAACTAATTCAACAAGCTGGTAGCATTACCCAAACCAAGCAGTAAGAGTTGCTATTGCATGGAGTAGTTTCCTTTTCCATGCGAGGGTTTTGTTGTTGTCGGCAATAGTTCGTTGTCAAAGCCATGCAAAAGAATCGTTGGTTTACATCTTTCAAAACTGAGCTGGGATGGCATGGATTAATCACAACAATGCGTGGCATCTCGTGTCTTACCCTCCCTAAAACGGACGAGGAAGAAGCCTTAGAATCTCTGAAACTGGAGGCTTCTGACAAGCGCATCCTTGACAAAAAATCAATTCCCTTAATCGATAAAATATGCCGTTTCTGCCAAGGACAGCCAATTACATTTGATGATAACCTTGACCTGTCCGCCATCAATGAGTTCAGTAGAAATGTCTTGAGCTTATGCCGTACCATCCCATATGGACAAACTCGCCACTACGGTTGGATAGCGGAACAACTGGGTAAAAAAGGAGCGGTACGGGCAGTGGGCAATGCTCTCCACAGGAATCCTCTGCCTTTAATCATTCCCTGTCATCGCGTTATTGCTGCCAATGGAAGCTTGGGAGGCTTCGCAACTGATCTCGAAGTTAAAAGAATACTTCTATCGCTGGAAGGAGTCCGCCTCCACACTTAATGCTCCCCACAGCCGAAGCAAAGAGTCTTACGGCATGATTTGATAAGCATGAATAATCCTCAAATACCACTGCCGCACAACAAGTAATTTACATCAATATGCTCTCGGCTTTGACATTATCCTCTCCAATAAGTTTGGACAAACGTCGATGCAATTCTTCGTTAAAAGTAATTCTAATCTGCCCCATCTTTAATTTAAAAACCTTACTGCCATTGCTCACTTTTAAATTTACCTCGTCTTCACCCGGATACTCCCGCAACAGAGCCACTACCGCGTGTAACTGAGCTACATCAGACTGCAGGTCATCAGTCTGTTGAAGTAAAACAGTTAAGCGCAAATGGTCAGAGATTCGCGCTTCATGGCGAACAGGGGTTGCCGTCTGAGTAGTCCGCGTAATTGATTTTTCGTGTTTCCTTTCTTCCAAATCATACCTCCAAGCTTTTTCGCACACAATCTGAAGTTGGTCAGCACGCTCACGTACTTTTCCTTCAACCATGACAATGTTTCCCTCATGCCAAATTTCTTTATCGTTTGCATAGACACGTGCCCATACCATCACTTCTATTCGTCCATCTAAGTCTTCTAATGTCACACTCGCGGAAGTTTGCCCATCACGGGTGGGTATAGTACGCATTGAGGCTACCAATCCCGCCACCCGTACCGTCTGCCCTTCCATCTCGGCATCTATTTGCCCACAAAGGATGTTTTTATCTTCTGCTATCCTGCTGACGTAGGGACTGAAGGGATGCTGAGATAAATAAACGCCGGTTAGCTCTTTTTCCCATTCCAGCTTCTCTTTAGTGCTGCTTGGAGAATCCACCAACTCCAAACTCATAGTGGGAACGTCAACAGTGGCACCGAACAAATCAAACATTGTTGATTGCCCACTATCTTTTAGTTTTTGACGCTGGGAAACAATGCCCAGTAAACGCTCAATGTTATGTAGGAGTGCCCCACGCTCGGCAAAAGAATCAAGGGCTCCCACTTTAATCAAACTTTCTAAAACACGTCGATTGAGGGATGAAGAGTCTCCTCGTTTACATAAATCTTCAATTGACTTGAACTCCCCACCTTTTTCTCGTTCTTTTATGAGCGGTTCAATGGCCGCCATTCCCACATTTTTGACAGCAGCTAATCCAAACCTAATGGCCGAACTTCCGTTTTCTCCCTTCTCAATGGTGAAATGTGCATAGCTTTTATTGATGTCTGGCGGAAGTACTTCGATTTTAAGGCGACGGGATTCACCAACCGCAATCGCCACTTTATCGGCATTACCCCAATAAGCAATGAGCAGCCCGGTAATATACTCTTCGGGGAAATTCGCCTTGAGATAAGCCGTCTGATAGGCAATAAGAGCATAACTAGTCGCATGCGCTTTATTAAAAGCATAACCGGCAAAAGGCTCAATTAAATGATAAACACTGGTAGCAAGTTCCTTATTATAGCCCCGTTCAAGTGAGCCCTCAAGAAATATTTGGCGCTCTTTTTCCATAACATCTGCTTTTTTCTTACCCATGGCTTTGCGAAAAATATCCGCCTTGCCTAATGAATAGCCACCGATAGCTCGTACAATAAACAATACCTGTTCTTGATATACAATAACTCCATATGTTTCCTTGAGAATCTCTTCCAGCACCGGATGGGCATACTTTATGGGCTCCTCGCCATGTTTGGAGCGAATAAAACGTGGGATTTGCTCCATCGGGCCGGGGCGATAAAGCGCCACCATAGCGGCAATGTCGCTAAAGACCGTGGGTTTCAATTCACGAATATAACGCCTCATGCCAGAACCTTCCAGCTGAAACACCCCTGTGGTATCTCCAGCCGCTAGAACAGCAAAAGTTTTGGCATCATTCAGTGGAATTTGGTGCAAGTCCAAAACCAACCCTCGGTTGGATTCAATCAGTTCTTTAGTACGGGCAAGAATAGTAAGGTTTGACAACCCCAAAAAATCCATCTTGAGCAAGCCCAATTGAGCAATGTCTTCCATAGGGAACTGGGTCATGACAAGATCTTTATTCTCGCCTTTGCTCAGTTTCTGGAGAGGCACATTGGTTGTCAATACCTCATTGGAAATAACTACACCCGCAGCATGGGTGCTTGCATGACGAGAAACCCCCTCAACTCGCCGAGCCATATCAACCAGATTGCGCACCGATGAATCACTATTGTAGAGATTCATCAACTCAGAACTTTCATCCATAGCCTTGGACAATGTCATGCCTACCGCAAAGGGCACCAAACGTACCACCTTGTCAACATCCCCGTATGACATACCCAAAGCCCGTCCTACATCACGTAAAGCAGCGCGCGCACCAAGTGTACCAAAAGTAATAATCTGCGCCACATGATCGCGACCATATTTGGCAGAAACATAGTTTATTACTTCGTCGCGACGTATATCTTCAAAATCAAGGTCAATATCCGGCATTTCACGACGCTCAACATTGAGAAAACGTTCAAACACCAAATCATGCTCAAGAGGATCCACTTCAGTAATCCCCAAGCAACGCAGCACAATACTGGAGGCCGCTGAGCCACGCACATTGAAACTGATATTGTTTGAGCGCACAAAATGTATGATGTCCCACACTACAAGGAAATAGTTGGCAAATCTAGTTTTGTTAATAACATCTAACTCATATTCCAACCGCTCTTTGGCATCGTCTCTACCCACTAGATAATACTTCGGTAATCCCTCATAGCATAAGTCATGAAGGTACTGCTCCGGCGTTTTGTCCAGCGGATGTTCAATTTCAGGCAGAATGGAACTACCGAATTCCATCTCAAAATTGCACATATTGGCGATTTTGGAGGTGTTTTCCAAGGCTTCGGGGATGTCGGCGTAGAGAGCTTCCATTTCTTGTGAAGACTTCAGGTAGAAGTAATCACCGTCCATCTTCATGCGCTTGTTATCGTTGATAGTTGAACTAGTTCCGATACACAATAATAAATCGTGCGCCTGAGCGTCATCTTGGTCAATGTAATGCACGTCATTCGTTGCTACCAACGGGATGCCTAATTCTGCGGCAATTTTCAGCAACTCTTGGTTGACTTGCTCCAGTTCAGGAAGCGGATGGCGCTGAATCTCAATATAGAAATTTTCAAAAGTCTGTTGATACCACACGGCCGCCTCTCGTGCATCTTGAATACGACCAGCGAGAATCAGGCTGGGAATTTCTCCGGCCAAACAAGCTGATAAAACCACCAATCCTTCTTTGTACTGTTGCAATAGCTCCCGATCTACGCGTGGCTTGTAATAATAACCTTCTAGGTGAGCTTTGGTTATCAGTTGAATGAGATTACGCCACCCGGTTCTATTCTTTGCCAGCAACACAAGGTGATAACTGCCCTTATCGGATGTCGAACGGCCATCTCGACTACCTAAGGCAACATATGTCTCGCAACCAATAATCGGTTTAATGTCCGCTTCTTTTGCCGCCCTGTAGAATTGTGCGGCACCGTAAAGTACCCCGTGATCAGTAATCGCCAGCGCATCCATACCCAGTTCTTTGGCGCGTGCAACCAGAGGTTGGATACGGCACATACCGTCAAGTAAGCTATATTCAGTGTGGACATGCAGATGTGTGAACATTTTCATTCCGGAGAAAAAATCACAACATTATATCATTTACAGGCATATTTTGCCTAAGTATCATTCAAATAGTTCCTCTATTCTTGACCTGTCTCCCCTTTGTCGGGGAACTTCGGGTGACGCTTGCTCCACATTAATGAAGAAACAATTGCCATCGTCAGAATAGAACAGATAACCGCTAATGAAACCCATACAGGCATATGAATAAAATCTCCAATTATCATCTTGATGCCCAAGAAAACCAAAACCACCGCCAAACCATATTGAAGAAATCGCAGCTTTTGCAAAACTCCGACTATAGCAAAATATAAAGAACGTAATCCTAGAATCGCCATTATATTGGAACTAAAAACGATAAAAGAATCTGTCGTCACCGAAAGAACTGCCGGTACTGAATCAAGAGCAAAAACCACATCAGTGCCCTCTATCATGAGTAAAACCATCAAAAGAGGAGTGATTTTACGGACACCGTTTTCCACAATTACAAACTTGTCTTCATGATAATCTTTGCTAACCGGCAAAACACGACGAACAATACGTAAAATGGGATTGTGCTCGACATCAACCTTTTCTTCTTTTTTGAAGACCATTCGTAGACCGGTGAATACCAGAAAAGCCCCAAAAATATACATTACCCAGCTTAGCGTCTTGAGCAACTCAATGCCGACGAGAATAAATAAGACACGAAGAACAATTGCCCCCAACACTCCCCAAAACAACACTCGATGCTGATATTCGTCTTTGACAGAGAAAAAAGTAAATATGGTAAGAAAAACAAATAGATTATCTATCGAAAGCGATTTTTCAAGGATATATCCCGTGAAAAACTGTAGTCCGGAGTCATGTCCCATAATTAAGAATATGCCGATACCGAAAACCACTGCCAAGGCAATCCAAATGGCACTCCAAATTAAAGCGTTCTTGACACTAATCCTCTCGGACTTTCGGTGAAAAACCTTTAGGTCCAAGAAGAGCATGACCAGAATGAAAAGTATGAAGCCTATCCAAAACGGAGTTTCATTTATGGTGTTCGTCGGCATAAGCATATGGTAGTTGATTAAGGCGGTAAGACGCAACTATGCAGAAAGACGTCTCCTCAAACGTCTTGTGTCTGTTGAACATTTTTACTAGTCAATAACTACCACAAAAAATTCATATATATTCTTCTTCTCTAGCCCTCAAAATACGAAATTGGTGCTGGTATAAAACAATAGTCAGCACGATTATTTCATGCGTGCGAAATGCTTCATTGAACTGTTTTTGCTTGTTATTCAACACGTTCCTTCTATTCGCCATAGGTCTCTGTATTTGCCAATAATATACTCTTCTTTGTCGTCCAACACAGCGGTGACAAGAGAACAATATCCGTGGTACACTACGGCGGTTTGCATTAGGTTAAGGATATAATCAGTTGTCGGAGGTTACCCATATTTTTAACGCGTTTCATTATAGTTGCCCTAGATGTCCCC
>WRNG01000040.1 GCA_009776735.1 Dehalococcoidia bacterium | reverse complement strand
TCTTGGAAAACTGAATGAGGGAATCTCAGTAGCCAATCCCTTCTTGATAACGGCGGGGGGTGACCATGCGACCGAAAGAGATGTAACTCTGCGAGTTGCCGATAATGAAAAGGGTGTCAGAAGGGAAATCAGTTACCTCAAGCTCTCCCAAGGTTGTCAAGAACAACCTTTCGAGGGGTGTATTAGCTTGTGTTAGTATTCCGATAGGGGTAGCGGGAGCTCGTTTTAGCTTTAGTATACTCAAAGCCTTTTGCCATCTGTTTGAGCCAAGCTTGCCGAAAGGGTTGTAGATAACCACGACAAAGTCGGCGTTGACGGCAGTTTCGAAACGATTAATAATAATCTCCCAAGGGGTACCTTGATCGCTGAGACTGATGCTTGCGCTATCTCCTCCCAGTGCCGCGCCCAGTAATGCTGAGGCGTATGATGACAATCCAATGGCGGGAATTACTTCTACCTCAATTTGTATATTATTTGTGTGCAAATAGTCCAGGAAAGTGGCGGAGATGGCATAAGTTCCTGGGTCACCACTGGCAACAATTGCTACATTTTGCCCATTTTTAGTTTTTTCAAGAGCCGTTTGAGTACGGACAAGCGGATTTTTAGAAATTGCCATCACTTCTTTCCCTTGGGTAAGATGAACTATTTGGGCAAGACAATCCGGTTGCCCAATGATTACTGATACGCTCCTGATGGCTTTTTTAGCTCGTGCGGTGATAAGGTCACTCGGGCCTGGTCCTATTCCAACGATAAAAACTCTGGAAGCCATTTTTCTCTCCGAACATAGCATACGGCAGGCCCCCCATTGAGTCAAGGAAGCATGTAAGTCACATGGATGAATTGAACAATATCGAAAACGCCGTCGTCATCGATAGAACTCCAAAAATATTTCTGCAAGTGTGGTTGTTGCCCGAAAATAACTATTGACAGAACGGTATCTCACGTGTAATATATATCACGTGAGATATAAAGCGTAGTCAATAACGTGGATTAGGTTCTGTCGAGGGAAACCAGAGGATGAAGAATCGGCGCTTCATGAAAACCTCTCCTTCCCGTGTGTTTCTCTGGACGTAATCGGGCAAGCGACAGGACCTAATCCGTATTGTGATGGGGGACAAGAATGTCAAATATCCTTCTTAGCGAAACCGTATATTAACCGCCACATTTGTCTGACAGATATTGACAGCCCGTTATATTGCAGGTAGTATAAACAGATATTATATGAACCTTGAGTATCCGGTTTGTCTTTTTCGAAAACAATTTTAGATGAATGTATGAGAGGTATTGCTAAAGGATGACTTTTACTTGGACCGAGCAAAGCATTCAATGGTTTCTGGAAGCTAGTTCATATACGGGGTTCCATAATACGTTGGCGCAAAAGCTAGCTCCGCACCTATCGACAGAAAGCACACTCTTGGATGCCGGATGCGGGCTGGG
Organism: Dehalococcoidia bacterium; assembly: GCA_009776735.1. GTDB lineage: Bacteria > Chloroflexota > Dehalococcoidia > Dehalococcoidales > UBA1222 > WRNG01. Next base: position 8,939 of record WRNG01000040.1, on the reverse strand, counting down.
AAGGCTTGATTTGGCACTGGCGCAATATGTTTCACATCTTTCTGCTGTTGATACCGATGGGGCTGTCCTCGGGATTATTAAACGGGATGCTGAACTTTTAAAAATAGATAATATTCACACGCGCTGTGAGGATGCCTTTAAAATAACCGACAGCTTTGATATTGTCCTCACCAGTTTTTTCGGGCAGAATACCGTGGAGCTTTTCGCTCTTTGCCGTGAAAAATTCATTCGCGTTGTTAACGCAAGTAAACACAGCAACCTATATCCTGAATATTTTTGGCGTGATAAAAAAAGCACTGTTCCCAGTATACAAGAGCAACTTAATTCTCAAGGAATTAGTTATCAACTGCAGCTTGAAACGCTTGAGTTTGGCCAACCGCTACGTTCTTGGCAAGATGCCGAGCAGTTTGTGCTCAGATATGCTCCCGAGGCGAGTCCCAAGGAAATCAGTGAATTTCTTAACCAGAATCTGGTGCCAATAAAGCAAGATAATTTTTCGTTCTATTTGCCGAATAAAAAGACAATCGGTATTTTTATTATCGAAAAAGGCAAAAACTGAACAGGGAAGCCGAGATAAGTATGTCCCTGCGGAATGTTTCGCGAATTTGTCATGCTTGTAAACTGGTTGCGAGTTAATATGGAAGCTCATATTCTGTAAATAGAGAGGTGAAGGATGTTTATCGGTTCGGAAAACTTTGAAGAGTTCTTGCAAAGGGTAAAGAAATTCCATGGCGGCCCAGCTGGCGGCGTCATTTTGGGTTGTCTCATGGTAGATATGGCAAAAGGTTTATTGCCCGAAGGGACTCTTTTTGACGCAATCTGTGAGACAGATAAATGCTTGCCTGATGCAATTCAAATGATGACCCCTTGCACCATCGGGAACGGATGGATGCGCATTATTAACAGCGGGCGTTTCTCAATCGCTTTGTATGACAAGCGTACCGGGAGTGGGGTTCGGGTGTACGTTAATCCAAACAAAGTGAAACAATATAAAGACATGAATGATTGGTTTTTTAGCTTACTTCCAAAAGAAGAGCAGAACAGGGAACGAATGCTGGCGGATATCCGCGACTATGGGCGTGAGGTTTTGGGGGTTGAGTATGTGAGCGTAGATATTGCTGCCTTGCCCAATAAAGAAATCGGTGAGTATATGATATGCCAAAAGTGTGCTGAGTCCTGTCTTAGTAACGTGCTTGGTGTTTGCCTGACCTGCCAAGGTGAGACATATATCACTCCCAAAATTGGTAACGCCGGCAGCGCTTAGACGCAGAACTGACGTTAAATAGATATTTCTTGTTGTCTTTGGGGTAGAACCATACAATGGAAACGACTGTTTACTTTGTGAGGCATGCTCAAGCTTTCTCAAAAAACTTGGATGACTCGGAAAGAACTCTGACAGAAAAAGGATTGATAGATAGAAAACTGGTGACCAGTTTTCTTGACGGCAGAAAAATTGACATACTTCTCTCAAGCCCGTGCAAACGAGCCATTGACACAATCAAAGAGTTTGCCGAAAAATACAATTTTCATATTAGAATCATTCCATGGTTTCGCGAAGGCAGCATAGGGAGTGAGCAAATCGAGAGTTATAATGAGTTCTCCAAGCGGCAATGGACCAATTTTCAGCACAAGCTGGTTGACGGAGAGTCGCTACAAGAAATTCAGAATAGAAATATTCTGGCTCTAAAGATGGCGTTGCGCGAGTATGCGGGATTAGCTATTGTCATCGGAAGTCATGGAACAGCATTGAGTACAATAATCCGGTTCTTTGTATCCTCTTTCGGTTATGCAGAATTCAGCGCCATAAAAGAACTTAGGCCTTGGGTAGTAAAGTTCAAATTTGAAGACGAAGTGTGCACATGTATTTGTGCCATTGATTTATTCAGTAGTCGCAATGATATGTTTCAAATAACGTCGGCGAATAGATTGGCAACTGTTGTCGTTTAGGGTAGTGGTTCATATCGTTTACTTGCCCACATATACTGGTAAAGCCTCTTAATTTGTGATAGAATGGCGAAAATAGTGAAAGGTGCGCCGTGAAATTGCTGATTTTCGGTGGTGTTTTGTTCATCGGCGGGATGATCGGGGTTGTGGGCACATTGATTGCAATATATGCGCGGGATCATATCAATATATGGGGTGGTTAGATTCAAGAGATGCAGTTTGGATGTATTGAATATGGTTGCCATAATAATGGTGATTTTTGGACTGGTGTTCGCTGGCAGGGGTGCTTTTTTCGCTAAAAACGAGTAGTTTCTTGTTGCATGCATTAAACATAACTAAGGGGGATATGATGAAAACGTTGATTTTGGGGTGTAGCATGATGATTACGGGGCTTTTTTGCGCTGGAAATCCTCTATATACTATATTAATGACTTCATTCTACAGCCCATTTAATAATTCAGTATCGTTGAAAATATACCTTTACTGTTTTATTTTCTTAGGTTTTGCGATTACGGGGCTGTGTTTAGCTGTTGTTAGCATTTTATTTGACCTTGATGGAGCCTTGAGTAGGAAAATTTCGCCTAAGCCACAAGAGAGTAAGACAGAAAATGATGCAGGAACCGATGGGGCACAATAGGCTTGGGTAAATTCAAATGAAATAGCGTAGTTGTAGAAAAATGTGTCAAATGTAGGATTTCCGTGTCGATAAACGAGATAGTTTGCCGCACAAAATGAATAATGCTCTCAGAATGCCATAAATAGGCGCAGGGGCGAATGTGTTGTATTAATGGTCTTTGACTGATCAGTGGGCAAACCGTCCGACACAGCCCAAAGTGGATTATTCAAAAGAGTGAGATGCGTCTTATTTCCCCATTGCTTCAGTAAAGTGTTTTACGTTGCGTTGCGATAATAGCCACCATAAGCACAACTCTTGCACAAAATAGTTCCATCGACTTCAACATGGCGCTTATCGGTAACTTCCTCGCCACATTTTTGGCAGGTAACTGCCATTAATGGTTTCCCGGGCATATCTTCTGGATTCAGATGGACTTCAACCATATTTATGGTGAGTAATTCGGCGTCAGGTATGGAGGCAAAATAGACCAACAAGTCTGCGCCTTCAGGAGCAAAAAAATGTTTGTTTAAGACGACGCGACAGGCAGTTTTGGTTTTGGTGTTAACAAAAGTGGCAGCCGATTTACCGTAGTCCATCCATTTTAGTGTTCGTCTACCAATCTTGCACCCAGTCACAATACCGATGGCGTCCGCCAAGCAACGATCGCATTCTACAAATACCACTAAATCAGGTGAGCTTTCGGGTTCAATCGAGTTTAGGTGCGCTAAAGCTGCTCTAGCCATGCGTACGCCCAAAATTTGCCCGGCACACAGATGCCCATGATACGCAATAGCATTATCTAAGTCTTGTTGAAACGTATTCATGTCTTTAGCCTCCACAACACTTTTCACTTTTTGTAAATTAGCAATAACTTATATCAAAGGATTGGTGTTAACCATCAAAGGTACCGTTCAGTATTTCCTTTTGGTGACTAAGTAAATTGGTAAGCACAAGTTCTCTGTTATCAGCGGAAATCTCAATGGTTGTTATTTTTTCATGAGAGTGCAATTGCTTTAAGAAATCCGTAGTAGGTGGGCTAATGACACCCAATATCGGCACCGATCCGTTAATGTATTCCATAAGTAATCTTTGAAATGCTGTCGCCGATGATTCAAGCCGTCCTATTTCATCCAAAATGATGATGTCTCTTTTTTTTATACTTCTCAGTATTTTTGCTCCATGACTATCAAAAACTTCAGCTGTTTCTTTGGTAGGCATAAGCCGCTTTCCGCAAAAAGCGGCTATACAATGTTTTCTGCCATGTCGTGGTCCTAGACAGTAGCGCGAAAGGTATAAGCGACGCCCTCCATCATCACTGGATTCCCAAAATGTTGCTAATCCATCAAAAGTAATGCCCGTTTGTGCCAAAAACTTGCGGATAATTGTGGACTTTCCGATTTGTGTGTCACCAGTTAAAAAAATATGCATTTTCAAAAGAAGTACTCTTTCGATTTCCAACTGACAAGTTTGCAGTTACCATATTGCATAATCACATTATACACGCTATTTAATAAACCATAAACTCATGCGATTGCTTTTTGGGTATATCAAGCTTAGGCGTAAAGCTACTGCCTAGAGGCATAGCGATGTAAGCCGATGGTTTATTGTAACAAGCAAAAAAGTACTACTCTGTCTCTGCTATTGATTCGCAATTATCTTTTGTAGTGGTATGCAAAACCCGTTGGTAGGTATTTTTGGAAGATGGGGCAAAAAACCCGGTTGTGCATATCCGTCCATCAGTTCAACCGCTACGAATAACGCTAAAATCAACGATATTTTTGGTTTTCTTCACCGAAATTTTGTATTACATTAAATTTTAACCGGCTCTTTTGTCGTTCTGGCGGCTCTGGCAATAGCCAAACGACGGTTAACCTCTGCTTCAATTGCTGGGTCCACCGGCTCGGCAAAACGCGCTGCAAAGCGTGCCGCACCATTACGAGTATCGTCATCCGCTTCCTCAGGGGTCATTCCCTTGCGTCTCTCGTAGTTCCACTCACGAATCTTATGAATATCATCTATCGTAAAATTGGGGCTAATTTCTGGTTTTGGTATATTACACATTGTCGATTCCTCCCTCTATTAGCAAAGTCGGAGTGCAAACTATGATATCCTTAAAGCCTTCTAATGCTGCAATTATCTTGGCGCCTCTAATTGTTTTGACGTTTACAATATGCCTGAAATTCCAAGAAGCAATCACATCGCAACCAGCTACAAGCGCCGCAGCAATATGACGGCAATCATCAAAACTCTGCTCTTTGGGTATTTCAAAGCTGATAAATTTTCTCGCGAGTGTTCTAACATCACTGCCAGCGCTTACCATCTCGTAATGGACTTTTTTCATATATCCCAAGAGTAGCTTTCTCTTGTTTTCTTCACAAGCCTCGAGTTCGTCAAACACGATATCTGACAAAACAACAGAATAATACCTCTCTTCCAATAGTTCCCACAAACGTAGTGTGTCCGCCATTTTTTCAGGAGTGTCTTTTGCATCTAAATGACTGATAACTGAAGTATCTAGATAAATCTTGAGCATGTTCATTTCACATCCCTCAACAAACATTATAGCGCATACGTTGAATTAAGTCAGGTTTTCAACGCATTAAACATAGGTGGATTAATGTATTCTTCATTCTTGGTCAGCATCGTACATATGATATTTGCCAATCTGCGTTGGACATACTTCAAGTAAATGGTGGCGAAAATGCATCAGGATGCCACTGCTACGAATAATCTGTGCTATGTGAAGATTGATTCAAATTGTAGTCTGCTCCTGCAAATATCCCTAGCGAAGATGATGAACACCAATAGGAAGTGATCAAAAACAAGGAAACTTAATGAACTCTTAACATTTTCATTCCGACAAATTTGCATCAAATGACACCTGTTGACAGTATTCCAAGTTGCTAGTAGAATTTATACGAGTCTATACTATGCAAGATATAACGAGAAGCAGTATTCAATAGAAGGTGTATAATGCCAGAAGAAAAGTGGCGCGTTAATAAAAAGCTGGTAATACTGGTCCTTGGTTTGGTACTTCTTTTTCTGTTTATTTTTTCTTTCTTTTGGGGTCGTTTCTCAATTGGTCCCTTGGACCTCATTAAAATGACACTCTCTCGTATCCTTAATATATTCTCGCACGACTTTGTAATTGAGAAAACTTGGACAGATACCATGGAATCGATTTTTTTCCGTGTGCGAATGCCACGCGTAGCCTTGGCTTGTTTGATTGGATGTGCATTATCCGTTGCCGGCGCATCCTACCAAGGAGCTTTCCAGAACCCGATGGCTTCACCGGATATTCTGGGGGCTTCATCGGGCGCTGCCTTTGGAGCCTCTTTGGCGATTCTAACGGGGCACCGTGCACTGATGATTATGCTCTATGCATTTTGCTTTGGTTTACTCACTATGGGGCTTGTTTTTATTATCAGCCGCAAGGCGCGAGGCAAACAAATAATCGGGCTTATTTTAGCCGGTATTATGGTTAGCTCGCTATTCTCAGCTGCCACATCGTATATCAAGTTGGTGGCTGATACTGATCGCCAGTTGCCTGAGATAACTTATTGGTTAATGGGTAGTCTGAACGGAGCCGATTCTACTAAATTCTGGATGGCATTTGTTCCCATTGTACTGGGATCGCTGGTATTATTTTTGCTTCGCTGGCGGATTAACATTTTAACCATCGGAGACGAGGAAGCCAAAACATTGGGGGTCAATACCCGCAAGCTCCGTGTGGTCATAATCATATTTGCCACATTATTAACGGCCATAAGTGTTGCCGTAGCCGGCGTGATTGGATGGGTCGGTTTAGTGGTCCCTCATCTATGCCGTCGACTTGTCGGTAACAATTTCAGATATCTTTTACCAGCCTCTATGTTATTCGGAGCGTCTTTCCTGTTACTGGTTGATAACATCTCGCGTAACTTCACCACAACAGAGATTCCTCTCGGTATACTCACTGCTTTCGTCGGCGCGCCTTTTTTCATTTACCTTATTACACGAAGAGATGAAGTTGTATGAGTATTGATGTTTGCAATCTCAGTTTTAGTTATGGGACACGCAAGGTTATTGACCGAGTCAGTTTCTCCGCAAGACCGAATGAACTGCTGTCAGTAATCGGGCCGAATGGGGTTGGTAAGAGTACATTGTTTTATTGCATTCTTGGGCTCTATACCAACTATAGCGGGCAAATTTTGATTGATGGGCAGGATATTAAAGGATTGCCTTTGCAGAAAATGTCACGTCTTGTCGCATACGTGCCGCAAAGCAATTACCCCTCTTTCAATTTCAGCGTTTATGACATGGTGCTAATGGGAACCGCTGCCCAAATATCGTCAATTTCTTCTCCGGGGGCGCGACAAAGAGCACTCGCTGATGCGGCAATGGAGCGTTTGGGAATTTCACACTTACGTAATCGTCCATACACGCGTATTAGCGGCGGCGAACGCCAGCTTACTGTCATTGCTCGCGCTCTTGCGCAACAGACTAAGGTACTCGTTCTTGACGAACCAGTCGCTAACCTTGATTTCGGAAACCAGCTTCTTGTATTGACACAAGTAAAAAAACTAGCCAGAGATGGATATACGGTTGTCCAAGCGACACACAATCCTGACCAAGCCTTCATGTTTTCTGACAATATATTGGCTGTTCATGGTGGGCAAGTGGTAGCCTGCGGGGCTCCTTCTGAGGTGGTGACGGAGAGTATGATGCAAAAATTGTATTCATCAAATATCGTGGTGGAAAGCTTGTATAACGACAAAGTACGAGTTTGTGTACCAAAAGCAGTCATAAACGATCAGTTTTGATAGATAATTTAAGGAGGTGGTAATGACATAATTATCCGAGAAAGATTTTTGTCGAGAAAGTTTTTTGCTTTAATTAATCCAATAAGGAGAAAAATTTGCTAGAAGAAGATAATAAAATCGTACCTGCCAAGCCTTTTTCACGCCGTGACTTTCTGAAAGTCGGCGGATTGACAATGGCTTCGTTTGCCTTACTCAATACACTGGCCGGTTGTGATATATTCGGTAGTGGTGAACCTGGTAGCGAAGTTCCATCCTCCACTAATGATCCCTCGTCAACGCCTCCATCTTCCACTCCGCCAATAGATCCTGGCCCGGACTCTTTCGTATTCTACGACTCACTTGGCCGACAGATGGTAGTTCCCAAAGATATCTCAAAGGTGGCGATATTCGGTTCTTTGGCACAAATTGTAACTTTCCCAATTTGCGCGGATAACCTGATTGGCCTTGCTGGTGCGTTCAGTGAAAGTGCGCGTCCGTACATTGCTGACAAATATTTTGACCTACCGGTCACAGGACAGTTCTATGTCGGCGGGGGTAGCAGTACCCTCAATAAAGAAGAAATTGCCAGTTTGGGACCGCAAATTCTTATTGACTGCGGAGAACCCAAAGCTAATATGGCAGAAGATTTGGATAGTATATCACAGGACCTTAGTATTCCGGTTGCCTTCATCGCTTGCTATCTTGACACAACAGCATACTGTTATCATAAATTAGGTGAGTTGCTCGGCAAACCGGAAAAAGCGGATGAAGTTGCCCGCTACTGCGAGAGGATTTATGCCAGAACTAAAGTACTCAGTGTGGATATTAGTCTCAGGAATGCTAAGACTGATGTTTTGTATGTTACCGGTTCGGATGGTTTGAGTGTTTTGGCAAGTCCCACTATGCATACAGAAGTATTTGACCTATTGGTCAATAACATTGCTGACATTAGCAATCCTTCGAGTAGTGGTAATGGGAACGCGGTGAATATGGAACAAATATATGATTGGGATCCTGGTACTATTATTTTCGCTCCCGGCAGTATATACAGCACTGTCAAGGATAATCCGCTTTGGTCAGGAGTTACGGCGATTAAGAACAATAGGTACTACGAGGTTCCGAATGGCCCGTATAACTGGTTTGGCGGGCCGCCTTCCGTACAACGCTATTTGTGCATGATTTGGCTTGCGCAATTACTGTATCCTTCGATTGCACAGTATAATGTCTACGATGAAGTGAAGGAATACTTCAAGCTTTTCTATAATTACGACCTTACCCAAGCACGGTTCAACGGATTGCTTGCTAACTCACTAGGCAAACAATAATCTTTTTTCCAAACAGTCCCTTTAATGGGTGGCGTTGTCCATTGTGATATATCTTACGAGATACATCGTAATGGGCAACGTTTCCCTTTGCATCGAATTTTTCCAATAATATAACAATGCCAACCAATTAATCGCAATAAGCAAGCAGAAGCAGGTGTCTTTAATTGCTTGATATCCTACATTCCCATAAATCATAACTATGAAATCCAAGAAAATCCACAAATCATGCTGTAATATCAAAGAATAACTGGCAAAGTGCTTGACTCTATCCTA
>WRNG01000039.1 GCA_009776735.1 Dehalococcoidia bacterium | reverse complement strand
GACCAACTAGGAACACCCCAGCCGCTACCATGGTAGCGGCATGAATCAAGGCGGAAACAGGCGTCGGACCTTCCATAGCGTCCGGCAGCCAAATATGCAATGGAAACTGACCGGATTTGCCGACGGCACCAATGAATAGACCTAAAGCTGCCAAGAATAAAACGCTTCCTGAAAGAACAGTGGTTACTGCGCTACTGTTGAGAACGAGTATATCCAGCGTTCCGGCTTTGGCATAAAGTAGCAGAATAGCGGCCAAAAACCCGACATCGCCGACACGTGTAACAAGGAAAGCTTTTTTGGCGGCTGCAACAGCTGACGGACGATGGAACCAAAAGCCGATGAGCAGGTAGGAAGACAAACCAACCAATTCCCAAAAAATAAAAGTAAACAGTAAGTTGCCTGACATAATTAAGCCAATCATAGCGGCAGTGAAAAGAGAAATGAAAGCAAAATAACGACGATAGGAGGGGTCAGAGTGCATATAGGCTCTTGAGTAGATTTGTACCATTAGACTGACACTGCTAACAACTGCCAACATGACGGCACTCAAAGGGTCAAGAAGAAGGTTGAAATTAAAATAGGCGCCATTGGCGATATTGAGCCATGTGGGACCATTAATCAGTATTTGATGACCTTCAGCTTGCCAAACACTGTACAGTAACCAGCAGGAGAGCGCAAAAGATACTCCCACCGCAGCTATTGAAATAAAACTGGCTGATTCGGCCTTGCCAGGGAATGGCCGTATCAGTGGAGCCAATATGGCGAAAGCCAGTAGTGGCAACAGCCAAATGAACCAAATCAGTTCGTTAGGTATACTACTCATCTCTTTACCACTTCAGTATGTTAATATCTTTAATGTCGATGCTTTTCCGCAGGCGATATAGGGCAATGACAATGGCCAGCCCAACTGATACTTCGGCTGCGGCAACCACCAAACTGAATATTACGACTGCTTGTCCAATCAGCAAGTAATCAAAGAAGCCTTTTGAGAATGCCACCAGCAATAGGTTGGCGGCGTTGAGCATGAGCTCGACGCACATGAGGATTATTATAGCGTTGCGGCGTGAAAGCGCACCATACAGCCCGAGACAGAAGAGCACGGAGGCTAGAATTAAATAGTGAGTAAGACCAACTGCCATATCACTTTTCCTTTGCCACACTGATGGCACCAATAATGGCCGCAACCAAAAGCAAAGCCGCTATTTCGACTGCCAAAATAAGCCCTTCCTGGCCGAATAATATAAGTCCGATGGTGGATGTACTGACGGGTGTGATGTCCTGTATTATTGGTGGCAGTTTTTCAAGAAACCATTGGGTGTTCAGCAGAACCCAAATGGAGACCCCCAAGAAAGCCAGTGCACCGATAATAGCGGGGAATTTGTATGGTGATGGCAAATTGCTGTGTTCAACTTGGCGAGTCAACATGGTTGCCATAATAATCAAAATTGCTATAGCTCCGATATAGACAAATATCTGTGCCATGCCGAGATATTCAGCAGTAAGGGTGATAAATAGTCCGGCAATGGATAAAAAACATAAAATCATGCCAAGCGCGGCCCTAAACAGGCTACGCATGGTTACTACCATCAACGCGCCCGATACTGCGGTGACAGCCAGAACCCAAAAGGCCAAATCGCTGCCCATAGTTACTTTTTATCCCCATTTTTTGGTTTTTTTTCAGCATCAATACTGAGCGTTTGTTCAGGTAAAGTAGCGGCTATTTCGGGATGATAGTACCCACTGGCTTGACGGACCTGTGGCGTTAGCAGCTCTTCTTTTTGTAGGACTTGTTCGGCTAGACGATAACTTGAACGTTCATATTCAGTGCCCATAAACAGGGCGTTAAAAGGGCAAGCTTCCACACACAACCCACAGTAAATACACTGTCCACCTTTAAGCTCCCATTTTTGTGGTTTATACCGTATGTCACAACGCAGGCAACGAGAACACTCGGATAAGGCGTCCTTTTGAGCCCATCCGATTTCGACGCCTTCATAGGTGTGAAGTCTACTTTCATGCGGGATGGTGTCACCGGCTGGGCGAAAATCCTCTAGCGGTGAACCCGTACGGCAAAGCGGTTCTTCTGGAGCGGCTAATATCTCGGTTATATCTCCGTTACCGCCAAGATATTTGTCAATTGAGCTTGCCGCGATTCGCCCTTGGGCAATACACTCAATGACTGTCGCCGGTCCCAATACGGCATCACCGCCGGCGTATACTCCAGGAGTTTTGCTGGCTAAGGTTTCTTTGTCGACAATAAGCCTATTGCCGCGATCGATTTCCATGGCAAATTCTTTGGGTACAATGGGGCTCTGGCTAACGGCTGAAATAATATGATCTAACTCGGTGATGTACTCACTACCCTCAATCGGTTCGGGCCTACACCTGCCGCTAGAGTCTTCTTCTCCCAGTTTCATACGAATACATTCAAGAAATAATTTACCATCTTGTTGAAATACTTTGGATGGCGCGGCTAGGAAAACCAACCGCACCCCTTCATCCACCGCTTCTTCCACTTCCTCGGGAGCGGCAGGCATCTCGGCTCGAGTTCGTCGATAAATCAGGCTTACTTCATTTGCCCCCTCGCGAATTGCGGTACGAGCACAGTCAATAGCCGTATTGCCACCGCCAATAATGGCGACACGATTACCGAGAGGAACATGCTGCCCAAGATTAATCTCTCGCAAAAAGTCTACCCCTCCCAAAACGCCACTATCATTATTACCTGGCACACCCAATGCCATGGCCTGATGGGCTCCAATCCCCACAAAAACAGCCTGATAGCCTTGTGACATCAAGGCGCTAACTGATTCAACTCTACTATTGGTATCAATTTTTACCCCCATGTTTTCAATTTCTTGAATATCTTTTTCAAGTATTGTAGGGGGCAAGCGATAGTCAGGAATGCCCACTTTCATCATTCCGCCTGCTTTAGGAAGTGATTCAAATACTCTAATCGAATGCCCTTTGCGAGATAGATAATACGCTACGGTGAGGCCAGCCGGTCCGGCACCAATAATGGCCACTTTCTTCCCTGTAGGAGTAGATTGTCTCACATTTTTTTTCCATTCACCATTATCGTGGTCGGCGGCAAAACGTTTAAGTTTGCGAATAGAAATCGCTTCATCAATTTCCCTGCGGTTGCAAGCGTTTTCGCAAGGGTGAGCACAAATATAGGCGCAAACAGACGGGAAGGGGATTTTTTCGCGTATTACGGCGACAGCTTCTTCAGGTTTGCCGTCCGCGATACAACGAATATAACGAGCGGCGTCAACGTGAGCCGGACACTTTGTAGAGCAAGGAGCCGGCTCATTTAGTAAAGTTCCTTCTGGAGCGGTTTCAATACTGATACAACCATGAGGGCAGGCCTGTTGGCAGGTGTAGCAACCGATACATTTCTCCATTGACCAAGCTAGAACGGTGCCTCTTTCGCGACGCGATAGATTCAATCTTTGCTCAGGATACTGTACAGTCACAGGGCGCCTGAGGAGGTTCTTGAAAGTAACCACCAATCCTTTAAGCATGCCGGTGCCAAAAATACTAAACGACAAGAGATTTCCTCCCTTTGCGCAAAAATCCGGCCCATAGGAGGATTACTAGGACTGAAACAAGAATGTAAACCGGTACGCTAATCCAAAGCGATAAATCAGGGAAGAACACATTTTTAAGTGCTATAACAAACAGATTGACTAGTGCTAAAGGTAGCAAGCCTTTCCAAGCCAGATGCATTGATTGATCGATGCGTAATCTGGGAAGAGTGCTTCTCAACCAGAGGATGAACATGAAGCTGGCTATCATTTTAACCACGAACCACATAATGCCGGGAAGGAACGGCCCACGCCATCCTCCGAGAAAGAAAGTGGTGATGAGTGCTGCGCCAACAACGGCCTCACTGTATTCGGTTAGATACAATAGGGCGAATTTCATGCCCGAATATTCAGTATTGAAACCGCAGGTTAACTCGGAATCGGCTTCGACTAAATCAAAAGGCGTTCGATTGATTTCAGCCAAAATAGCTACCATAAAGACAACGAAGCCCAAAGGCTGAAGTATGATATTAGGCACATTCTGTGCTGCCACAATTTGGGTAAGCGACATTGAGCCGCAGGCAATAACCAAAGATGCCAGTGAAAGCACCATTGGAATCTCAAAACTGATAAGTTGCGCGATTTCGCGCATTGCACCGATAAGGGAATACTTATTATTGCCAGCAACGCCGGACAAAAATATCCCGATTGCGCTGATAGCGCTAACAGCGGAGATAAATAAAACGCCCACATTGAGATCCACCATTTGAAAACCATTCATGAATGGAATAGTAGCCATAATCATCAGCGTGGGAATGAAAGCAATGGCTGGTGCGGTCCAAAATAAAACTCTATCGGCCAGTGAAGGAATAATGTCCTCTTTGGTGAGGATTTTCACGGTGTCAGCGATTGCTTGAAACAGGCCAAACGGCCCGGCACGATTGGGCCCAAGTCTAGCTTGAAACCGGGCAATTACGCGGCGCTCAGTCCAAATAAACATGATAACGCTACTCATGACGAAAGCAATAATGAACACTGCCATAATAAGAAACTGTAGCCAAAAATTGCCGACAGAGTTGTCTAACGAGATGAGCCAGTTGTTCATCTAACGATCCACCTCACCCATGGATAAATCAATGCTGCCGAAAATGATAATGGCATCAGCCAGCTTTTGGCCGATAAGCAGTTCTTGAAGCAGTGTCAGATTAATAAATGCCGGTGCGCGAAAATGGCAACGATAGGGTTTAGTGGAACCGTCTGAGACAATATAACAGCCCAGAATTCCGCGCGGAGCTTCAATCTGTGAATAGGTTTCGCCTTTGGGTGGGCGTATACGTAGCGGAACCATTACTTTTTCCTTGCCGGAAGGTAATTGCTCAATCGCTTGATTAATGATACGAATACTCTGCCGCATTTCTTCCATTCTGACTCGGTATCGATCATAACAGTCACCATTGTTTCCAGTAGGAATGTCAAAATCAAACCGGTCATATACCGAGTATGGGGCATCTTTCCGTAGATCCCATTTAACCCCGGAGCCGCGTAATAATGGTCCCGAAGCGGACGAGTTGACCGCCATTTCAGGGGTAAGGATACCGATTCCCTTAGTCCGTGAGAGTAGAATTTCGTTATCAGCCATCATACTGTCATACTCATCAAGGTAGCTGGGCATTATATTCAAAAAACGCTTTAGTGCTGGGATGAACTCTGCGGGGAAGTCCATGCTTACCCCGCCAAAGCGCATGTAATTGTAGAGGAGCCTTTGTCCGGTAACCATTTCCAAAAGGTCAATTATTTTCTCACGCTCTCGGAACATATACATGAAGGCGGTATAGAATACTCCCATATCATTCATGAGAGAGCCGACAGCCAAAAGATGGCTGGCGATGCGTTGGAGTTCTCCCATAATAACGCGTAAGTATTCCGCGCGCAGGGGAACTTGAATTTCGGCCAGTTTTTCCACTGCCATCACGTAGGGCCAGTTGTTGTTGATGGCAGAAACGTAATCCAAGCGATCTGTAATAGGGATATTCTGTTTATAGGTATGACTTTCGCAAAGTTTCTCCAGACCACGATGCAAATAGCCGAAAACAGGTTCAACGTCCTGAATAGTCTCTCCGTCCATGGTGACGCGCATACGGAACACGCCGTGAGTAGACGGATGGAGTGGCCCGATATTGAGAATAAACTGTTCAGTTGCCAGCGTCATATGATTTTACCTTGAAATCTTTGCGTAGCGGATATCCTTGGAAACCTTCCCACAATACGATGCGTTTTAAGTTGGGATGATTGCTGAATTCAATGCCAAACAGATCATAGACCTCACGCTCTTGAAGGCGTGCTCCATACCATAGGTGCGACAATGACGGAACTACGGGTTTGACCTTTTCACATTTCAGTTTAAGTTGTACAGTTGCTTTATTCTGAAAGGCTTCAATTCGGTAGACAAGCTCGAAATAGTCGATATAATCGATGGCTGTAATCATGCTGAGAAATTCGTAGCCCAGTGATTCTTTTAGATACTTGGCGACCCTTTCGAACTTACCGATAGTGATCTCGACATATTCGCCGTGGACAATAATACCTTCGCCAAAATGGGTACGCAAGTGAGATGATAGTTCTTGGTTGTCGGCGATATTCATCGTTTTGTGCCTGATTTTTTAATACTGTTCTGAGCAATTTTACGGCGTAGGTTTTCTATGCCAGCGAGGAGTGTTTCCGGGCGTGGAGGGCATCCAGGAACGTAAACATCGACCGGAACTATGTGATTATAACCGGGAACCACTGAGTAGGAATCATGGAAAATTCCACCTGAAATGGCGCAAGCCCCCATAGCAATGACCCATTTAGGTTCAGCCATTTGTTCGTAGAGACGCTTAATTTGGGGAGCCATTTTCCAAGTGAGTGTTCCTCCGCAAACCAGCAAATCAGCTTGGCGTGGTGAAGCTCGGAGGACCTCCATTCCGAAGCGCGCAATATCAAAACGTGAAGAGGACGCTCCGATAAATTCAAATGTGCAACAAGCGGTAAAGGCGGTAACCGGCCACAGAGACGTCTTACGAGCCCAGTTGATGGCAGCATCAACTGTGGTGAGGAGAATATTGCGCTCAATCGTCTTCTCAAGCCACTCTGTTGGGTCGGAAAGTGGATTCTGTGAAGAGGCCCGCAAGTCTTCAATGATGGCTCCCTCGTGATTCTCAATTTCGGTTGAAGAAGTAAGTGGCTCTCTCTCTATTTCCATTGCAGAGCACCTTTTCGCCAAGCATAAATGTAGGCAATTAGCAGGATAGCCACAAAAATAGCACCCCCAAGAAAGAATTGCCACCCTGCCTCTTGTATCCCAAGAGCCCAGGGGAGAATGAAGATAAGCATCACGTCAAGGGCAACCGCTACTAAAGCGAAGAAATAGTAGCGTGGATTAAACTGTACCCAACTACGCCCGGTTGTTTCCAACCCGCATTCGACTGTTGATGACTTGACTTTTGAGGGTTTGTAAGGAGAAATACCGAGCTTGCGTAACAATAAAGGCAGAGCGAGCATGAACACGGCAAACGCAATGCTCACCAACAGAAAAAGGGCAAGGTAGCCATAATCCTGCATTAGTACTGCTCCTTAGTTCTCTCCTAAAAAATGAAAGGATGAGTATATAGCAAGAGTCTTGAAAAATCAAATTTGAAATTTGCCATAGCGGTTGTTTAGTAACCCATATATTCTGCTTTGACAATAGGAGTGATTGAGATTGCTTCCCAGCATTTGACAACCTATCATGCAGACGTTATAGTGCCTACAGAACATAATTATACGAAAGCAATCAACAATGAAACTGGCGGTGGTTGGATTAGGCTATTGTGGTGGGCAAATTGCCGATGAGTTTGCCCGTATTCAAATGCGTGCGCGTGGACTACGTGGGATTGACATAGTATCAGAAGTGCTGGCGGTTAATACTGCTATGGCTGATTTGGCGGCATTAACCAGTATTAAATCTGACTCTTCCCATCGATTACTCATTGGTTCTGAACAGACGCGTGGTCATGGCACTGATCGTGATAGTGAACTCGGCATGGAGATTATGCAGGCTGAGGCACGGCGATTGCTGGATGTATTAAAAAGCAATTCACGAGTAAAAGAGGCCGATGCGGTGTTGGTAGCTGCCAGCGCGGCTGGCGGGACGAGTTCAGGAGGTCTTGCTGTGTTAGTCCGCGCTATAAAAGAGCGCATTGTTGATAAGCCGATTTATGCCATGTTAGTTTTACCGTTTGAAAATGAGGAAAACAATGAATTCAGCGCAGTTTTCAATACCTCTGCCTGTTTGCAGTCAATTGGTCCGGTAGCTGATGCCGTTATACTGGTTGATAATCAACGCTTCGTTTCCACTGAAGAACCACTTCATCTTACCTTGCAAAGAATTAATCGGGCGGCTGTTCTTCCTTTTTACAATTTGCTTTCCTGTGGTGAAGATCACAAAGCGCGTAGCCAGCAACCGCTGAAAACAGCTGACGTTATTTTTGCCTTGGACGGTTGGTCTGTGGTGGGATACGGAGAATCTACTATGCCGGTCATTACGGCTAAATCACAGCAAGGAGTTTTTCTGCATCGTGATCTCTACGCCGACCAAGGAATGCACGCCATGAATGCCGCTTTGAACGGGCTTACTTTTCCTTGTAAACCTCAGTCGGCTCGCAAAGCGCTCTCCCTTCTTACGGCTTCTGGCAAAGAGCTTGGCGCAGGCTTAACAAGGGCTCTCAATGAGTATATGATTCACATAGCACCCAACGCTCAGCTACGTCATGGAGACTACTCTCGTGACAAGATTCTGGAGGTATCAGTAATATTATCTCATTTTGGTTATGACGAACGGCTGAATCATTTCAATGCAAAGGCTATACAACTGCTTGAGGAGCATGAGACTCGCCAAACGCTTAAGCCGGATATCGCCATGCTTACTGAGGAATTCGGTAAAAATATTCCTACATTGCTTTAGCCAAGCTATTTTACTGCGTACAATTAACGCTCGTTTTGAAGAGGAGGTTTACTATGATAATTGATTTTCATACCCATATTTTCCCAGATTCTCTGGCGACCAAGGCCATGCACGTATTAACATCAGAAATTGACAATTTATACCCTCCGGTGAGCGATGGGACACTATCGGGACTTCTGGAAAAAATGGACCAGTGGAGGATTGATGTTTCGGTGATACAGCCGGTTGTCACAAAGGAGTCACAGGTAAAGAGTGCTAACGAATGGGTTGCCAGCATAGTTTCCGACCGAATAGTGGGTTTTGGTGGCATTTTCCCTCATACTGATAACTATAAACACGCTATTGATTTGGTTGGTAGTCTGGGATTGAAAGGCCTCAAGTTTCATCCGGAATATCAGGATTTTGTGCTTGACGATGATCGGATGCTTAGAATTTATGATTATGCTTTAGGTAAAGGGCTCATTTTACTTTTTCATGCGGGCTATGACCCTGCTTTCCCTGCTCCGTTTAAAAGCTCTCCACAACGTTTTGCCAATGTAATGCGGGCTATGCGAGGAGGTAAAATCGTGGCAGCTCACTTAGGTGGACATGAACAGTGGGATGATGTTGCAGAATACTTAGCCGGCACTGAGATTTTTTTGGATACTTCAATGGGGTTTGAGTTTTTTTCCACGGAACAGTTTCTAAAAATTGCCGAAAAACACGGTGCCGAAAAAATTCTGTTTGCTTCCGATGCTCCGTGGAGTAATGCCCATAGCGAAATTGAGCATATCAATGCACTTCCACTTTCAGAGAGTGACAAAGCGGCAATATTGGGTGGTAATGCCCAAAAGTTGTTGGCGCTTTAATACCAAAAAGAGAGCCTGAAATAGGACTTAAAAACTATTGAACATATGATCGCTGAACAGCATGTATGATTTACTCGGCAATTCACCGGCGGAATTAGCCACCATATTTAGTGAATGGGGCTTATCACCATCGGCTGTTTCGCGTGTGCTTAAGGCTGTATATCGTCACGGGGTATCCTCTTTTGAGAAAGTGGCAGATATTTCTTTACAGGCTAGGCAATTTCTGACGCAAAGTTTCTCAATAAACCTTCCCGTTGCTCTTGAGGAATGTATTTCGGCCGATGGTTTGACGCACAAGGTCTTATTTGCTCTTGAAGATGGAAACACAATTGAAACTACTCTCATGTTGTCGCAGACTTCTGCCGGTCGGGAGCACGGAACTGTTTGTATTTCTTCCCAGGTTGGGTGCGCGGTGGGTTGTCCTTTTTGTATCACAGGTCGCCAAGGCTTTACGCGCAATCTCACTACCGGTGAAATTGTCGGGCAGGTGCTATTCTTTCAAAGGCGATTTTGTAACGAAAGACAAACAAGTCATTCCTTGACGAATATTGTTTTTATGGGGATGGGAGAACCTCTGCTAAATTACGATAATGTCAGGCGTGCGGCAATCATTCTTAATTCGCCTCAAGGTATGGGCTTCAGTATGCGAAAAATCATGTTATCCACCGCCGGAATCACACCGAGAATTTGCCAACTGGCAAGTGATAATACCCCTGTGGAGTTAGCCTTTTCTCTGCATGCCGTGGAAGATGAGTTGCGAGACATCTTGGTCCCTCTCAATGTTAAGTATCCACTTGCTGAATTGTTGTCTGCCTGTCAGGAATACTCCTTTCGCACGGGACGATTGGTCTACGTAGAATATGCCATGTTCGCAGGAGTAAATGATTCTTTAAAGGATGCGGAAAAACTAATTAAGCTTCTCAAAGGCATCCCATGTGCCTTGAATTTGATTATCGGTAATGATAATGGTCAGTCTGGATATCTGCCGTCTGGACGTGAAGCTGTCCTCGCCTTTCAGAAATTACTAATCACTGGAGGCATACGCACGATGCTACGTGTACCGCGAGGAATCGATATATGCGCCGGATGTGGACAACTAAGAAGCCGCTTGCTAGCAACCTACATTCCCGTAAATCATAACGAGGGTGGATCGACGCCTAGTGATTTATAAAGTTTGACTTGTTTATCGGTGATTTCACCAAGT